>CAYXOW010000136.1:0-3619 GCA_964466815.1 uncultured Treponema sp.
ACTAGCCGCGCCTAGCTTCCGCACCGTCTCCTCGAAGGGGTAGAGATTCACCACCACGAGGTCGATCGGTTCAAAGCCGTGCGCACGCAGTTCGTCGAGATCGGCGGGTTCGGGCCGCGCGAGAATGCCCGCGTGAATCGCCGGGTGCAGCGTCTTTACCCTGCCGCCGAGAAGTTCAGGCGATTTCGTGTATTCGGCCACATCGATCGGATCTATCCCTGCATCGCGGAGCGCCTTTGCGGTGCCGCCCGAGGCGAGAAAGCGCCAGCCCTTGGCGGCGAGTCGACCCGCGAAGGGAACGAGGCCCGTTTTGTCATAGACTGAAATCAACGCGAGAGGCATATCAATACTCCTTTTCGAGCGAAAGTCGCGGTGACGCATCAGCGTGCGGCACCTCGGCAGCTGCATTGGATTTCTCTGTTGGCTCTTGGTCGTGAACCGGAGCATGCGGCGCGGGCAGTTCACCGCGCAGACCAAGCTCGCGCGCAAGTTCCACGACGAGGCGGTGCTCTTTTGCATGGACTCTCGCCTCGAACTCTTCGAACGTCTCGCCGTCGCGCAGCGATATTTCGGCGACTTTGAGCGTCGGTCCCGAGTCCACTCCGTCGTCCGGGACGAGGTGGAGCATTACACCGGTTCGCACGATTTCTCCACGATGGAATGCCTCGTAGGCCCGTTCGATCGCGTGCGTACCAGGAAAGGCTCCGGGAAGCGCAGGGTGCAAGTTTATCACTTTTCCTGGAAATTGTCCGAGAAAACTGCACCCAAGGAGCCGCATCCAGCCGAGCATGAGGACGAAATCCGGTCGGAAGGAAGCGACGATCGAGGCGAGCCGCGCGTCGAATTCAGAGCGAGCCGAAGACCCCCTGCGGGCTCCTTCCGGACAGGGAAGAATGTGCGAGGGGATGCCGTGGCGCGTCGCCCTCGCGATGGCTCGTGCACCAGGAGTATCGCTCACGAGGGCTACAATCTTAAGCCCACGCACCTCGCGCGACTCGATCGCGTCGATGAGCGCCTGGAAGTTGCTCCCCTCGCCAGAAGCCATCACCACAATGCGGAGAGGGATCATGCGAATACCACCTTTCCGCTCCCCGACACAAGCGCGCCGATCTCGAAACCGGGTTCGGGCAGAAGCGACAGGAAACGTCCTCGATCCGAGGGGGCAATTATTGCGACCATGCCGATGCCCAGATTGAATACGCGGCGCATCTCATCATCTTCGATATTTCCCCAGCGCTGGAGGAGCGCGAAAAGTGGCGGCAGCTTCCAGCTCCCGACTTTGATCTGCGCGTCCAGATTCGAGGGGAGCACGCGCGGGATATTCTCGAGGAGACCACCGCCTGTGATGTGCGCGAGTCCCTTTACGATGCCAGGCTCTGCCTCGAGCGCGCGCCGCAATACCGGCAAATAGGAGCGGTGCGGGCGGAGAAGCGCATCCGCGAGGCTCTCTCCGAGTTCTGGCATAACCGCCTCGAGATCCTTGCTGGCGACGATGGCGCGTGCAAGCGAGTAACCATTCGTGTGGAGTCCCGAGGAGGCGAGGCCGATGATAATGTCGCCTTCGGCCATGTCCGCGCGCGGCAGAAGTTTCGAGCGTTCCGCAAGCCCGACGATGGTGCCGGCGATGTCCATTTCGCCCTCGCGGTAGGTGCCGGGCATCTCCGCGGTTTCGCCGCCGAGAAGGGCACAATCGGACACCCTACAGGCCTCCGCCATCCCCCTGACAATTTCGGCGACCTTGCGTGGATCGAGTTTCGAGGCGGCGATGTAGTCCATGAAAAAGAGCGGCGTCGCACCCTGCACGAGAATGTCGTCGATCGAGTGGTTGACCATGTCCTGGCCCAACCCCGCGAGGCGACCGAGAGCGACGCCGAGACTCGTCTTGGTGCCCACACCGTCCGTCGAAGACACGAGAACGGGCGAGCGCATGCTCTTTAGGCGTGAAGCATCGAACTGACCGCCGAAGGCCCCAATGCCCGCAATGACCTCTTCGCCGTACGTCGACTGGACAGCCGCCTTCATGAGTTCGACCGCGCTGTTGCCCGCGTCGATGTCGACACCGGAGCGCGCGTAGGCACTCTGCGAGACGCGCAGGGCGGCCTGAGTCTTCTCGGCCCGAGCGCCGATATCGCGCCTGAATTGCGCGCCTTCGAATTCGATATTCTCAATCGCGTCGTAGGCGAGCGCGAGGGCCTCAGACCGCGTCGAGCCCATCCCGACTACCGAGAGCACTCTGCCCCCCGCGCTCACGAGTTTCCCAGCCTCGAGCCGCGTCCCTGCGTGCAGGCATATCGCTCTCTCGGGAAGGGCGCCCACTCGAATCGATCGCCCAGTTACGGGGTGCTCGGGGTAGCCTTCCGAGGCGAGAACGACACAGGCCGCATGCTCGTTTCTGAAGCTCGGGAGTGCTTCTGCCAGTCGACCGCGCGCGCAGGCGGCGAGCGTCGGCAAAAGGTCCGTTGCGAAAAGCGGCAAAATCGCCTGTGTCTCGGGATCGCCGAAGCGCGCGTTGTACTCGAGCACTTTCGGCCCCGATTTCGTCAGCATGAGGCCTGCGTAGAGCGCGCCCACGAAGGGACAGCCCTCCTCCGCTAGCTGCCGCAGCACCGGCGCGATGACGACCCGCGCGAGCGCTTCGGCTTCGTCCATCGAGCAGACCGGCGCATACGCGCCCATACCCCCCGTGTTCGGCCCTCGATCGCCGTCGGCAAGCCGCTTGTGGTCCTGCGCGGCGGGCAGCACCGCGTAGCGCTCACCGTCGCAGAGCGCGATCAGCGAGAGCTCTTCGCCTTCGAGCCGCTCCTCGACCACAATCTCGCCGCCGAGCACCACGAGAGCGTCGATCGCGCCTGCAATCTCGTCGGCTCCCTGGGGAAGAATGACACCCTTCCCTGCCGCGAGCCCTGAGGCTTTCACGACGAGCGGCACCCCAAATGCCCGCGCCCAAGCCTTCGCGCGTGCGGCATCCGAGAAACTCTGCCAGCGCGCAGTCGGAATGCCGGCGCGCTCCATGAAAGCCTTCGAGAATGCCTTCGAGCTCTCGATCCGCGCGGCCGCCGCCGACGGCCCAAAACACGCGACACCGAACTCGCGCAGCCTGTCGGCGAGACCCGCCGCGAGCGGCGCCTCCGGCCCGATCACCGCGAGATCGACGCGCATCTCTTGCGCGAGTGCACATAGTCCATCGATATCGTCGAGTTTCACCGGCGACAACCCGGCGACCTCGGCGATACCCGCGTTTCCCGGCGCAACCACGAGCTTCTCGCACTCGGGCGAGGCTGCGATCGCCAACGCGAGCGCGTGTTCCCTCGCCCCGGAACCCACGAGCAACACTCTCATACTCCCCCCTTTGAATTGTCTTCAAAACTTTCCTTGGAAAATCCCAAGTCGATGGGAATCGGGTATCGACCATCAAAACACGCCATGCATATCCCATCCACACCGATCGCCCGGGAGAGACCCTCGACGCTGAGGTAGGAGAGCGAGTCCGCGCCCACCATCCGCGCGATTTCGTCGGGGCTTCTGCCCACAGCGATAAGGTCGCGTTCCTCGCCCATGTCGACGCCCATGTGACATGGGTGAAGGATGCGGGGCGAAGCGATTCTGAGGTGAATCTCGC
>CAYXOW010000136.1:3642-6238 GCA_964466815.1 uncultured Treponema sp.
AGCGCGGCAGAGCGCCACGATCGGCCCCGTCGTCGTACCCCGCACGATCGAGTCGTCCACAAGCACGATGCGGGTGCCTTCGAGCGCTTCGCGCAAGGGACTGAATTTGAGGGCTACGCCTTGGCGCCTCAAAGCCTTCGTCGGCTCGATGAAGGTGCGGCCGATGTAGCGGTTTTTCACGAGGCCCTCGCCAAAGGGGATGCCTGAGCGATGGGCGTAGCCGATCGCGGCCGCGATAGACGAGTCGGGGACGGGAATGACAAGATCCGCCGCGGCCGGCGCCTCTTCGGCGAGGATTTCGCCGGTGCGGCGCCGCACGGCGTGGATGTTTTTGCCGTTCCAGACCGAGTCCGGGCGCGAAAAGTAGACATACTCGAAGCTGCACGCGGCGTGCGGCGCCGCGATCCCAGAGGACACGCGCTCGACGAGGCCCTTTTCGGAGAAATGGAGGATTTCGCCGGGCGCAATCTCGTTGTACTCGGCGCAGCCCATCACGCGCAGCGCGGAGGTCTCGGAGGCCACTGCCCAGCCGCCAGAGTCGGTGCGCCCCCAGGCGAGGGGTCGGAAACCCCAGGGATCGCGCACGGCAAACACGCCCTCGCGGGTCAGAAGCACGAGGGAGTATGCGCCGACCCAGGATCGCATGGCTGCCGCAATCCGCGTGGTCCAGCTCGCGCCTGGGGTTCCCGCGAGCATCATCGCGAGCAACTCCGAGTCGGAGCCGGTCATGAGTCCGAGGCCCTTGGCGAGGAGGTGCCGCCGCAGTTCGGGCGCGTTGGCGATGTTGCCGTTGTGGCCGAGAGCGAGCGGTCCATACTGGGTGTCGATCAGAAAGGGCTGGGCGTTTCTGGCGCTCGAACGGCCCGTCGTCGAATACCGCGTGTGGCCTATGGCGATGTTTCCGATCAACGGGGCGAGATTCTGATCCCTGAAGACTTGGGTGACGAGACCGATATCTTTGTGGAGGTGGATCGAGCCCGATTCGAGGGTTGCGATGCCCGCCGACTCCTGCCCCCGATGCTGGAGCGCAAAGAGGCCGAAAAACGCGAGGCGCGCGGCTTCCTCCGCCACCACGGCCACCACGCCGCAGGCTTCGCGGGCGCCTTCCGTGTCGATCATCGCATGAGCTCCTCATCTTCACCCACGAGGCGCGCCGCGTTCTTTTCCTGGAAGCGCCGGATGCGCTCCTTGAGGCTTGGTTCGCTCAGCGCGAGGAGTTTCGCGGCGCAGAGCGCGGCGTTGCCTGGATCGAGCACGAGGGCAGGCGCGACGCCAGAGGGCATGCGGAGGCTGGACCAGATGTCGTAAGGGCTCCACTGCTCCGAAGGCGGCGGGCAGGTGATGACGGGCGCGGAGGTGGCTGCATCGAGGAGGCCAGAGAGGGCGTTCGAGCGGCCCGCTGCCGCGATGTACACGGTCGGTATGCCATCGGCGTCGTACTCCGCGATGATGTCGAGGAGGCGGCGCGGCGTCTTGTGCGCCGAGGCGATCCGCGATGCGTGCGCGATGCCGAACTCGTCGAGAATGGCCTGCGCGTCGGCGCCGGCCAGCAGGCGGCGGATGACGGTGTTGTAGAGACCGCGGCGTACCCAGGCGATGCCGAACTCGTCGAGCGCCTTTTCGATAGCCCCGACGTGGGCGCGGTCTGCGGGCGAGCCCGCGAAAAGGATGACCCGAACGCTCATTGTTGTGCTCCTTCGGCGCGTGCTGTGCCGGCGCGGCGCGCCGCTTCCAGTGCCCGCAGCACGCGCGGCGCGGCGGGGTACGATGCCGGCACAAAGGGCAAGGCCGTCAGCTTCTCATAGAGTTCCTGATAGAGCAGACTCGTCTTGATCCATACCGAGTCATCGAGCTTCGGAATCTCGCCGTTGCCCCGGTAGCCGCGCTCGGCGTAGAAGAGGCGTACATACTCCTTGTCCCTGCTCTCGGGCTCAAGCCCGGCTTCAAAACGCTCTCCGTAACTCGACGCGAGCCAGAAGCGCGAGGAATCGGGGGTGTGCACCTCGTCGATCAGCATGATCGAGCCGTCGGGTGCCAGTCCGAATTCGTACTTGGTGTCCACGAGGATAAGCCCAGCCTTGGCCGCGATCTCGGTTCCGCGCGCAAAGAGCGCGAGCGCGACATCTTCGATTTGCTTCCAGAGTTTCGCCTCCACATAGCCCTTCTCCACCACTTCGCGCGGCTCGAGGCGCTCGTCGTGGCCTGTCGGACCCCCCTTCGTCGTCGGCGTGATGACCGGCGCGGGCAATCTCTGGTTCTTGCGCAGCCCGTCGGGAAAGGTCTGGCCGTAGATTGTCCGCTCGCCGAGCTCGTAGCGGCGCCAGAGCGCGGTCGAGGTGACTCCCGTGATGTAGCCGCGCACGATCACCTCCACGGGAAGCGGTTCGGCCGATTGAACCACTGCGCAGTTCGGGTCCGGAAGCAAGACGAGGTGGTTCAGCACGATGTCGGCGCAGGCGCGGAACCAAAATGCCGAAAGTTCGTTCAGCACCTGCCCTTTGAAGGGCACGGCAGCCAGAACGCGGTCGAACGGCTCGGCGCCCAGCGCGAAGGTGTCCTGCGCAAACACCGTATCCGGCCCGACGGCAGTTGGCGC
>CAYXOW010000137.1:0-4338 GCA_964466815.1 uncultured Treponema sp.
GACATGATGAGCACGCGCCCCTTAGGCTCATACCGAACCCTCGTCGAGGAGAACGGAAGAATCAGTGCTCCGCCAGCGCGGTTGCCGCGCATCCAGCGCCGCAGGTGACGCAGCGTAAAATCGATCTCTTCAATGGAAGGGAAAATTTCAGTGAGCCAAGCCTCGGTGCGCGACTTTCTGAAGTCTGCCGCGATCGCCGTGTAGAACTCCTCCTGCCGTGCGAGGATCGCATCGCGGAGCCGCTTTAGTTTCGCGATACGCTCGTTAAAGCCGGTAGCCGCCACGCGCCAGCGCACCGTGCCCTGAAGTTCGAAAAGTTCCACGAGTTGTTGTTTTTCGGAAATGACCATCGTTTTTTCCTGTCCAGGATGATGCCTATAAATTGATCAAGAATCAAGGCGATGCAAAGACCGCGGAACTATCCGCGGCTGCTCAACAGCCAAGATATCGCGCCTCTCACCACGTCCGCTCCTTTTAGGCGAGATCATTTTCAAGCTGCTCTCGGTGCGAATGGCGAGCCGGAAAGGTTTCAAAAGCGGAAAGCCCTGAGTCCTGGATGCCGATCAAATCGCGTGACGAAGATCCCGACGGGCGCAATGCGCATTACTCCGCCGCAGCCCACGCTGTCGTTCTGAGTATGTACCGGCATACCCAAGCCTTGTGCCCTTTAAAGAGCATGGAGACATGTGCACCCAGGTGCCCGATGAGCCAGTACCAAATGCGCGATATGCGCGACTGTGTTCTCAGGTCTGTATACGCCGGAGATATGATAGTATAATCTTTCGATGACATATTGAAATATCGTAGATCTGCAATTAAATGATAAATAAAATGGAGGTCCCGGCATGAAACGATCAACCTCTACGGTGAGAACGACCGTTTTGGTGGTTTTTTCGCTGATCGCTGTCCTCGCGGCAAGTTCAAGCGGCGGCGGGTCGACACCTTCTGATCCGAAAATGACGTTGTTCATCAATGGCTCCATCTATATCGACGCCGACACGAAAGTCAGCAATCTGCTCATAAAAGATGGAATCGTCGCCGGGATCGACGTAAATCCTGCTGAGTATCCGAACGCGGAAATTGTGGATTTGAAAGGAGCCGCAGCGTATCCCGGCTTTAACGATAGCCATGTACACCTGATCAGCATGGCGGTTGCAGGAAGTATTCTCGTGCCGACCGGCAGCGAAACGGATCCGAGAAAGATGTCTGAAATTGTAGGTGCCCGCTGTCGCCAAGTCGCCCCAGGCACACCTGTGATGGCCCATGGTTTTGTGCTTCAGGACTATGATCATGACTGGACCCTCGCCGATCTTGAAGCCCTGGATCGTGCGACCGGCCCCGACTGCCCCGTCATGATCGCGGATCAGTTGGGCCACAGCTATATCGTCAACTCTGCCGCGATGCGCCTCAGCAGGCTCGATGAAAATACCCCCGATCCGCCTGGCGGTAAAATTGTAAAACAGAATGGCAAGCCGACCGGCATGCTCAGAGAAACCGCCGGAGCGATCGTAGGGAATGCGGCCATATTTCCCCTCGTGCAGGACAGCCAGGTAAAGCCCTACGCTGTCATGTTGATGAAAAAGTGGGCAAGTATGGGATACACCTCTACCGTCGAGTTGATGGGGCGGGCCTATGGGCCGCACCATGAGACCTGAGCTGTTAAGGCAGTTGGAGCGCGAAGGCTTGCTCCCTCTGAGGGTCAATTATGCATATACGTTTTTCAGCTTGGACGACCTCGAGGGATACCGCGATGCCGGCGAAGACACCGAACTGGTACATTTTGCCGGGCTCAAGCTTTTTGTGGACGGCGCGGCGGGACAAGGCGGTGCGTGGACGAGCTGGCCGAACACGCTCGGCAATTACGGGCTCAATGCAGTAACCACCGACGATTCCTACGGTGAAAAGTACAACATCTTCAGAATTCTCGAAAAGTCCGAAGCACTCGGCCTCGACATGCACTATCACGTCGGTGGAGATAAGTCCATCGATGCGGTACTCAGCGTGATTGAAGCGGTGAAAGCGAAAAAAGGTTCATTGACAGGCAAACACACGCTTTATCACCTGGGTCTCATCACAGACGATCAGATCACTAGAATGAAGAATTTGGGATCAAGCGTGATCGCAGGGGTCCAGCCTTCGCTACATTGGGAAGCTCAAAAAGAAGAGACGAAATTCTATTATGGCGATCACGCAAAAGGATCGTATCCATATAAGAAAATGAGAGATGCGGGCATCACGCTGGCCTTCTCTACCGATTATGCATCGAACACGGAAGCGCTTTCCTGGCTGACCGAAATTATGCGCGTGGCGCTTACCGGCGCCGGGAATCCCGATAACGCTCCATTGACGATGCGGGATATGATCCAAGGATTCACCGTAGGCGGCTTTGCCACGACGCGTGAACCAAACGTCGGCACGCTCCATATCGGCTATAAGGCTGACATCGTCGTCTACGAGAAGGATTTGTACTCGGTGCCTCCTGCAGAACTCTCAAAGAGTAATCCGAGGGTCCTTTCTACCTGGGTTGGAGGGCGAAAGATTTCGTTTTAATTTGGGCAATTGTGTCCATGCTGCACTCCGGGTTTCAGCACCACGATGCCTCGAAGCTGTGATGCAGCCAGTCTCAACGCGCTCGCCGTTGACTCTGGTTGCATTGTGTTCGAATTGACATGTCACAGTTGGTGATAACTTTCCGGTCTTAGTCTGAACTGACCCCATTTAAGTAGACACTTTTATGCATTCGATCTGGAGGGGTTCCAATAATCTGGACATGGAGTTAAGAGAATAAAAGGGAGGTCAAATGTCCAGAAGGAAGTTCAATAAGGAGTTCAAGGTAGCAGCTGTCAAATTGATACTTGATGACAAGCTGCCGGTCTATCAAGTTGCCAAGGAGCTGTCTGTACATCCCAATAGTCTATATCGCTGGGTGAACGAGTACGAACACTATGGAGAAAGCGCATTTCCTGGCAACGGAACAAAGATATATGATTACCAAGTAGAACTACACCGTTTAGAACGAAGGAATCGAGAACTCGAAGAAGAGGTCGAGCCGCTAAAAAATTCCGGGTCTTCTTGCAGAAAAAAAGCATGTAAGATTTCAGTATTTGGCGGAACACCACCACCAATACGCAATCAGGAAGGCCTGCACAACATTGAGAATCTCACGCAAATGAAGGGATCAAGATCAATAAAAAGCGAGTCGCGAAGCTCATGCGTACTATGGATCTCTATGCAAAAGGTGCAAGAAGAGCCTACAGGAACTACAACAAGAAACATTCGAACCGAGCCTGCTCTGATATGCTGCAGCAAGATTTTACCGCAGACCATCGAAACAAAGTATGGCTAGGAGATATCACCTATGTCCCCACGCAAGAAGGTTATCTGTATCGTGCCGCTTTTCTGGACCTGCATACGCGGAAGATTGTAGGCTGGTCGATATCCTCCACAATGACAGATCGGCGTGCAGTGGATGCGTTCCTGCAAGGCTTTGGCAAGGAGAAGCTTCTGACTGGGCTCATCGTGCACACCGATCAGGGATCGCAGTTCACCAGCGGGATATTCATTATGCTTCTAAGAAGTAAAGGAGCAATCCCTATGATAATGCTATCATAGAATCGTTTTACAAAATATTGAAACGAGGGCTGGTGTTAGACGCAGGCTTCAGAACAAAAAATGAGGCACGTTCGGCATTGTTCAGGTATATCGAGCTATACAACAATGGTAGAAGAATGCATTCTGCGTTGGGGTATGTTGCTCCTCTGGTATATGAGAAGCTGAATTCATAGAATTCTCTTATCTTTGTGTCCAGAAAAAGTAATACCTTCCAGTCCCAGACTCGAAGCATCTTGGTGCTGGCATAGCCCAACTCATTGATGACCACGGTTAGGCTTTTATCGTACTTCAGCCAAAGCTCGAGTGCCCTGATTCGATCTTTATTTGAGTATATAGACAACCACCCGACTACGAATTATGTCCAGGATTTTGTCCGCACACCCAATCTAGGGAAATTCAGTTGACATTGAACAGCAATGATTGGACATACGTACCGTCTCAGGAAAAGAAACCAGCGGCAAAGTCCTTGAAGGTGATGTTCTCCCGGCTGATGATCTGTCCTCGGGAGAGGTCGTCAATCGCCCACGCCTCTGCGGCGCTCTTGGTCGTCTGTTCTGCTACTTCCGTTCTATAAATAAAAAAGCAAGTCGTTGCATCGCAACAACTTGCTCTTCGTCGGGCAAGCCAGACTCGAACTGGCGACCCCAAGTCCCCCAGACTTGTACGCTAACCACCTGCGCTATTGCCCGAAATATCCTGCCGGAAGGCCCGATTAAAGTAGCATAG
>CAYXOW010000137.1:4392-5156 GCA_964466815.1 uncultured Treponema sp.
CGGCATGAGCTGCTGTCCTGCGCTAGGCGCCGCCCGTCAGCGACATCCGAATCGTTCGTCGCCGGGGCGTGGGTCGATGCCGGGCCGCGTGAGCGCGAAGTCGTACTTCACAGGGTCGTCCGGGGCATAGAGTCGAAACGCCTCGGTGACGCGGAAGGCGTCGCGAAGAGTCGCGGTAGGCTGTCTCGCGGAAGGAGCTGTTGTTTCAGAGGAATTGCGCCGACGCCGCGCGGAGCGAGGAACCCAAGCCGCTCGGTGCAGGTGTGGATCATGTGGGTATCCATGGGCACGATGAGGCGCGCTGGGCTCAGCGCGTGCCAGCATCCCGGATCGATGGCGTCGCGGCGCGCCATCCATCTCAAATAGAGAAAGAGGCGCTTAGAGGCGGAGCCGTCGGCGGGGTCGGGCAATAGATTTTTCCGGATTCCGCCGGGGGTGATTTCTTCCGACCAGGCGCGCAGGCGGCGCACGAAGCGCGAGGTGGCAGGTATGATCGAGTCTCCGTTTTCTGCGGGCAATTCTGAAGCCGGCCCTCCAGGAAGGGCGGCCGCTACAGCGTGAGCGTGAGGACCCGTGTGAGCATCTGAGTCGATGGAGGCGCACACATCACCATCTAAAAATAGCGCCTCTAGACTGCCGCATTCGCGGAGCGCCGCGCGGATCGCCCACATGAGGCCTGCCATGTCGCGCGGAAAGCAGAATCGATACTGAAACCCCGCCCAGACGCGCGCGATGTCGCGGTCGCTCATGGCCACAAGTGCTGT
>CAYXOW010000137.1:5186-5478 GCA_964466815.1 uncultured Treponema sp.
CCGCACGCACGCGCGGATAATGAGCTCGACGGAGCCGAACGCGAGCGTGGAGCAGATGAGACCTGCGACTTCGATATCGGATGGGGCGCTGTAGCGCTTTGCCACCGCGAGCGGGTCGAGTTCGAGGCGCTCTGGGCGGTTGCACTCAGCGTAGATTTCTTCGAGAAAACAAGCGATAGCGGGATCATAGCGCAGTGAGCCGCGATCGGCGGCCGCACTGAACGAGGTGGACGCTGTGCGCGACATCTACTTTAGCTGCGCACTGAGCTGTGCGATCCGAGCGCGGATATCG
>CAYXOW010000137.1:5509-6105 GCA_964466815.1 uncultured Treponema sp.
GTCTCTATTCGTGCTGTCGCTCTTGTCAGTCTGACGTTGATAGCGCGCGAGGTAAATCGCAGAGAGCGAAACAAGCGCTTCAACATTGTCTGCCCGCTCAACGAGAGCGTTCTTGAGCTGGTCGATGGCTTTATTCTCATCACTCTGAAGAGATGCGGACATATAGTAAAGAAAGGATTTGAGCTCCTTCGAGAATGGTGCTGCGATGAATTTGACCACAAGGTCGAGCATCGCTGCGTTCTCGTTGCCGGGTTGCGTCACTCCGAGCGCAGAGAGCGCAATTCCGAGGCCTGTGTGCACGTCGCTCGCAGGCGCCGCCGAGGCAAGCCCTCCTCCAGTTGTGAGCGCGAGGCTCCTGAGGTAGGCCTCCACCGCTCGCTCCGAGCTAGGATCTTGTGCGTACCAGTTGGAAGCGAATCGCACCGCAGCCGCCACATCGCCGGATTTTCGGAGGATCGTGGCGACCATCTGATTGTCGAGGGGCGCGTTCCCAGCCATCCGGAGGTATTGTGCGGCATCGGCCCAATTCTGTCGCGCGTAGCTCTCGCTCACGAGATACTGAAGCGCCACAGATCTCGCCTGCGTCAATCTTGCCT
>CAYXOW010000138.1:0-4400 GCA_964466815.1 uncultured Treponema sp.
AACACGCTGCGCGGAAACTTCAACTGGATGCGCGCGCGCGAGGCGCTCTTCGAGTGCGACTATTTCACGAAGGAAGAAATGGCGCGCCTGCTGCCCGTTGCTTTCGAAGGCGGCAGCGACAGCGCGACGAGCGATTGTGCCGCGCGAATGCGGACATCGATCTTGTGCGAATTCTTCTTGCCAACCTGCTGTCGAATGCCGTAAAATTCACGCGAACACGGAATCCCGCGCGCATCGAAGTCGGTTCTGAGATTCGAGGTGATACAAAAATGTTTTTTATTCGTGACAATGGTATCGGTTTTGATGTCGAAACTGCGGGAAATAGGGTATTTGCCCCCTTTCAAAGATTTAATGTCAGCGATGAATTTGAAGGGACCGGTATTGGGCTCTCGATTGTAAAGCGCGTTATTGTACGCCACGGCGGAACGGTGTCTGTCGACTCTCATACGGGAGAAGGGACAACTTTCTATTTCTCGCTCGGTGAAGGACAAAAGGTATGAATCAGCACATCGATCACGATTCCATTCTCATCGTAGAAGACAATCCCGACGATGCCGAACTCGCGATCATTGCACTCAAACAAAAAGGTATTAAAGCAACGTGCAGAGTAGCGAAAGATGCCGATGAAGCGCTCAATATCGCTTTGGGAGAGGAAGGGAGTCTCTTCCAGGACCAATCGGACACTGCAGTACGAACATCTGCCCCCCCTTCGCTCGTGCTTCTCGACCTCAAGCTTCCTGGGCGAAGCGGCATCGAGGTACTCAAGAGTCTTAGAGCCGCCCAGCGCACGCGGTATGTCCCTGTGGTCGTCCTCACCACTTCGATTCTGGAGGAGGACATGATCAAGAGTTACGACAACGGCGCCAATAGCTTCATTCGAAAGCCTGCCGATTTTTCGACCTTTCTCAATGAGATAGATTTGATCTGTCGCTACTGGCTGTACACCAATCTGAAACCAAAATCATTGGCCCTGCGAGGAATTGCCGATGGCAGAACTCCCTGAACATCTCAACCTTAACGCGTTGATTATCGAAGACAATGAAGACGACCTCGAATTGCTCGTGTATGAGCTTAGAAAGTCGTTCAAAGCGTTCCGCTACGCACATGTACAGAGTCTATCCGAGTATGAGGCCGCGCTTGCACAAGGTCTCTCGACAGAAGCTGAAAATCGTTTCAATGTGGTGCTCTCCGATTATATGGTACCGAGTTACAACGCGTACTCCGCGCTTGAATCACTGATGCGCATCGATCCGACAATTCCATTCATCATCGTGTCGGGCGCGATCGGAGAAGCTGCGGCCGTTGCGCTCACCAAGGCAGGCGCATACGATTTTGTGCTTAAAGATCAGGTCAATCGCCTGGCGCACATCATTTCCAAAGCATTCGAGTGGACTGCGCAGAAAAAGCTAGAAGCAGAACAAAAAAAACAGATCGAGATTCAGAACAAGGCGCTCCAATCTTCTCCGATCGCAATCGCCATCCTCGATCAGAAGGGAAACATCGAGTGGATCAACGGCGCATTCACCACTCTCACGGGATGGTCGTCCCAAGAAGTCATCGGCCATCCTTTTTGGGAATTTTCCGATAAAAGCGACCATGTCGACTGCAAGAAATCCTTTTTAGAGTTTGAAACCAAGAATATTTATCAAAGGGAAGGAAATGCACGGCGTAAAGACGGTTCCAGATACATCGAATTCCGCCAAATGGTAAAGCTCACCGACCCATGCGATGCAGAACAGCGCTTCATGCTGATACGACAAGATATTTCGGCGCTCAAACAGTACCGCACAAGACTTGAGATCGACGCAGAACTTCCCTTCATTCTCAGCAACTGCTCGAACGAAACCTGCCTCTATGAGCAGTGTGCCGAGTATATACGGCGGGCCTTTGGGGCAAATCGCGTGGGATTTACAAAAATCCACGAGCAAGGGGAGCCCGAGGACACGTGGTACGGGGATAATATGGGCGCATCTCATCCACACGAGGGTGAACATGAAGCTCGATTCCCGATCATGATCGACGGTACACTACGTGCGCTCTGCATCATTTTCTGGAATCAAGCGCCTATCGATGGCACCGACCTTCTCATATCATACGCGCTTGAAAAGCTGACCCAGCCGCTCTCGAAGATTATTGCTCAAGCGAAGGCTGAAAATTGGCTCAAACGTCTCTCTCTTCTCGACACCTTGAATCAGTACTTTGCTGCAGGACAAAATGTGCACGAAGCCCTGCAAAAAATCATAAAGAGTATCAAAGACACCCTCCATGCAGATAGTATCTGTCTCCATATCAAGAATCCCGATGGAACCATGAAGATTTATAATCGCGATGGTTTCAGTTCTCCTTTGCCTAACGCAGCAGAGCTGCATGCAGAGACGAATATAGAGATTGCAGCCCGGGAAAAACGCATTGTTTTTGAGCGCGACCTGAGGGAGCGTATCGACCCGTCGCCACAATTCCGTGCTTTTATCGAGCAGGAGGGATTTGTCACGCAATACTGCATCCCTATCACGTTTACCAATGAGATACGAGGTGTAGTGACGCTTTTTTTCCGTGAACGTTTCGAGCCGGATCAGACATGGCTTGCTTTTGGACAGGCAGCAGCCTTTCAAATCGGCATCGCACTACAGATGCAGAGCATCATCGAAGCGCTCGACAAGGCGTATCGCGACCTGGAAGCGGCGAATGAGTCCGTCATCGAAGGGCTCTCGAGCGCACTCGAATTCCGTGACGAAGAGACGGAGGGACACACTGTGCGCGTAACCGAGCTCTTCATGACCTTCGCCTCCCAGTTCGTTCAAGATGAGAATGAACTCAAAAAAATGCGGATCGGCTCGCTTCTTCACGATATCGGAAAAATTGGCATCCCCGATGCGGTGCTCAACAAACCGGGGCCACTCACACCTGAGGAGCGCACGATCATTCAGCGCCACCCGCTCATCTCAAAGGAGATACTCTCTAGGATTCCTTCGCTGTACGACTGCATCGATATTCCGCTGTACCACCACGAGAAATTTGATGGAACAGGATATCCTTTCGGGCTTAAAGGCGAAGAAATTCCTCTTTCAGCGCGTATTTTCGCCATCATCGATGTGTACGAGGCCCTCGTGAGCGACAGACCATACCGAAAGGCTTGGCCAAAACAGAAAGCATTGGACTACATCCGCGAGAATGCTGGAACTCATTTTGCCCCCGACATCGCTTTAAAATTCGTTCTATGGAATTCGTGAATAGAAGAGAAAGGACAGCAATGATGAGCGCATCGAAAACATTCGTGATAGGAATCGATTACGGTACCGACTCCTGCCGCGTGGTGGTCACGGACACTGTGGATGGCAAGGAAGTCGCCAGTGCGGTCGCGCCCTTTCCCCGTTGGGCAAAAGGGTTCTACTGCGATCCGAACAAGAACCAGTTTAGGCAGCACCCTCGCGACTACATCGAATCGCTTGAGTCCGCGATGGCCGCAATTCGACGAGAGGCCGGCGAAGATATACTCCGCGCCGTGAGAGGAGTTGCGATCGATACGACAGGGTCCACCCCCTGCCTCGCGACCGAGCACCTTGAGCCGCTCGCGCTGCTTCCTCAATATGAGAACAATCCGAATGCTATGTTCGTGCTCTGGAAGGACCACACCGCCACGGAAGAGGCTTTGAGAATCAATGAGCTCGCAGGCGAATGGAATATCGACTTCACGCAGTATGAAGGCGGAATCTACTCCTCCGAGTGGTTCTGGGCCAAATTGCTCCACATCGCGAATACTGATCCTGCGATTATGAAGGCTGGTTTTACCGCACTCGAGCACTGCGATTGGATGCCTGCCCTCCTTACCGCCACCGACAACGTGCGCGCTCTCAAGCGGAGCCGCTGTGCAATGGGCCACAAAGCGATGTGGCACGAGAGCTTCGGGGGATACCCGAGCGATGATTTTCTCGCGAGACTTCACCCGGAACTCGTCCGTATCAAATCGACACTGGGCACCGAAACCTTCGAAACCGATGAGGTGTTCGGCCACCTTTCGCGCGAGTGGGCCCAAAGGCTGGCGCTCCCGGAGGGAATTCCCGTCGCAGTCGGTGCGATCGATGCGCACGTGGGCGCCGTCGGCGGCGGCATCGAGGAAGGTGTGCTTGTCAAGGTGATGGGGACAAGCACATGCGACATGATTGTTGGGCCGAAACCCTCGTCGGGCGGCGCGCCTACGCCTGAGCACCTCGTGCGCGGCATCTGCGGCCAGGTCGATGGATCGATCATTCCCGGCATGTTGGGGTACGAGGCGGGACAGAGCGCATTCGGCGATGTTTACGCCTGGTTTAAAAATCTTCTCATGTGGCCGCTCAGACATGCGCTCGGCGCGGAAGGGGGCGGAAACTCAGAACAAGCGAATAACGCTGCGTTTGTCGCCT
>CAYXOW010000138.1:4410-6089 GCA_964466815.1 uncultured Treponema sp.
GAGAACATTATGACCTGGCTCGAAAGGGCCGCGAGCGCGGTCGATCCAGGCGAATCGAGCGTGCTCGCGCTGGACTGGCTCAACGGCCGGCGCACACCCGATGCGAATCAGAAGCTCAAAGGAGCTGTCGTCGGGCTCACGCTCGGAACCTCGGCGCCTGCGCTCTACCGAGCGCTCATCGAGGCCACCGCCTTCGGCACCCGCGCCATAGTCGAGCGCTTCGAGCAGGAAGGTGTGGCGATCAAGAAAATCCGGGGAATCGGCGGGGTGGCCCGCAAATCGCCGCTCGTGATGCAGATTGTGGCGGATGTGCTGGGGCGCCCGATTGAGGTTGTCGCAAATGACCAGTCGGTGGCGCTGGGGGCGGCGATGTTCGCCTCGGTCGTCGCGGGGATTTATAGGGATATCCCCGAAGCACAGTCGCAGATGAAGCCAAGGATCGAGACCACAGTGCGACCTGCTCCAGAGAGAGTCGAGCTATACGACAGGCTCTACGCTCAGTACAAGAAGCTCGGCTCATTCATTGAGCGCGAGATGTCGTAAGAAAGCGCGTTTCGACACAACCGCTGCGCAACATACCCCAATGCGGCCGCGGATCGCACCGACACTTCATTGCGCGCCTTTTTCAGCCCCGCTGCCCGTAGCCGTCGCGCATGAACTGCTGCATGAGGGCGATATCGCGTGGATCGATGACGTGAGGCGAGCCGATGGATCGAGCCAAGAGATAGATATGCGCGGTTTTTTCCAGCACAGCGGCGACATTCATCGCATCGTCGAGACTTTTCCCGACGCAGACCGCGCCGTGGTTGGGTAGAAGCACTACCCTGCCAGGCCCAAGCGCGGCGACGACATTCATGGCGAGCTCCTCGCTTCCAGGGAGCGCGTAAACTGAACAGGGAGCCCTCTCCCCGATGAGCTGGGCAAAATCTTCGGATATCGCGGGAATTTCTTCGCCGAGCACACCGAATACGCTCGAGTACAGCGGATGCGTATGCAGCACCACCGCCAGATCGGGACGGGCGTTCAGAATCGCCAGGTGGAGATGAAATTCGACGGATGGTGTGCGCTTCCCATCGACCACTCGGCCAGCCGCATCCAAAACGACGATATCCTCGGGTTCGATCGTCTCGTAGGGCATGCCGCTCGGCTTTATGTACACGAGTCCCGTCGCGGGATCCTTGATGCTCAGGTTTCCCCAGGTTCCGACGGTGAGCCCGCGAGCGACAAGCGCGCGGCCGCCATCGGCGACCGCGCGCTTGAACTCTTCTCGAATCTGCGTCTGCATATCAAGAGAGCACGGGGACGGTGACGCTCCCCTCGGGCATCATCATGATGCGCGCGTCCGCACCCTGTTGGGCCCGTGCCATTGCGAGCGCCTCTTGCAGGGTGGCGGCTTTTTTCGCGAAGCAACTTTCGACGACTTTTTCAGGCAGCGAGGTCACCATGATGATGTTCTTCTCCGCCGCGACCTTGGCGTAGCCATAGGCTTTATGGCCGCCCATCACGAAGTTCGCCTTGACATCGGACATGATGTGCTGAGGTGTCCAGCCTCGGTTCATGAAATCCTCGAAAAGTTTTTCTCCGTAGCCGTCGCGGCACTCGGCCACGAGGATAATTGTGCCGCCGTTCTTCGTCGCCCTGTCGGCGTGGTCGAGGGCCTTCTGCGACTGGTAGAGATT
>CAYXOW010000139.1:0-931 GCA_964466815.1 uncultured Treponema sp.
GAGATTGAGGCGCGTGTCAAGGCGATCGTGGAAAAAATGAGTAATGTGTGAGATACCGCGATGAATGAGGCAATGCACGCCGAATCCGGTGCCGAAGCACGCGCTGAAATCCTTACGCGCACGATAGGGCGCACCGCTCTCGAAGCCACGCTCTACGAGGTCGCTGCATCGCCTAAACCGGGGCTCGTCGATCCCGTATCCGCAGGCGCGCATGGGGACATGGATTACTTTACATTCCTGACAAGCGCGGCAACGCTTGCGCCTTACTTTATAGAATTTGCGCGCCTGGGTGTGGCATCGGAATCGGAACAATACGTGCAGACCCAGGCACAATCCAAAGGTCAGCCCCGGGTACAGGGAAAAGCTCGTGTAAGATCTGCCGAGCTTCTCTCACAGCTGCGCCGCGTGGGTCTCGAGGCTGAGCGTGCGATGTTCGCCGCCACAGGAGGAGCGAACACTCACAAGGGTCTTATATTTTCCATGGGATTGCTCTGCGCAGCGGCCGGACGTCTGGTCGGCGAGGAAATGGTGTTAAAGGATGCAGCCGGCGCCGCAACGCAAAAATCTGCGATTTCAGAATCTTCGTGGTCTACTTCGAGCGCTCTTTTCGCGGAAAATTGCGCCCGCGTCGCCGGCAGCATTGTCGCTGGAATCTGCGAGCGCGAACTGGCGCCACTTTCAATGAGTGCCGCCCGCACGTCGGGTGAATCTCTTTATGTGCGTTTTGGCGTTCGCGGCATACGTGGCGAAGCCGAAGCGGGCTTTCCCTCAGTGATCGAACGAGCGCTCCCCAGACTCCGCGCCGACCTTTCGGCGGGCGCCACCTACAATGATGCAATGGTCGATGCGCTTCTCGAACTCTGTCGGTGCGTCGACGACACCACCGTGCTCAATCGTGCTGGGTTTGAGGGGCTGAAATATGTGAAGGCGA
>CAYXOW010000139.1:941-3429 GCA_964466815.1 uncultured Treponema sp.
TGGCGCGACGAGAGCCTGCGTGTGGTCGTGGCCTGTGGCTCGGCAGGTCAGGCCGATCGGCTGCGCCGCATGTTGAGCGAGCGCGGGAAATCGTACATTCGCCGGCTCGACAAAGATTTCAGTGCGCGCGGTTTGAGCCCAGGTGGTTGTGCCGATCTGCTCGCGGTGACGGTATTTCTGGACAGACTTCCGGCCGCGCTCGAGCATGAAGGGCGCGAATGGCGCGAACGGCGCGAATAACCCTGACGCAGCGTCTGAGCGGTCCATCATGCGCCGTACACCGCGCTGCCGAGGAATCTCAACGCTCGCGCTCTTTTTACGCGGCAATGCCTCTCTTCGACTCAGTGCGCACGAGGGCAATATTCAATCCCACCACTACGAGCGAAAAAGCCGCATACATCAAAAATCCCGCCCGAATACCCCATGCGGCGGCGATATTCGACATAATGAAGGGAAATACGAAACTACCTATGCCCCCGCCCATCGCTGCGAAACCGACAGCCTCGCCTTGCGTGTGCGGGAAAAAGTCGCCAATGATGCTCATCACATTGGGGTAGATGATCGAACAGCCGATCCCGGAAAAGATGACGAAAATCCCCGAAATCGCGCCCGCGATATTGCCGCTCCATGTAAATCCGACAATGGAGATCACAATTACCGAAAATGCCATGAGCAGCGAAAGCGTGATGAGAATTTTCTCTCTTTTAATAAAATGCTGCAGCACTGGCACGCCGAATCGTCCGAACAAGAGCCCTGCCCAGAACAGCGATACCATGAAAGTTCCCGTGGGAATCGGCGTACCGAACACGCTCACGAAGTACTCCGCAACCCAGTTCGATATCCCCATCTCGACGCCGACATAGACGAAAAGCGCAAAAAACCCGAGCCAGTACGCGGGATGTCGGAAAAGATCGCGCCGCGACTTTCCGGGCGCATGGCCCTTGTCCTTGCCGAGCGCAGCGAGCGGCATGAATTGCATGAATAGTGCGATGAGTAAGAACAGGATGCCGATTCCTCGGTACACCAGCGTCCACTGCATCTGCGCGCTCATGAGAATCGCAATGATGAGCGGGCCCACAAATGCGCCGATGGAGAATGCTCCGTGCATGAGGCTCATTGCGCGGCCTCCACCCGGTCCCTCCATGCGCAGCACCGCCCAGTCCACCGACAGCTCGATGCCGCCCTGTCCGATACCGACGATGAAGTAGACAAGCATATTGAGCCAAGGAATTTTCGTCTTCGCGAAGAGCTCAAGCCCACCGAAGATCAGAATCAGCGCGAGACTCACGGTGAGGCGCAATCCCACCGCCGAAAGGAAAATACCCGCGAGATAGCTGGAAAGGAAGTAGCCAATCGAACCCGCAGCTATCACCGCTCCCGCCGTAGTGTATGACCAGCCGAAATCGGCGAATATTTTTGGAAGCGTCGCACCGATCACCGTCATCGAAATGCCGAAGAGCGCAAAAACTAAAAATAATCCTATATACAGGGCGAAAAATCGTTTTTCGACAATCATAATGTCGCATTGTGCGACACCGTGCGCAGGTGAGTCAATGAGCTCGCTTATATTTCCATATTATTTAGAAAATTGTTCTTGATTTGTGAAATTGCACAGTCTAAAATACCTTTTCCGAAAATAAGTGGAGTGTGGCCACTTGAATGAATCCACACAACCGGCGTCGCTGGTTTGTTTTTGCAATTTCTTATTTCTTAAATGAATGCTTAAAGGGGGCACTTCATGAAGAAAAAAGGATTGGGTCTTATCGGTTTGTTTTTACTTGCGGCCGTCTCAGTGGTCGTCTCGGCGAACATTCCTAAAGACACTCTTGTAATGGCGAGCAACACTGAAATATTCAAGAGTTTCGACCCTGGAGTCTGTTTCGAAGTCGAGCCTTCCGTGTACGTAAAGAACATCTATGCAAACCTTGTTACTCTCAAAGTGGTGAATGGTTCTTTCACTCCGGTAGCGGATCTCGCCGAGAAGTGGGAACAGTCTCCTGACGGAAAAGTATGGACCTTCTATCTTCGAAAAGGGGCGAAATTCTCGAATGGCGATATCGTGAAAGCCTCGGATGTCGCATATTCCTACAAGAGGGCCATCACGATCAACAAATCGCCTGCATGGCTCTTCAAGGATACTCTGGGACTCACTGAAGACAGCATTAAAGCAGTCAACGATACAACCGTCACCATTACCACGAATGGTGCGCCTGCCAATGTCGTGCTTTCAGTCCTCTCCGCCAATATTGGTGGTGTTCTCAGCGAGAAAGAAGTGAAGGCGCACGAAAAGGATGGCGCTATGGGTATGGCCTGGCTCACCGACCATAGCGCCGGTGCAGGTCCCTATGTGCTGAAAGAGTGGAAGCGCAAAACACAGATCGTCCTCGTTGAAAACAAGAACTATTACGGCGATCAACCTGCGATTAAGACGATCATGATGCGCGACGTGCCAGAAGCCTCCGACCGCTATCTTCTTCTCAAGAAAGGC
>CAYXOW010000139.1:3447-4190 GCA_964466815.1 uncultured Treponema sp.
CGATGTCGCATGGCAGATCACTGTTGAAGAAGCTGCCGCTCTGAGAGACGGAAAGGACAGCAGTGTAAAACTTGTGGCCACCCCTGGGCAATCGCTCGAGTATGTCGCAATGAACGCGAGTTGGGGGCCCTTCAAGGACGTCAGGGTTAGGCAGGCGATAAAGTATGCCATCGACTATGACGCCATCATCAACAAGGTTCGCGAAGGATTCGCGATCGAGAATCAGCAGTTCCTTGCCATCGGCTACTTTGGGTACAAAGAGAGCAATCCTTTCAAACGCGATGTCGCAAAAGCTAAGAAACTGCTCGCTGATGCCGGATATCCGAACGGATTCGATGTCGAAATCGTCACCAATGAGTCCGAAATCCGCCGCGCCGAGACCGTCGTGGTGCAGTCCAATCTCGCCGATATCGGTATTAAGGGCAGCATCGTAGTGATGCCGGCAGCCCAGATGTACGATAAATACCGCAACCAGGGTCTGCAGATGATCGTCGCCGGCTGGGGAATCGATTATCCGGACGCGGATGCGCTCGCCAAACCTTTTGCCGACTATACCGTAAAGCAGCTTGCGTGGAGAAACGCATGGCTCGATGATAAAGCCGCCGCGATGACCGCTGCCGCTGGCAAGGAAATCAACGAGCAAAAACGCGCGCAGATTTACTATGACCTTGTAAAATATTGGCAAGACAATAGCCCCTTCGCCATGATGTATCAGCCGATCGAGTATTGGGGCATCGGTACCA
>CAYXOW010000139.1:4200-5979 GCA_964466815.1 uncultured Treponema sp.
GAAAGGATACGATAAGGCTTTTGAAGGCTACAACGTGCACTGCGACTTTACGCTGATCAGTAAATGATGTCGCAACTTTAGAACAATATTCTGCATATTGCTCCGACCGGTATACCCCGGTCGGAGCGACTCTATATTTTTATGCCAGTCATAAGGGAACCTAGTGCGATGGAATTAGGCAGCTTCATAGTAAAGCGATTATTTCTGATGGTCCTTGTCATTTTTGGGGTACTCATCATTGTGTTTGTAGTGACGAGGATCATACCCGCCGATCCGGTGGGCGCCATTCTCGGGGGAAACGCGCCTCCCTCGGCGGTCGATGCAATGCGGCACCAGTTGGGTCTCGACAAATCCATATTTGCCCAGCTCCTCGATTATCTAGGAGGAATGCTGAGAGGGAATCTGGGCAACTCGCTTGTGAGCAGCCGGCCCGTCATAACCGATATCATGGAGTACCTTCCCGCGACAATTGAACTCGCGATTTCTTCCATTTTGTTTGCGGTTATTCTCGGAGTGATTCTCGGACTATTATCAGCCGTATTCAGAAATCACTTCATCGATCATTTTTCACGTGTATTCTCGATACTTGGCATTTCTCTGCCGGGCTTCTGGCTCGGCCTGATCCTCATTCTCATCTTCTACTATAAATTAGGCTGGCTTCCGAGCGGTGGTCAGTACGATATGTTCCTTTTCCCAACGCGGATTACAGGATTCGTACTCTTGGACTCGATCATCAGCGGAGATTGGAATCTATTCTTCAACGCGCTCAAACATCTCATTCTTCCGACATTTATTCTGGGTTACAGCAGCACAGCGTCGATTGCGCGTATCATGCGCGCCAGCATGCTCGATGTGCTCCATCAGAACTATATACGCACCGCACGGGCGAAGGGACTCTCGAAACGGGTTGTCATTCTTCGTCATGCCCTAAAAAACGCGCTCATCCCCGTCATTACGATCATCGGACTCGAATTTGGGAGCCTGCTGAGTGGGGCGGTCCTTACCGAGACTATTTTTGCCTGGCCGGGATTAGGGCGCTATATCGTCAACTCGTTGTTGATCCTCGATTACCCGGCCATAAGCGGGGGTACCATATTCATCGCGCTGATTTACTCGCTGGTGAACCTGGTGGTCGATATCCTTTACGCTGCCGCCGATCCGAGGATGCGGTCATGAGGAGAGACACACACATGAAAAGGCCATCTTCAGTAGCCGATGTCGCACAAGGAAGCGCATTTCAGAAATTCCTGTACGAGAGAAAACCGATGCTGGATGACGTGAAGCACAGCGTCTATCTGTGGAAAAAAACACCGCTTGCACTGATCGGCACAGTGATAATCGGCATCTTTTTACTCATAGCGCTTTTTGCGCCGCTGCTCGCTCCCTACAGCGCAGTCGCTACAGATCTGGCGCATAAACTGGAAGCGCCAAGCGCAGCGCATCCCTTTGGGCTTGATCAGTTCGGGCGTGATGTCCTGAGTCGCGTGATCATGGGTTCGCGAATCGAAGTTCAGATCATTTTCATTATTTCCGTTATCAGCATTTCAATTGGATTGTTTGTAGGCATCATCGCGGGATATTTTGGGGGAGTCGTCGATGAAATTCTGATGAGGATCACGGATATTTTTCTCGCCTTTCCGCGCCTTGTACTGGCGATGGCGTTCGCTGCGGCCCTGAGACCGACGCTCACCAATGCCATTGTCGCCATTTCGCTCGTTGAATGGACAGTGTATGCGCGCCTTGCCCGCGCTGAGGCGATGAAAGTTCGATCGCAGCCCT
>CAYXOW010000140.1:0-230 GCA_964466815.1 uncultured Treponema sp.
AGGTACTTCTCGTTCGGGTTGAGAGCGACCGCGCCTATGTCGCGCAATGTCGCGACAGGGTCGGGAAGCGGTCGGTCGATGAGCGCGGCGACTTCGATTTCCGGAGCGGCTTTCTTTGCGCGCTTAAGGTAATCGTGGTTGAAAGAGGAGATGAGCACGGAATCCGCCATACCGAGCTCACGCACGAGCGCAGTCGTCTTTTCGACGATCCACGCGTCGCAGGCGAACCC
>CAYXOW010000140.1:252-5967 GCA_964466815.1 uncultured Treponema sp.
TGTTGACGCGCCACCCAAGATTCTTCGTGAGTTCGAGCGCTTCACGGAGTGTCGGAATTTTAAGTCCTTTGAATGTCGCGAGATCGGCGGGGCTAACTCTGCGCGAAGCGATCTGCTTGAAGGGATCGGTTTTCTCGTACCAGGAGCCGGCGTCGAGGGATTTGAGCTCCTCGATTGAAAAACCGTAGATGTCCCAGGGTGAGCGCGTCGGGAATACTGTGGCTGCGTTCGTGGTGCGCGTGAGTGTGTTGTCGTGCAGCACGACGAGAACCCCGTCGTTGGATTCAGCGACATCGAGCTCCCACATGTCTGCCCCGGTGTCGAAGCCCTTCTGCGCTGCGAGAAGCGTGTTTTCGGGCGCGATCCCCCTGAATCCACGGTGAGCGATGGCGAGTGCGCGAGATGGTTTCATAATGAATGTCTCCATTGATAGATTGTGTGGGGTGTTCTGACCATAGATCACCGCTGGTGCGATAAGGAGCAAGAGTTCCAAGAATACAGAAGCTGCGGTGAGCCGATTGCGGTTTTGCACTCGGTTATTGTAAGGAGTATGGCCTAGTCAGGCAAGTAAATTCGCTCAGTGTTCGATTAAAGATCGCAAATGGGCGCGGTGGAGAATCGCCGTCTTTGAATGCGAGCCGCCCTCTTCCCCCCGAACTTGCGCAAAAGGACATGTCGGACTAGGATGAGGCCCGGAGAAAAGAATGATCGCAGGCGACGGCAACGGCGCGCGCAAGTGGAGAACACTCTCTTCGCGCAAAGCATATCAGTGCAATGTATTCAGCGTCTTTGAACGCGAGAGCGAAGGGCCAGATGGTCGGCGAGGGCACTTCTCGGTGCTCGAGGCTAAAGATTGGGCAGTGGTCGTGCCATATGTAAAGACGGAGACCGGACTGTTCTTTTTAATGGTGCGGCAGTACCGGCACGGGGCGGATGAGGTCAGTCTTGAATTTCCTGGTGGTGTCATCGAGCCGGGGGAAGAGCCCGAAGCTGCCGCTGCGCGCGAGCTCGCCGAGGAAACCGGATGGATTTCGAATCGGATTCTCCGCGCGGGCAAAGTCTTTCCCAACCCTGCGATACAAGACAACTACTTTCATATCTTCGTGGCGCTCGATCCAAAACCAGCGGTCGACCGCAATCTCGACGAGAATGAGATCATCGACGCACACCTCGTGCCGGCGGACGAAATTCGCCGCGGCATGGGCGAAGGCGAGCTGAAGCACGCGCTGATGGTGACCGCCCTGCATCTGGCGGATAAACTCGTCGCCTCTCTGGGCGAATAAGAGCTGCGCGCACTCTGTACGCTCACGCTCGATAGATGTCGTTTCCGAGCGAATCGATGGCGATCATTACAGGTAAGGCCTCGAGTTCGGCGAGCCTTATCGCCTCCATCCCAAGATCCTCGAAGGCGATCGTGTGCAGCGACCGCACGTAGCGCGCCGCGTTGAGTGCGGCAGCGCCGCCTATGGCTGCACAGTAGACACCACCGTAGCGCACGATCGCCTGTCGCGCCGCCGCGCTTCTGTTCCCCTTCGCGATCGTGACCAATGATGCCCCTGCGCCCATAAATGGGTCGAGGTAGCTGTCCATTCTCGACGCGGTGGTCGGACCGAAGGCTCCGGTTCTGAAACCAGTCTTTGTCTCTGTAGGGCCGGCGTAGAAAACGGGCAGTCCGACGAACCAGTCCGGCAGTTTTCCTTCGGTTTCGAGCATGCGCAACACGCGGGCGTGCGCGGCGTCACGCGCGATGAGGACAGGTCCAGAGAGCGCGACGAGAGAGCCAGCGGGGAGTGCCCTCAGCGTTTTAAGCCAAGCATCATCGTTTGGAGAAATCGCGATCGCGGTAGCTTCTGTCTCGGCTTGCTGCAAAATCTCTCCACACGCGGACTCAAGCCGATCCTCTACGCCGCCCAATTTCTGAATTTTCCAGCCTTCGCGGTCGACGATCACGGCGTTGTGTCTGTTTGCGGCGCAGGAGATCGAGACGGCGAGCGAGAGATTCGCCGCGTGGCGAGACAGCCGAATCGCCCTCGCCGACGCTGCCATGTGCACGCCGCCCCACTGCGCGCCGATTCCGCTCTCCCCCGCGATCTTCATCACGATCTCCTCCCACTGCCTATCCCGCAGCGGCGCGCCATCCCCCGACCCCACCTCAGGGAGCCCATCCAGCGCACCCAAGGCCGCAAGCTCGGCGGCGTACAGCGTCTGGCTCGGGCTCGCTCCGCCGAGGACGACGGCGATCGAGTAAGGAGGGCACCCGGACGGCCCGAGCGCGCGAATTCTCTCGCGCAGCACCTCTTCGAGCTTCTCGGGGCGAAGGATCGCAGGGCTCTCCATCGTGAGCGACGCGCGCGAGGTGGAGCCGCCGCCTTTCGCGACAAAGAGCAGCTTCAGTGTCTGACCAGACACGGCGCGTATCTGAATACCGGCAGGCAAATTATCTTTCGTGTTGCGCTCTTCGGTCATCGAAAGGGGCCCGAGCTGTGAATTGCGCAGCTTTTCGAGCGCGTACGCCTCGCGCGCGCCTGTCGCAAGAAGGCGCTCGAGGTCGTTTTCGCCCTCGATGTCGGTGCGGTCGCCGCGCCACGCATAAACGAGGGCAGTCCCTGTATCTTGACAGACGGGGAAGACACCTTTCGCCGCGATCGCTGCGTTTTCGAGGAGGCTCGCGGCGACAAAGCGATCGCGCGCGCTCGACGAAGGATCATTCAGAATCGCCGCAAAGGCTTCGTACTGAAAGGGCGGCATCGCATAGGCGATCTTAGTGAATGCGATGCGGGAGCATTCCTGAAGCGCCGAGGCGGAGATCGAGAGCCTTCCGCCGTCCTCGCGCGGTGCGGGAAGTTCCAGCGTTTCGAAATCCTCGGGAGAACCGAGCTCGACGAGATTTTCTAGGCTCACATGCGCCATGATAGTTCCTTTTCCGGTTCGCGGCGAACCGCGCTGATCCGGATGCCTGATGATTGCGTGCCTTTCTTCAGCGCGCCTTGGCTCGGTGCGCGATTCTGAAAGGTGCTTTCCCAATGCTGATCGCTTTTGCGGGGCACACTTCGTGACAGCAGAAACAAGTGATGCAGAGCCTGTCGTCGATGCGAATGCGGTTGGTGCGGCCGCGTTTTTCAAGCTCCAGCGCTTTGGCGGGACAGATCTCGACACAGGCTTTGCAGCCGATACACGCTTTGGTGTGAAAAATCGGCCTGAGTCGGATCGCCGAGCCGAGAACGCGTCGAAATGTGCTGGGAATCGAATCGAGCCGTTTCCCGAGCTCACTACTGTAAGGAAGGCGCTCGAAGCCCTCATGCTCGATTTCGCCTGGGGTGAGGGGAGCGCTCGTCGGCTCTGGGAAGTTGTCGGTACCGAGAGTCCGTTGCATGCCATCGATGAGATAGGGAATGCGCCGGGGATCGTAGCCGACGCACTGCACTGCCACCCAATCGAGCGCCGCAGGCTTTCCCGATGCGAGCACGATGCCGAGTTGGAAAGGGGTTCCGGAACCGGGCCCTGCACCCTGCATCGCGGTGATGCCGTCCATGAAGCTGAAACACGGCACCGACAATGCGATATCTACGAGCATTTCACCAAAGTCGATCACCGAAGGATACTGGAGGTGCATTGCGCTCTTGGCGGTTCCCGGCAAAAGGCCGAGAAGATTTTTGATCGCGCCGGTGTAAGTCATGAGCTCGTGATTCTTCAGTTTCGGGAGATTGATGACGAGGTCGACTTCGTCGAGGACGCTCGTGAGTGGAATATTCTTGAGTTTCTTTCCGTTGGGAACGGCGCGAGCCGCGACTTCGCGGAAGTCGATCCAAGTAGCGCCGACGCGCTGTACCGCATCATAGATGCCCGAAGCCTTCGCGGCGAGCGCTCCCGGCTGCCAACCCGGCGAATCGCCGACGAGAATGCGCGCAGCACCCTCCGATTTTACGAATCGTATCACCGCGCCGAGGAAGACGGGGTTGGTGGTCACCGCCTTCGCGGCAGGTGAAGCGTTTAGGATATTCGGTTTGAGGAGGAGCGTTTTACCCCGCACATCGGGGAAACCGGCGATACGCGCTGCACGCGCGATCACTTCATCCAAAAGGCTCTCTTCGTAGGATTCACAGCGCAGTAGCGCGACCTCAGCTCTCTGTTCAGTGCTGCTCATAGCGTCTCTCTGGGCGGGAAGTATAGTTTGAAGGCCTCGCCTTCATCAAGCGAGAGAAAAGTATCACTTGCAAAATTGCGCGCGATGCTCATATAATGACGAATATTTATGAGGAGAGGTACCAGGGCAGAATGAGATTTCGGCTGGATCGGAACAATTGGGTGTACTATATCGGACGCGGGAACAATCTCAAGGTACTGTTGTTTTCGATTGGCTGCATGCTCGTGCTACTGGGTTCGAGTTTCAGGCCAGCGCCGGGGCCGCTCTCCGCACGCGGTGGATCCGATATCAACTCCCTCGCCGTCAGCGAAGACATCGCGATGCCGGAGCCGGAAGACAAGCTCGTTAAATATACGGTCTATCAAGTTCAGAAGGGTGACACCCTCTCGGAGATCGCAGGTCAGTACGATCTGACCCTCGACACGCTCATCAGCATGAACGGATTCACTTCAGCAAAGTCGCTTCGCCCAGGTCAGCTTCTTAAGATACCTTCTGAATCCGGTATTATTTACACTCCGAAAACCGCTTCCACGGTCCAAGAAATCGCCAGTACCTACAATATCAACCCAGACCGATTGATCGACGCGAATGGGCTGTTGTCGAATATCGTCGCCTCAGGCAAACCGCTTTTTTTACCCGATGTAAAACTGCCGTCCGCGACGCTTCGCGAAATCACGGGGAATCTCTTCCAGTGGCCGGTGCGTGGTCTCTTGACCTCGTGGTTCGGGTGGCGTAAGGACCCCTTTACAGGCAGACGCTCCTTCCACAACGCTATCGACATCGCTGCTCCCTACGGGACGACGATCACCGCGCCCATGCCGGGCAGGGTTATCGAGACGGGGTACTCTCCGACGCTCGGAAAGTACGTGATGATGTCGCACTCAGGCGGCTGGAAAACGTTTTACGGTCATATGTCTGAGGTGCTCGTCGCTGAGGGGCAGTATCTCGCGCAGGGAAAGGCGATCGGTCGCATCGGCACCACAGGCTACAGCACGGGTCCGCACTGCCACTTCGAAGTGATCAAGAATGGGTCTCTTGTCAATCCGCTGAACTATCTGCCCTGAAGTGTCGAGGCACCCTCTTGTTTGACGCACAAGGAAATATCTGCTAGAGTGTCTCATCATGAGAATCACGAAAGGAATCGCTGTATCTCCAGGCGTTTCGATAGCACCAGCCTTTATTTTCGCGGATGATTCAGCGGAAATTCCTCAGTACCACATCGCGCCATCGAATGTCGCGGCAGAACTTTCGCGTTTCCACGATGCTTCTCTCCTCGCGCGCAAAGAAATCGAAGTCCTCCGCGACCACGCCAAGAGCGAGGCCGGCGAAGCTCAAGCGGCAATCTTTGACGCGCACATCATGATGCTCGAAGATCCTGAACTTCTCGACCAGATAGAACGATCGCTCAACGACAATCTCTTCAACGTGGAGTCCGCGATTCTCGCATTCGAAACGGAGATGGTCGATAAGCTCTCTTCATCCTCGGACCCTCTCATCCAAGAGCGTGTTTCGGACGTTCACGATGTGGTGCGGCGAATTCATTTCAATCTCCGCGAGTCTTCATTCATCCT
>CAYXOW010000141.1:0-334 GCA_964466815.1 uncultured Treponema sp.
GCGGCACGAGCGAGCGCGTAATCCCCATGATCGAGGGCATCGTGACGGACTCGGATAAGAACCACGCCGAAATCGGCGTCGAGATCGCGCGTAAATTCGGCGAGGATGCGCGTATCGTGAATGCGATTGCCGCGCACCACAACGATGTCGAGCCGAGCTGCGCCGAGAGCGTCATTGTACAAATCGCCGACGCCATCTCCGCCGCGCGTCCAGGAGCGCGCCGCGAAACGCTCGACAACTACATCAAACGGCTCGAGGATCTCGAAGCGGTCGCCGAGAGTTTCTCCGGCGTCGAGAAAGCCTTCGCGATCCAGGCCGGTCGCGAGTTGCGCAT
>CAYXOW010000141.1:344-5869 GCA_964466815.1 uncultured Treponema sp.
ACAACGAGCAGGTGTCCGACGATCAGGCGAAAGATCTGTGCAAGAGCATTGCGAAGAAAATTGAATCCGACCTGCGCTATCCCGGCAGGATCAAAGTGACCATCATCAGGGAAACCCGCATAGTGGAATACGCGCGATGAGTTCTGATACCGCAAATATCCTCATGATCGGAGATATCGTGGGAGCGCCCGGTCTGCGGGCGCTCTTCACGTTTTTACCTTCGCTCATCAAAAAAACCGAAGCGGATCTCGTGGTCGCCAATGGCGAAAACGCGCTCAAAGGCTTCGGCATCGGCGCAGAGGAAGTCGCGGCGATTCGCTCCTATGGCGTCGATATCATCACAAGCGGCAACCATGTGTGGGAGCGTAAAGAGGCGCTTGAGCTGCTCGAGGCGGAGCAGAGCTTACTCAGGCCCGCGAACTACCCGAAAGGTCTGCCTGGTCGTGCTGTTGCCTATCTTGGCGCAAGCCAGCCGTCTCAAACGGTCGCGCGCTCAGGGGGTGGTGTCGGGCATTTCGAGTGGCTCGTTGTCAATCTCCAGGGAAGGCGCGACATGTACGATATCGATTGCCCCTTTGTTCGAGCTGATCAGATTCTTTCCGCCGCGGCGCGCGAGCATCCACGCGCCCTCATCGTCGTCGATTTCCATGCCGAATCGAATGAAGAAAAGGAAGCGCTCGGCTGGTACCTCGACGGACGCGCCTCGGTGCTCGCCGGAACGCACACGCATGTACCTACCGCGGACGAGCGTGTGCTGCCGAAGGGCACCGGCTACCTCACCGATCTCGGTATGACCGGCCCGGTCGACTCCGTCATCGGCATGAACGGCGACGTGTGCATCCGTCGGTTCCTAACGCAGATTCCTTATAAAATGGAGACTGCAGAGGGAAGCGCTGCCCTCATGGGCGCGCTCTTCCGCATCGATCCAGACACAAAGCGATGCATCGCGATTGAGCGCATCTACGAACAGCTCTGACCTCTTGACATTCACGCGTTCGACAGTATATATAAGCCCTACAGCGTGCGGCGATGGTGGAATTGGTAGACACGCTAGCTTGAGGTGCTAGTGCCGAGAGGCATGGAAGTTCAAGTCTTCTTCGCCGCACTAACGAGAGGCTGCCTAGATGGCAGCCTCTTTTCTTTGGATATGTATCGGACGGGCGCCGGCTCCTTAAGTCTATCCCTGTTGAGTGAACTCTCGTGCCAGACCGAGCATCCAAGAGAGGTTATACACATGAGTATATTTGAAGCCATCATGCTGCTGTGTTTCGGTGCGGCATGGCCAGTCTCCATTGCTAGATCGTGGAAATCGCGCAGCACGGGCGGGAAGAGCCTCGCATTCTCGCTCATCGTCATTGTCGGCTACATTTCAGGCATCGTGAACAAGCTCCTCGTTAAACCCGACATCGTCACGTGGCTCTATGTGCTCAACCTCACGATGGTGAGTATCGACGCGGTGCTGTGGATCCGTAACAGGAAGATAGAACAACGGCAGGCTTTGGAAATGCCGCAAAATACCTGAAGTCGTATCCCTGCATGAAAACTCAAAATGCCTGTCGCTTTTATGTAAAGAATCAAGCAATACTGTCGAAGGGGGCTCAACAATGAAGAAATTGGTTCTTGCAGCGCTTCTCACGGCTGCCATGTTAGAAAGTATCTGTGCCGACACGGGAAAGAATTATCAAAAAATTTTTCCAATTGATTCCGATGTGTACCAGGCGATTACTTCACTCTACATCAGTCAGGGACTCGCGCTACCTTCCACCACAGGTCCGTGGAGTACGGATGAGCTTCTCAAGATGCTCGATAAGATCAGCACTTCGAAGCTCTCGGGCGGTACACAGGCCGCGTACGATTACGCACACACAGAGCTCACTCGCGAACTCAAGCCTACACAATTCATGCTCAATGTGAACCTCGAAGGGTACTATCACGCGAACACCGCCGATTTTGTTCAGGAATCCCAGTGGGTGCGTGGATTCGGCGAACGCAAACCGCTGATCGATATCGTGCTTGAGACTGCGCCTGGTCGAAACTTTTATGGTTACTCTTCGCTCTCGGTGCGCAATAACGAATATAACGGCTGGTCGAGCTCGAAAGGAGCAACGTCGACGCTCTTTGGGCAGTATCCTTTCACCACGAATGTGTGGATGGTACCACCCTCCGTGCTCAGTGATCTCGATTTTAATTTTCCCTTCAGAGCGGTCGGTGCCTTTGGAGGCGATGGATGGAGCGCGGAGTTTGGGCGCGAGCAACTTTCCTGGGGGCCTGGAGAATCAGGCAACTTCGTGATTGGAGATCAGCTCCTCTACCACAATATGGGCCGGATCACCGCCTACAGCAAGAATTTCAAGTATACGCTCTTGACTTCTTTTTTCCCGTATCCCGGGAACTACTACCCCATCGTCGATCCAACGACCGGCGCTTTTCTTCACACAGGCAGCTCGCAGGCCGATGTGGTCAGCGGTATAAAAATGTTCCTCGCGCATAGACTCGAGTGGAATATGTTCAAGAGTAAGGTCGGCTTCGCACTCACCGAGGGTATTATGTATCAGTCGGCCGACAACAAACTTGATCTGATCATTCTTAGCCCGGCAGCAATCTTCCACAACTACTACATCCGAAGCAATGCAAACTCAATTCTTTCAGGTGAAATAACATATACACCAATTCCATACCTAAACCTCTACGGACAACTTGTCGTCGATGAGTTCACGATGCCAGGCGAGCCCCAACCGGGTGAGCCGGGTGCGCTTCCCGCGGCCGGCGGCTACATGGTGGGAATCAAAGCGCGCTATCCATCTAAGAGTGGGATGTTCTCCGGGTCATTCGAGTGGGCGCTTACGGATCCGTATCTCTATTTGAGATATGGAATAAACTCGACTCAAGCGCAGGGAGATCCTGGTCTAAACTTTGTCGTTGCGCTTCGAACGTTCTCAAATGCAATCGGCATCACATATTCTGAAGATTTCCTCGGCTATAAGTACGGTGGAGACGCGATTGTATACAACGGCACGATAGGATACAAACGCTTTGGTACGTGGTACGCCTCCGCAAATTTCTTCTATATGATTCACGGCACCCATGATAAGTGGACACTGTGGACCGATGTTTCGAACGCAAGCTTCAGCGTTTCGACGCCGACGACTCACCACGATACGGGCAACAATGGCGACATCAACGCAAACCTCCGCAATTCGGTGACCAAGACCGTCATCGTGGGCATCAAGGGCGGCTACACGGTGTTCAAGAATCTCGATCTCTATGCGGAAGGCGACTTCATCTATATCCAGAATCCGGGCAATATCAGCACGAACCCGCCTCTAAGCGACTTCCAGTTGACCGCGGGGATCTCTTACTCGCTGTGACGAAAAATTCGCTGCGCCGATCTCTCCCGCACCTAGGCTTGAGAGAGATCGGCATGGCGATATCGTTTGAATCGACTCTGCCGATGCTGGATTTTTTGCAGACAGCTCTATGGATGATCGCGCATTTGGATGTGGCCATAGGCGTTGGAATTAGGGTTCATCAAACTGTGAAGCTATTATCGCGGAATTCTATATAATTTTAATCAATTATGTATCGTCAATACAATGATTTCTTACATGCTACATAATGGTTTTCTATTGACAGAAACCCTCAATTTGTCCACAATATTACAAATAATATGAGCAGAGAACGATGTTTTGAAGATGAGCATAAAATTATCGATGCAGCGATTGCGCTCATCTGCGAGACCGGATACGAGCATTTTTCTACGAGGCACCTTGCTTCCCGTTTGGGCATTTCTCCGATGACTCTCTACAATTATTTCTCCAACAAGGAAGAGATTGTCAAAGTCACCATCACGGCCGCACATGAAAAAGTCATGCGTTTTATCCAGGAGCAGCTCAGGCCTCACTTCGAATCCACGACCGAAAATCCTCTTCGGGGCTATATAGAAATGGGAAGAGTACTTCTCGGTTACTCCAAAAGATGTCCGAAGATGTATACCCTCGTGTTCGTAATGAATGCATCGTTGCCTATGGATGAGGCAAAACTCACTGAACTCTATAATTTTGGCTACAGAAAAATCGAGGGGCGCCTCAAAGAGCCGAGTGTTGCGGAAGAACTCCACCAGCACATCTATCTCTATGAGATTCTTGTTTCGGCCTTGGTGCGTAACATTCACAATAAAAACAACCCGAACGCTGAAGCGGCCTTTGAAGCAAATTTACTGATAGCGTATGAAAGGCTTTTAAAACCATTTGAAGCGTATATAATGTAGCCTCAGGATTACTGATGATTTTTATTAATCGAGGCCACCAGAGTATACGAAGCGCACTCTTCGAACAGGTGTTTGTCCGCGCAAAGATAAGCCATGGGCCAGATGCTCCTCCGCCTCGATTCTTAATGCGCCAGTACACAAAAAGCTTATTATCATCGACACCTCCTCGTTTGGTGCGTGCACGGCTCGATGTCCAGAGCTTTGAGATTGAAGGGCAGTCTGTTCATATCCTCATTCCACGCACAGACAAATGCATGCGGCTCCTTGTATATTTTCACGGCGGTTCCTATGTGACCACATTTACCCGCCAGCATTGGAATTTTCTCTCGAAACTCGCTGAAGCGACCAAAACAACGATCATCGCGCCTGATTATCCTCTCGCACCTCAACGGCGATGGTCGGATGCATACCGTATGCTCTTCGCGCTCTGGGAAAAAATAGCGGTAAATTTCCCTCCAGGGTATATCGGATTGATGGGGGATTCTGCGGGCGGAGGACTTGCGTTGGGATTCGCACAAGCGCTCAGAGACGTACATCGGCCCTTGCCTGCAACAGTGATCATGCTGAGCCCCTGGCTCGATGTGACGCTTGAGAATCCAGAAATTTCACACCTTTCACCGATCGATCCATTTCTCAATGTAGAAGCGCTCAGGGTAGCAGGCAAAGCCTGGGCCGGCGGTTCAAACCCGCGCCGACACGAGATCAGCCCCCTTTTTGGGCGAATGGACAACCTTCCTCCGCTAAGCCTCTTCATCGGGACAAAGGACATTCTGCTCGCCGATTGTCGAAAATTGTGGAATATATGTGCAGCATCTGGCGTTCATCTCGATTATTATGAATATGAGCAGATGATGCACGTGTGGATGCTGATGCCCATCAGGGAATCGGGCTATGCGATGGGACAAATCGCCGGAATACTCGCCACGCAGACTCCCTGCGCTGATCGAGGGCAGCTGCGCGCTATCTTCGAGGAGGTGGGAGCATGAGTCGATTGAATGATCGCAGCACTGTTCGACAAAAGGTCGCGTTCGCAGTGATCGTTGTGTTTGTTTGTATCTGCGCGACAGGTTCTGTCTGGGGACAAGATACGATACGACGCACGATTCAGGTGCAGGGACAGGCGCGTATGTCGGTTGAGCCCGATGTGGCGTACCTGAGTCTTGGTGTTGAAACGCAGGCTGAAACCGCCGCGAAAGCGCAGGCACAGCTTGCCGAGAGAGCTGCGAATGTTCTGGCGGCGTTGACCCGGACCGGACTC
>CAYXOW010000142.1:0-1956 GCA_964466815.1 uncultured Treponema sp.
GAGCACAGCGTGACGAATTCTACTCGAACTAACCGGACGCCCGTGGTACATCACGTTTTTCACAATAAAGCTTCGCATACCCAGTTCGCCGCAGATAGACTCAAGCTTGACTGCATCCGTATCGAGCTTGTATCCAAACTGGAAATTTTCGCCCACCGAAACAAATCGCACATTCGCAAGATACAGCGCAGTAAGGAATTCACTTCCCGCAAGTGTAGCGAAATTATCAGAAAAGTCAATCAGCACGCAATGTTCGACTCCCAACGCCGAAATCGCGTTCAGCTTTTGCGCTATTGTGAGAAGACTCCCTTTATAGCTCGAACGATGAAGCATCTTTTTCGGGTTTTCTTTAAAGGTGATGACATATGGTACAAGGGAAGGCGCTTCTTTCTGCACTGCGCGAATGAGCGCTTGGTGCCCCAGATGGAGGCCGTCGAAAACACCGATAGTAGCCGCCAGAAAATTTTTCGAAGGGTTAGAAGTAAATTCTTTCCAGGAATAGATTTTCATAGCTCGATCTCCTCTGCTGCGACCATGACGGGTCGAAAACCGATGCTCAATTCTGTCGCGAGACCGAGGAATTCATCTTTTTCATCAAATACTGCAGTTGGAACGGCTTCTATTAGGCCCTGCCCTCTTTTGAGATTGAATAAAGAAGCTTTGGAAAGCTCTGCACCATGCATAAATGCAACTCTATATTTTGGCGCGAGCGTTGCGGTACCTAGTCCTATCGAACGAGCGATATCTGGAGAAAATCTATGCGCTAATTCGCGGACGCAAGTTTCAGGAGAGACGGCATCCAGCACGCCAAATGGACCAATCGCTGTTCTTCTTAGATCTACAAGAAATGCTCGCGACCCGCAGGCCTGAGCGATATCTCGAGCCAGAGCGCGAATATAGGTTCCGGAAGAACAGCGTATATCAAAGACCGCTCGTCCATTTTCGTACATGAGCAATTCAAGCTTTTCAATATTAACCACGCGGGGAGCCAACACGGGTGTTTGACCGCGCATTGCGATTTCATACGATCGCATTCCATTGACGTGGAGTGCACTGTACGTCGGAGGCACCTGTTCAATATCGCCTTTAAAGTTTCCCAATGTTCGCTCAAGATCGATAGTCTGCGGCAGCTCTGCCTGCGCAACCACTTTGCCGAGCGGATCGAGGGTATCGGTTTCGGCGCCGAATTGAACGGTCGCGCGATACTCCTTGGTTTGACCCATAAACCAGGGAGTCAGTCTCGTCAAGCTTCCTGTCAGTACGATGAGAAGTCCTGATGCGAAGGAATCGAGGGTGCCAGCATGGCCACATTTAATTTCTTTTAATCGGCGTGCTCCAAAAATCCTGCGCCGTATATCTTGCAGCACGCGATTCGAAGTAGGCCCAGAAGGCTTATCGATAAGAAAGAAAGCATTCAGTCGCTGCATTAGTTCAGCAGATCCTTCAATTTTTCTGAAATTTCAAAGCTTTCCCTCACTCCACGGTCGGGAATAAAGGTCAGAATCGGCGTGAGACGCAGCCGGACCCGCTTTGCAATGCCAGCTTGAATAAAGCCTGCGGCGTGCGAGAGTCCTGCAGCTGCTTCATCGAGGCGAGCATCATCTTCCTCGAGACTGCTCACCCACACTTTAGCGTGAGAACCATCCTGAGACGCTTCAACGTGAGAAATTGAGAGAAAGCTATTGACACGCGGATCTTTAATTTCGCCCATCGCAAGCATTCGAGAAATTTCTTCGCGAATCAACTCTTCAAGGCGTCGCCTTCGTATCTGATCCATTCTGGTTTCCTGATTCGAGTGTCCTTGCGACCTCGATCGTTTCGTAGAATTCGAGTGTGTCTCCCTCTTGCAAGTCGTTGCAGTTTTCGATGCCAATGCCGCACTCATAGCCGGCCGCAACTTCTCGGGCATCGTCTTTAAATCGCTTGAGCGAGGTTAGATTGCCTTGGAAAATCTCG
>CAYXOW010000142.1:2022-5838 GCA_964466815.1 uncultured Treponema sp.
ACAAAACAACCTGCCACGATACCCACTTTAGGCACCCTAAAGATTGAGCGGACTTCAGCCTTTCCGACTTCCTGCTCCTTGAGCTCTGGCGCAAGGAGGCCTTCCATCGCCAACTTAATCTCTTCCTGGGCGCGATAGATAATGTTGTATTTGCGGATATCGACTTTTTCACGTTCTGCGAGCAGTTTTGCACTGGGCGTAGGCCGGACATTGAAACCAATAATGATCGCGTTCGACGCCGAGGCCATCATGACATCGTCTTCAGTGATGGCACCTGCAGCAGCACGAATTACATTGAGGTGAACCTCGCGTGTCGAAAGTTTTTCGAGCATGCCCTTGAGCGCTTCTACGGATCCGTGCACATCACCTTTGATAATAACCTTGAGCTCTTTAATTTCGCCCTGGCTGATCGTCTCGTAGAGGTTGTCGAGCGTTACTTTCTTGACATTGCGACCTTCTTCATATTTTTTGAGTTCTTGGCGTTTCGTAGATATCTGGCGCGCATACTTTTCATCTTCTACCGCTACAAAAGGATCACCAGCTTCCGGCATTCCTTCAAAACCAAGCACTTCAACCGGTGTCGACGGGCCAGCTTCCTCGATTCGTTGGCCTTTATCGTCGAAAAGCGCGCGTACCTTGCCGGGATATATGCCCGCCACAAAGGGATCGCCAATACGGAGCGTGCCGTTCTGGACCATGATGGTGGAAACAATTCCACGTCCTTGATCGATTCTCGATTCTACCACCTTGCCTTCAGCAAGCCTATTGTAATTTGCTTTGAGATCGAGCAGTTCAGCCTGGAGCAAGATTGCGTCAAAGAGTTCCGGTATTCCTTTTTTCTGAAGCGCCGACACCTCTACAAACTGATTCGTACCGCCCCACTCTTCAGGAATAAGGCCTAGTTCTGAGAGTTGTGTCTTAACCCTTTCAGGGTTCGCATCAGGCAAATCAATTTTATTCACGGCGACGATGATGGGTACATTCGCGGCCTTTGCGTGATCGATAGCTTCTTTGGTCTGAGGCATGACGCCTTCCGTCGCTGAAACGACGAGAATGACGATATCGGTGAGATTCGCTCCGCGCGCCCTCATCTTCGTGAACGCTGCATGTCCCGGTGTGTCGAGGAAAGAAATCTTGCCATGAGGCGTCTCTACCATATATGCGCCGATATGTTGCGTGATGCCTCCAAACTCCTGCGATACGACATCCGTTTTACGGATAGCATCAAGCAGCTTTGTCTTTCCGTGATCGACGTGGCCCATGACAGTGACGATCGGCGGCCTATGCTTGAGTTCCTCAGGCTTGTCAGCTGCTTTCTCAATGACGGTCTCGTCATAGAGACTCACAACTTTCACCTCGCACCCGTACTCGGCCGCGAGAATGGCTGCAGTATCGGCGTCGATCTTTTGATTTATCGTCGCCATAACTCCAAGCGACATAAGTTTGCTGATCAGGTCCGCCGGTTTCAGGTTCATTTTTTTTGCGAGCTCAGAGATGCTGATATTCTCCATGATATCAACAGATTTCGGTACAGAAGCGAGCTTGGCTTCTGCCTTTTTCTTCATCTGAATCTGCTTCTCTAATTCGAGCTCTTCTTCTCTCTTTACGAAAGTCCCCTTCTTTTTAGCAGGGAGTCTTCGCGATGTAGATCTGCCGGAATCGGCTTGAGGAAGTGGAGCAGGCGTTGGACGCGCTCCGAAGCCGCCGGTACGCGATCCGCTATAACCGCCAGGCCGCGATGACGGATATCCTTGCCGATTCCCCGGTGCACCACCCTGTGAGCCAGGATATGGAGAACTACCTGCGGGTCGTGGACCGCGATTATAGGATGAAGGGCTCCCAGGACTTCTGGACTGTGAAGGTGGATAACTTCGCTGCTGACCATAATTCCGCGTCGGATAAGTTCCGGCCGGAGGTCTCGCTTCGTTGCGGTCTTGTCCATATCGCGGTGAAGGGCTCGGTCGCCCCTGCGCTAAATTGCCTGCCCGTCCATCAGATGAGTACCGTCGCTGCGAGGTGAACGAAGAATCAGATCGATAGCCTGGCCGGCCGTCACGAGGAGCCTGCGCAGAAGATGGTGGATTGTAAGGATGCTGTGAGGCTGACGCCGAAGAAGGTTTCTCCGATGAATGCAGCGTGTGCCGTGAAGGAAGAGCATCCTGCGATTTTGTTTCTATAGGTTTATTGGGGGGAGGCTGAGAAATGCTCTGCTCATGTTCATCAGGAATTGCTTTTTTTTCAGGATGAGGCATGCTTTGTGACTGAACTGAGGGTTGCGGCTGAGGCTGCACCTGTGATTGCTGAGTTTCTTTCTGAACGGGTTCGCGCTGAATTTCAATTTCAGCTTTTTGTTCCTCTTGCGCTGCAGCAACAACAGGTTTGGCTTGAATTTTTTTTGCGGTGACAATTTTCTTTTTAACCACCACGACCACTTTCTTCTTCTCCACGCCCTGATCGGAAGAAGCTGGGGCCATCTGTTCCTGAGGTTGCTCTGGAGCGGCTTGTTTGGGTTGTTTAATAAGATGGACTTTCTTCGAGTCTTTGTCGCTACTCTCTGTCATATAATTCCTTTATTCGTTAGGTCCTTCATCGACTTCAAAACTCAATGCCACTCCACACGACGGGCAATGATCCATATCAGGCGTTATTGCGGCGCCGCACTCGGGGCATGTGTACGACTCCGGCGCTTCCTCTTCTACTTCTTCTTGTACGATTTCGACATTTTCATCGATTATCGCGCGAATCGCTGCGATGTCCTCCATTGAGAGCGCAGTTCGTTGCGATATCCCAGCTGCAGCGAGCCCCAAAAATTCCGCGACCGTTGCAATTCCCGCAGATTCGAGCGAAGATATCCATTCAGGCTTCATACCAGGCATATCTTTGATCATAAACTCTTCGCCCTGCTCTTCCTCAGTAGCAAACAGGCTGTCCGCCGCCTTTTTGAGCTCAACATTCCTTGAATCCTGCAGATACTGTTCTTCGGTCATCACATCGATATTCCAATCGCAGAGCCGGTTGGCGAGTTTGACATTTTGACCTGATTTCCCGATGGCGATGGAGAGTTCATGCTCGTCCACCACCGCGAGAGCCATGTGTTTACCTTCGTCGAGTATATATACTTCTTTTATCTGCGCAGGCGCAAGAGCATTGCGTATAAACTCTTTAGGATTGATATCATAGCGAATAAAATCGATTTTTTCGCCTTCAAGCTCCTGACTGATGAGCTGGCTTCTCATACCCTTAGGCCCAACGCACGCACCTACCGGATCGATATCTGTCCGCTTGGTGTAGACTGCGACTTTTGTTCGATAGCCTGGTTCGCGTACAATCTTGAAAATTTCGATTGTGGTATCGTATATCTCAGGGATCTCAAGCTCAAGAAGCTTTCGCACGAACTCTGCATGAGTTCGCGAAAGGACTACCTGGAAACCAGTTTTAGTTTTTTCTACTTCCACAATGAGCGCTTTAATGCGGTCTCCGACGTGGTAGGATTCGCGCGGCGACTGATATTTGTGTGGGAACACGCCTTCGACTTTTCCGAGATCGACGAAGATCGCGCCATTCCGTTCACGCTGGTAGTACCCAATGATGATTTCGCCGACCTTCGATTTGAATTCCGCATAGAGAGTATCGCGAGAGATATCTCTCAGGCTCTGCCGTGCTGTCTGTTTTGCGAGCATTACGGACTGAAAATCGAATTCGGAAGGATCGACCGGTATCTCGAGGATGTCGCCGATCTCTGCTTCATCGGCGAGTTTTTTCGCCTCCTCAAGCGGAATTTCCAGCACCTCATCTTCAAAATCGTCATCCGCGACT
>CAYXOW010000143.1:0-2480 GCA_964466815.1 uncultured Treponema sp.
ATGCCGTAGGGGTTCTCTGGTGCCTCGGGAGCGGCGCGGACCGCTTCCTCGTTGTAGTAATTCACGCCGATAAAGTCGAGCGGTTGCGCAATAATTTCCATATCGCGCGCCTCGATCGGCATGTCGGCCGCGAAGCGCTCCATAAAGTAGCTCGGGTAGCCGCGCCCATACACCGGATCGAGCCAGAGCGATGTGCGCTCGATCGAGGCGCGCTCCGACGCTGCGATATCTTCTGCCTTGAGCGTCGCGGGCGCGGCTTGGAGGGATTGATCACGATGCCGTACTCGCCCTTGAGTCCGCTCTGCCGGTATGCGCGCGCCGCGAGCCCGTGCGCGAGCAGGAGGTGATGCGCCGCGCGATTCGCAGCGCCCCTGTCTCTCATGCCAGGCGCGTGCTCACCTGTGAGGTGTCCAAGAAACGCAGCACACCAGGGCTCATTCATGCTCGTCCAGTGCCGCACTCTGTCGCCGATGTGTCGGTACACGATCGAGGCGTACTCTTCGAAGCGAAATGCTGTCTCGCGGTTCCGCCACCCGCCCTCATCCTCGAGGCTCTGGGGCAGGTCCCAGTGGAAGAGTTCGAGCCAAGGCTCGATGCCGGCTTCCGCAAGCGCATCGACGAGTCGCGCATAGTAGTCGAGCCCCTTCTGATTCGGCGCTCCCTTGCCCTCAGGCTGAATGCGGCTCCACGATACAGAAAAGCGGTACGCGCCCGCGTTGAGTCCGCGTAGAAGCTCGATATCGTCGCGCCAGAGGTGATAGGAATCGCAGGCGATGTCTCCCGTACGATCGCCCAAAATGGTGCCGGGAGTGTGCGAAAATGTATCCCAAATCGAAGGTCCGCGCCCATCTTCCCTCGCCGCGCCTTCGATCTGATAGCTCGATGTAGAACACCCCCAAAGAAAATCGTCGGGGAAACCGTCCTGCCGTTTCATTGATTGCTCCTTATCCCTTGATCGCGCCCGCTGCCACACCTTTCGTAATCTGTTTTCTAAAAATCAGATAGAATACGAGCATGGGGACCATGCCGATGGTCAGCGCCGCGAATTGCTTGCCATAGTCCGTGGAGAGTGAGCCTGAAAACTTGTAGATGCCCAAAGGCAGCGACTTCAGCTCGGTCTTGGATACGAGAATATTGATGAGTGCGAATTCATTCCAGATGCTCGTGATGTTGAGCATCGCGAGGGTGGTCGCCACCGGCGCACTCATCGGAAAAATAATCTTCAGGAAAATCTTGAAAAAGCCGGCCCCGTCGATGCGCGCCGACTCGACGAGAGCGCTGGGAATGGCCTTGATGAACTCCGTAGAGAGATATATGCCAATCGGTAACCCGGCGCCGATGTAGACGAGGAGCACTGCGAGTCGCGTGTTGTAGATGCCGAGGATGTTCACCTCGAGGAAGAGCGGAATCATCAGCGTTTGCGTGGTCAGGAGTATGCCGATGATGAAGCTGTTGTAGATGGGCTTGGTCGCTCTCGATCTGAGCTTCGCGAATGCGAATCCAGCGAGCAGCGAGAAGAAAATAATACCCGCGGTCGCTCCCACAGTGTAGAGCACCGAGTTCGGGAACAGGAGGCCGAAGTCTCCCATTTTCCACGCCTCGCAGTAGTTCTTCAATGTCGGCGCATGCGGAAAGCTGAGCTGGCTCATCTGGAATTCTCTTGTCGTCTTGAACGAGTTCATGATGAGCCAGAAAATCGGATAAAGGGTCATGAAGGCGAATACGCCCATTGCGAGGTAGACCGACGCCTTGCCCAGTGCGCCGAGTGTCCGCTTCCACGCCGAATTGCTCAGTGTTTCAGGCATCGCTCAATCCTCCTTCCCGCCGTAGCGTCGCTCGACCATTTTCGTGAGGGCGATGAGCGCAAAACTGATGATGACCATAATGAGCGAAATCGCGTTGGCGAGCGGAAAATTCGGGCTACCCAGGAACGCGTTGTTGTACATGTATATGGAAAGGATTTCGGTGACCCGCGAGGGACCTCCCCCTGTCATCGCGAAGATGAGGGCAAAGCTCGACAGCGAGCCCGAAATCGCAAGAATCGCCGAATTTACGATGGTTCCCGACAGCGAAGGCAGAATAATCCAGCGCATCACCTGTCCCTCGGTCGCTCCATCGATGCGCGCTGACTCGATGATCTGCGCATCAATCTTCTGCATGTTCGCTAAAAAGAGGATGAGGTACATCCCCGTGTACATCCATAGGATGACGAAGAGCACCGGCAACATCGCGATGTCCGATTTAGTCAGAAATGATGGAGTCCATTTCTGGACGAAGAGGTTGCTGAGCGCACTGTAGACGGCGCTCAAAGGTTGATTTTGAAAGGAAGTGAGGAGATCCCGGAGATCGGGCACGGGGTTCGAGAACATCGACTGCCCTGCAGGACCCGCGAGGTCGAGTATTTTTTTCATCACGTCGTCGGAGAGAGAAAATCCTCCTGCAGCGTGAAAAATGCCTTTAAGTTGCGTTTCGAAAGCGGT
>CAYXOW010000143.1:2490-2711 GCA_964466815.1 uncultured Treponema sp.
ATTGATGAGCTCGGCGATGGGACCGTACGGAGAAAAAATCGTTTGCCAGAGAAGGCCCACCACGATGACCGAGATAATGTTCGGCACATAGAGCACGCCCTGCCAGAAACTCGGCGCCCGCACGATCTTCGCATAGATAAAGTAGGCGAAGATAAAACCCAACGGCAACTGACCAAATACCGAAATCAAAACGATATAGACGTTATTTTTGAGCGCGTTCC
>CAYXOW010000143.1:2725-3841 GCA_964466815.1 uncultured Treponema sp.
GGGTCGGTGAAAACTCGTACGTATGCGCCAAATCCTGCAAACCCCCACCTTTCGCCGCCGAACATTTTCCCACCCGAATAATTCGACACCGACAGCACAATCGAGAGCACGATCGGAAATGCCATAACGACGAGGTAGAGAGCGAAGGCGGGGGTCACCATGGACCAATACGCCCGTTGCTCTTCTTTTCGCGCTCTGTTGGTTTTTGCCATACATACTCCGCTGTACAGAGAAGAGATGCGCGCCCGTAAAGGCGCGCATCTCAACGTCACCATTGTCGGTTATTTCTGTGAGGCTTTCCAGGTGTCGTACGCCTTTTGGACATCTGCGGCCACTTTTTCTGGCGTGGAGGTGCCGATGCCGATCGCGATGAGTCCATTGTTCAGCACGTTGTACACCGAGGGGTCGAACATGCCGTCGAACACATAGCAGGTCTTGGGGTTGTCGGCATAGAACACCGGCACTTTCGCGACGAGCGGCTCGACGTTCGCTTTGACATTCTTGCGCGTCGGCACATACGCGCCGGTGCTGTAGCGGATCGACTGCACTTCATCGGAGTAAAGATACTTGAAGAGTTTCACTGCGGCCGCCAGCTTGGCGGATCCGTCTGGAATGGAGCCGGAGATGGCCCAGCCGGTTCCCGCAATGGCGGAAACGACACCAGGATTTTTCTCGCCTGCGATCGCAGGGAAAGGAAGGAGGACGAAATCGTTCTGCTGCGCCGTCGGGGAGATGAGGGCCTTGCCGGAAGCCTTGTCGGTGATATAGGCGCCCACTCTCCAGTCGCCGTCGATGTAGATGGCTGCTTTGCCCGATGCGAATAGTCCGGGGGCCTCGCCGTATCCAACTTGGTTGTCTTCTCTCGCGATGATTCCATCTTTGTAGAGATTGTCGATCACTTTGAGCGAGTCGATGAAGGGCTGATCCGTGAACTTGGCTTTTCCCGCGAGAATGGCGTCCACAAAGGAATTGCCCGCCATGCGTCCGAGCACTGTCGAGAAGAGGCAAGACTGCATCGGCCAGCCGTCTTTATCCGGCAGCATCACTACATTGATCCCCTTCATTTTGAGCTTGGGAACCATCTTCTTGAGGTCATCGTAGGTCTTCGGCAGTGCG
>CAYXOW010000143.1:3882-5740 GCA_964466815.1 uncultured Treponema sp.
ACATCACCGAGGTGTAGGTGAAGGACTGCGGGAGCATGGCGAGGTACTTGCCGAGCTGGTTGTTCGGATCGGTCGCGGCGCCGGAAAAATTGCTGAGGTAGTCGGCACCGAGCAATTTCGAGAGATCTTTCGCGAGATGCTTCTCGTGGATGATGGCGCTTCGGGCTGTTGGCCACACGTAGAATACGTCGGGCAGTGTACCCGCCGCCGCGTAGGCCTGGAGCTTTTGGTGATAGGGTTCGTTGAAGAGCACTTCCATGTTGAGGGTGATATCGGGATTATCCTTCTGGAATTTCTGCCAGATTGCGACATCTTCCTGGTATCCGGCCTGATCCGCCTGCTGATAATTGAGGACGTTCAGGGTGACCTTCTCCTGGGCAACCGCGACGCTCAAGGCGATTGCGAGCGTCAGGAGCACAAGAATAGCTTTTTTCATGAAAACCTCCTTGAATGGGCGCACAGGCCCACACTTCAATTATGATCAAGGCATCTCTGCCCTGGTTCCACGATCGCGGGGAGCGGCCAAGCCGGGCATGCTCCGTTCGCCCATGAGTCTCTCGAACACCATGCCTGCCGCTCCAAAAGCCACAGCCCGATCGCCGAGGCTCGAGTAACGAATCTCGACATCCTTCGGCGATGGATACATCCAGTTCTCCTCGAGTCGATGCCGAAGCACCGCGGGCAGGTCGACATCGAGGCCTTCGATGTCGCCACCGATATACACGTGCTGAAAATCCATCGTGTTGATGAGCATCGCCATATTGCGCGCAAGTTCGTCCACAGTTCTGTTGAGGAGGGCTCGATCGTCGCGCAGACGCATGAGTTGTTCTCGGTCGAGCGAGAACTGAAGTTCACCTGGCCCCTCGCAAAACGCGCTTCTGAACTCGCCGGAATACCCGTGTGCTCCGGTGTGCACGCGTCCTCCGAGCACTACACCGAAGCCGACGCCGATTCCGCCGTACTTTGTGAGCGAAGTCGAATCTTTGCGGTACTCCACGAGCGCGAATAAAAAATCTTTTAAATCTTCTTTTCTATTGAAGGCGAGTTCGCCCCATGCGCAGCAGTTGGCATCGTTTTCGATAAATGAAGGGACACTGAGTTTGCCACTCATTGCTTTTGCAAAGTCGAAGGTTTTGTCGATGCCGAGTGGCACCGAAAACTTGATTCGTCCGCGTTTTGAATCGATGAGGCCCGCAGTTCCGACGCCCACACCCAAGAGGAGCGAGTCCTTGGCTGAGGATTCTCGCATCTTCTCTACTATTTCGGATGTCGTCCGAGCAAAATTTTCACTCGTGATGTGTGTATCGCCACGAACTGTCGAGAGGATATTGCCTGCCAAGTCTACAGCGACCGCCTCGTAGAAACCAAGCTGAAGCTCTATTCCGATAAATTGCCCATAGGCATTGTTCACCGCGAGAAAGATCGGTCGTCTCCCACCGCGCGAAGAAGCTTCACCTTCTTCCTTTTCTATGATGAGGCCATGATCGATCAATGCAGCCACTTGTTTCGTCACTGTCGATTTATCCAGATCGAGTGTCTCGGCGAGATCGACGCGGCTTATGTGCTGTGTACGCCACACCGTTCGGAATATCCGCGCTGCAGTTCGACTCCACTGATCGGGCCGTGCTGACATGGTATCTCCTCGTTCTTGGTTGGTTGATTTGTTCAACCAATTATGGTATAGCATCGGTATCTTGAGTTGTCAAGAAAAATCTCGCACAATCGACCGGGAGGCCTCGTGTGGAGATTCTCAATCTTGAGGGAACCTGGAATCTCGTACGGCTCGCAGACGGGTCGGTGCGCCCCATGCGCGTGCCCGGCGATATCTATTCGGCGCTCATAGAGTCGGGGGAGTTGT
>CAYXOW010000144.1:0-2998 GCA_964466815.1 uncultured Treponema sp.
ATCCTCGAACCGGGCTCTTACTGAGATTACGCAACGGGGTAAAATTTACGCTTACCAAGCATCCAGTACATCCAGTCGAATATCCCGAACATCACGTCGGGCGCAATCGACCAGGCGCTCTCCTCGACTACTTTGATGAGACAATCAGCCTTGTTTGAGTGGATGTGAGGAAGGATTGATGGATGGTAGAGAAGATTGATTGGTGGGAGTCTAGAGAGAAATAGCAGGACACTATTTTATTATGATTATATAATTTAAATCAGTTTACAAAATATTACACTACCGAATGCGTACTGACCTTCTATTGCTGCGGCGCGCGGAGCGACATGGCATAGCGAAAGAGAATGAAGAGCATACCGGTTACGATCAATAGGAGCAGATAGCCGAGACTCTGGGGCATCACCGCCGCGAGGAATATCGATGCAGCGAGCAATAGAGCGGTGAGGTCGAGAATGCCGAGGACACTGAGCGTTCGGAAACCGGAATCCGCAAACAGATAGTGGATATGCTGCCGATCCGCTTTCATAGGACTTACGCCCTCGCGTAGTCGAAGTATGATGACACGGAGCGCATCGAACACAGGTAACCCAAGCAAGGTGATGGAAGGAAGAATCCCTAGCCCTATCGAAGCCCCTGGCGCGAGGGTTTGTTGCATAGGTCCAGTCTGCGCCTGGCCCAAAAAGGGCATAACAGCCAAGGAAAAACCGATGAAAAGACTGCCCGAATCGCCCATGAAGATTTTTGCCCTTGGCGCGGGGAAGTTGAAGAATAAAAACCCAATGATGGCGCCTGCAACGGCGAGGCAGATAAAGGAACTCGACGCATCGCCCTCGAAAAAATAAAAAATGCCGAAGGCCAGCGCAGCGATACTAGAAATGCTACCCGCAAGTCCATCGAGCCCATCGATGAAGTTGATCGCATTGGCGACACCTACGATCCAGCCGACATTGAGCACAATCGACAGCCACATGCTCGAATCCGCCAACGCATCGGCCCTGAACCCGAATCCTCGGAACCGATAACCTGCCAACACCACCGCAAGTGCGGCAACAATCTGTACCCCAAGCTTCAGCGGTGCGGGCTGTGCCTTGAGATCGTCGAGAAACCCGATAAAGTGCATGAGCACCGCACCCACGGCAAAGGGCAACAAGGCCATGCTGCGCGAAGCAAGTTCGCGTGATACTGGCCCGGTCGGAATGGCCATGAACAGCACTACTATACAACCAACGGCTATAAATATGCCTAGCCCGCCGAGCCTCGGTATATTACCGCTGTGGTGTTTGCGCCCGCCGGCAACATCGTACAACCTTTTCCTGTGCGAAAAATCCAGGATAAACGGCATCGTAAGCGCTGACATCATCGCGGAAGCTAGTACGACTGAATATGGCATCGTTCAACGTTCCTTTATCGTTATTTGTATTACTTTACACGAACAACAATTTCTTTGCAAGAAAAATCTTTCAATGCACACAAATATTTCAAACTCATTACTCTTCTATTCATCCTCCATTCTGCGGCTCATAAGCATCTGTGAAAAACGAATAAGCGGTACCGATGGTGGAAGCCCCTCGCGTTGTTTGATAACATCGAGTCCCAACATAGGCTCATCACGACCCTCATACTCATCCGCACAAATCGCCACTACTCCAACACAGTCTCCCCCAGCGGCCTCAAGCTCCCGCATACAACCCCTCGCGCCATTAAAAAATCGTATCCCGTGCTTCAAGCACGCATATTCCACAAGAAAATCAACCTCCGCCGGGCCCAACAGCACCAAACGATTGTACCCACGATCTGCAAGCCACCTCACAAACATATCGATCTTAAAACGGTACAATGACGCACTCTGCGACGCACGCATAAAAAACCGCACCGTGCGCACCGCCACCTCCTCCATTCCCGACGGCGTGAGAGCATACATAATTTTGCGCCCATCTACGTGCAGCAGCTTGAGCCAGCCACGCTCCATGAAGTGTTTGAGGAGCGTGTTGGTCAGCCCCAGCGAGAGTCCTGCGTTATTCGCCAGTTCCCGCTGCGAAACCAACGCAGGACGCTTGCCCTCCTCAGTGGCGACGTAGATCGACTCGAGAAGCTGGAGCTCAGGATTCCGATTTTCCATGCGAACCTTACAACTTTATCCCGAAAAGATTGATGATGAGCGCGGCGAGCGTGAGCATCGTTGAAACGATTCCCGAAATCCGCAACATATTGTAGGTAAATGAATTCGTGTCTGCCACAATATTATCTTCAGGCTGAATCTCCCGCCCGGCGATGACAACCTTCTGTGACTTTACATCGTAGATCGTAATCTTCTGCCCTGTATTTCGATCTGTATCGAATCCGCCGGCCAACCCTATGTAGTATTCCCACGACCGATTCGGAATATAGGGATAGCGCCCAGGATACCGCACCGCTCCCGACACCGACACAAAGAACTGACGGAACGGCACAATGAACGTATCATTCGCTTTAAGCGGAACATCATTCGTCAAATCGTAGTCGTAAATGAATTTCGCGAGATTGACCGCGGTATGTGTCCCATCCGCATGCACTATATACGCTGCTGCCAGATCCGACACCGCCGAGAATAGCTTGCGATTGTTGAGCGCAGCCTGCGACGCCGTCTCGCCCGGTACGAAGTTGTACGCCACACGTTGGCTCGTTTCAGGCGAAGCACCCGTCGAACTGAGACCTACCGCGCCCTCGAACCAAACTACCGGTAAGAGCTCTTGCAGCGACGGTACTGTCACCACATCGTAGAGCCTAAGCTTGATATCGGACGATTTCGAATAATCGAACTGCAATTTTTCGCCCACCGGAGAGTTGTCGGAAAGATAGTGGAGAAGAGATAAGCGCGAAGTATTCGCCTTCTCGGTAAAGCCATCCGCGTAGACCTCCACGAGTTCTTTGAGCCCTTCGCCCGGCAGCAGCTGATATGTGCCTGGTCGCTTTACCTCACCCTGGATCGTAGCGAGATTCTTGAGGCTCGAGAGCTTGA
>CAYXOW010000144.1:3008-4444 GCA_964466815.1 uncultured Treponema sp.
GTCGCCTGGCCTCAAGAAGGGGTCCTGCGACAGATCGCCGTATCGGTCCGCTTTGAAAAGATCGTAGGATTTCTCGAAACCGTCCGACGTTTTGACGGTGACGTCGCGGATCGAAGAGTAACGGGTAAGGAGGGGCGTAACGACATCGCGCAGGCGTGTGAGCCCCGTGATGCCCACCCAACTCGATTTGGTCACTTCGCCGGTTACGAAAACGTACATCGAGCCAAAGGGAATAACGATTCTATCCTCGGGTTTCAGCTCACGATCGCCGCTCAGATCATTGTTGTAGATCAGTTGCTCAAGATTTATCGTGATCTGCGCATCTGTACCCTTGCGAATTATAAACGCGTGATTCATGTCCGCGGAGGAGAGTATCTTATCCTTGAGAGGACGTAAAAGCGAAAATACAGTGAGGCCCTGGCGGTATGGCGTGCGCACCACCGAATAATTGGTCGAGGCAACATTCTGGTCTTTTGAGGAAATCCCCAGTTTGTCGCCCGCAATGGCACCTTCGATGTAGATGACGGGCAAGTATTCTTCCATGCTGGGCACACGGATGGAGTCGCCATCCTGCACGTCAGGATACTGCTTTGCCGAAAGGTCGATCACAATGCTCTGACCTTCAGGTTGGCCAGGGCTCGCCTTGCGGGTCAGTACGAGGGCATCGGTTCGGGCATCGGGAAGCACTTTGTCACCATAATAGTTGACAAGGTCTTTAATGCCTTCATCGGGAAGGAGCTGATAGATGCCTGGACGACTAATCTGCCCTTCAATCCGGACTAGCCTGTTAGCCTTTTGAACATCAATCTGGTCGCCTGGCCTTATGTACGGATTCTGGCTCAAGTCGCCTAACCGCCCAGCTTTAAAGAGATCATAGATGTTTGAAGTTCCGTCTTCGCTCGTAACCGAGATGTTTCGAGTAGAAGAACGTTCAGTAAGATTATTCTGCACTAGATCCGATAATCTGAGACCCGCATAAACCTGAGTAACGATAGCTTGTTGTACTTCTCCTCTTATCGTAACTGAATTATACCCATAAGGAATAACAATCCGATCACCAGCCTTCATTTCGACATCGATCTGAGATGAATAGGCATAAAAAATCTTCTCAAGATCGATATGAATTTTCTCTTTATCTCTAATAATATATGCGCGCTTTAAATTTGCGTCCGAAGCTATTTGATATTTTATCTGCCCCACTATCTGAGATAGTAATTGACCTTCCCGATACACCACCCGCACAAGCCCGTACGCGTCCTTCGTCGTCGTGGCCGCCATAGGCGTCGCTGCTGGCGCCGTGTTCGTGCTTTCCGTTGTCCCTGTCGCAGACGCCCCCGCCTGGCTTACAAGAACCGTACCACTTTGCACCGCGCCCTCGACATACACCACCGGCAAGTACTCTTCCCTGCTCGCCACCCGCACGCTGTCCCCATCTT
>CAYXOW010000144.1:4544-5501 GCA_964466815.1 uncultured Treponema sp.
CACCGTCAGCCCATCGGCGTATATCTTGATGAGCTCGCTCAACCCCTCGTTCGCCTGTAACTGGTACGTCCCAGGCCGTTGTACTTCTCCTTCTACCTTTATGAGCCGTTCCGCTCGCTTCACCTCTACACTGTCCCCAGGCCTTATGTAGGGATCCTGACTCTGATCCCCAAATCGATCCGCTTTAAAGAGATCATACGTCGTCACTTTCCCTTCTGAACTCGTCACCGTGATATCTCGAAGCGATGAATTCCCTGTCGTCAGATCTTTTAGTACTGCCGACAACTTGCTCTGCGACGTCACTTCGATCGCTGTTGCCTTCTTGACCTCACCCTTCACATAGGCATATGTCAGCCCAAACGGCACGACTATGTGATCCTCCGGCTCAAGCGCTATATCGTCCGCAGCACTATAAAAATGTAAGAGCTTTTCCAGATTCACTGCTATATGATTCGTACCCCGCACAATGTATGCGTTCCGAAGATCCGCCTTTGCGAGAAGCTTTGGTTCCAGCGGTCTCATGATCTGCGATACCAATTGCCCCTTCCGCAGAGGCACTCGTTGAATACTGTAGTCCTGCGACCCTGCCGCTTGGCTCGTCGCTGTAGGGCTATTCCCTGCCTGATCCGTAATAACCGCGCCCTCAACGTACACCACCGGCAAGTACTCTTCCCTGCTCGCCACCCGCACGCTGTCCCCATCTTGCAACCCAGGCAGGTCCTTCGCCCCAAGGTCCACCACCATGCTCGCGCTCTCAGGGTTCGCTTCGCTCGCCTTCCGCGTCACCACCACCATGTCGCTCTTCGCGCTCACCGTCAGCCCATCGGCGTATATCTTGATGAGCTCGCTCAACCCCTCGTTCGCCAGTAACTGGTATGTCCCAGGCCGCCTCACTTCCCCGCTCACACTCACCCGAAGCACTGCCTTCTTCACCGTGATCTCATCCCCAGGCCGCAC
>CAYXOW010000145.1:0-321 GCA_964466815.1 uncultured Treponema sp.
GTGCGGTGCGCCGTGGTACGTGTAGCCTTCGCCACGAGCGATGCGCTCGTCGGTAGTACGATATCGGCGCTCGATATCATCGATCCGAATTCATCGCGGGTGGTCGCTTGATTCCATTGACTCGAGCTTAGAAAGCAAATTTGATGGTTTCTCTCGTCATCCCAAATGTAGGGAAGAGCAGAGACGACAAAGCGGGAAGGAAAATCGAAGCGCACTCCATCGAGGCGCGCGCCAGATATGCTCACATTTTCCATACTTCTCTCTCGGATGCGATGGTTCGAATCGCGGAGATGGCGAAGACGGCTGCGGTTTCGACGCGCA
>CAYXOW010000145.1:331-4044 GCA_964466815.1 uncultured Treponema sp.
GGGCCTTCTGCGTGGTATACCTTGAATCCCATATTTGAAAAAGCAGTAAAATCGTTCGCGGAGAATCCGCCCTCCGGCCCGATCGCAATTACGACGCTATTCGGGTTTCCGGATAGAAGCTCGTGAAGCGAGGTTTGTTCGTTTTGCGTCGCTTCGTGGAAGAGAATCCGGATTGTGGTGTCGCGCCCGAAACCCTGGCGTTCAAGCGCATCGTCGAGGTGCGCAAGTTCCACGGCAGGGACTATTTCAGTTCGCAGGGTGGAACCCGACTGCTGGAGCGCCTCGCGAATGATGCGCTGGCGCCGCTCGAGCTTTGCGGTGGAGCGATTTTCCTGTTCTATGCCGACACAGTACTGGGTGATGACGGGCACAATGAGTGTGGTCCCAAGTTCAGTGGCTTGCCGCACGATGAGATCGAATTTTTGGCCTTTAGGCAAGGCTTGCACAAGGGCGATTTTCGGTAAGGCGTGGGAGCCTGGAGTGTGCGAGTCGGCAGGCGAAAATTCATCATCATGGAGGCGACTCAGCGAAATTTCCGCAGTCTGAGAGTTGTCGGAGAGAAGCGTGCAGAAATATCGCACACCGGTCTCATCGATCGCTTCGAAGGTGCTGCCCGCTCGCATGCGGCGCACATCGATGAGATAGTGGCGGGTTCGCGTGTCGAGTGCGTAGCGCACCGCGCCGCTGAGGTTTCCCGGAAGAACAATCTGCTTCATATCATTCTATCATTACCGACCGACGATCACTTTGCCGCGGCGGTCTGCTGAAGCTGCGCAAGCGTCTTCGTGTTTTGCAGATCCTTGTCGAAGTCGGGCGATTGAATGAGGTCGAGTGCTTTTTGGAGCTGCACATCGTACTCGAGATCGTATACTCTTGCAGGCTGCGAGCGCTCTGCTTCATCGCGGATGATTTTTTCAAGGAAGAGTTCGGGCACGCTGTACTTTTTTGCAAGCTCAGTTGCGAAAACCTTGCGCTGTTCTGGGCTCGGCTGCGGATTCGTTTGGAGGAACCGCGCGATATCTCCTGCAGTGAACAGGCGCTGTACTTCGGCGAGTTGTTTGTCGTTCAGTGTGGGCTCGGAGACGACGATGTCGGGTTGAATGCCGACTTTATCGATGTTCACGCCACTTGGTGTGTAGTAGCGCGCCATGGTCAGCTTGAAGCCGGCGTCGTTGATCGGGAATATCTGCTGGACCGACCCTTTGCCGTATGTCTTTTCACCGAGGAGAAGTGCTCGCTTTGTATCCTTCATCGCACCCGCGAATATTTCCGAGGCTGAGGCTGAACCTTGATCCGTGAGCACGATCATGCGGTCCGAAAGCGGAATGGCGAGATCTGGTTTAGCTTTGTACTCATAATTCTCCGAAATATCTCTCCCTTTTGTAGACACGATGACGCCCGAAGAGAGGAAGAGGTCGCTGACATTTACGACAGAGTCGAGGAGTCCACCTGGATTGGAACGCACATCGATGATGAATTTGTCGATATTCTGAGCCTTCATTTCACTGAGCACCGCTTTCATCTTGGGTGGTGTGTTGGGGTTCCACTCGATGATCCGGATGTAGCCGACTTTGCCTTGGGCCGTCGTGATAACGGCGTTTTTAATGGCGGGGATTTGTATTTTGCTGCGCGTGAAGGTAAGCTCGAATTCATAGTTTCCACGCTTGAATGTCAGGGTTACATTCGTACCGGCTTCGCCTCGGATCTTTGCCGACGCTTTGTCGACGCTCAGCGCTGAAGTGTCTTCGCCATCGATCTTCGTGATGAGATCGCCGGGGAGCACTCCTCCCTTCCATGCAGGAGTATCTTCGATGGGTGATACGACTTCGATATAGAGCGGCCCATTTTCGGTGGGAGATGTTGTCTGCTTCGAGATATAGAGGCCCACTCCCGCGTAGGTGCCGGTGGTGTCGGACATGAGATCGGACATCATTTCGGGGTCGAGGAACGTGGAGTAGGGATCGCCGAGAGAATCGAGCATTCCCTTGACGGCGCCCTCGTAGAGTTTGGTGGGGTCGGGCTCATCGACATAGTTCTGAAGAATGAATTGGTAAATATTCTGGAGAAGTTGAGAGTACTGCTTGGCGTCGGGCGGTTTTGTCTGTTGAGCGTAGAGCTCCGGTACCGAAACGGTCGCAAAAGACAGCAGAATCGCAACCACAAAGGCGATAATCGGTAGAATACGTCTGCGCACTGTGGGGCTTTCGGTATGATTCATCAGGATAGGCTCCTTTTCCCAGGATCGATACTAATTGAGGAAAACATAATCATAGCCAAATAGTTGCAAATTTGCTACTGTCTTGACTCTGCTGGGTTGCACCACTAGACTCCATTTCGATATGCGCCGGTCTGTTTTTCTGCTCATCGCCACGATCGTGGCATTTGTGCGCGTGTTTGCGCTCGGCTTCGCGGCTGTGTCGCTCGGCATGAGCGACAACGGGGGAGCCTCTTCGGCGCTGCTCAGAGTTTTTCAGCTCTACAGTCTTTTCTTTGTCTACATTCTCTATCTTCAGTATCGCAAACCAGAGGTACGTGCTTCGCTTCAAACTCCGTCGATCGTGCTGGCCTGTGCCACTCCGGTGCTCAGCATACTTGCATTGCTCGCACTGCTGCGCCACACCGGGGATTCTCTGCCCATCAATGTGGCGCAAGCGGGTGGGGCGCTGCTTGCGGTACTCGCACTCGATATTCTTGTAGTGGGCTTGCTTGCCCTCGATGCGCTAAGGGCAACGCGCGCGCATGAACACACTGCTGAAGATAATCACCGTGAGGTTCAATGATGGTCGCAATGCTCGAATTTCCCAAGTGGCTCTCTCCAGAAATTATTCCGGGCCTCCCTTTTCGTTGGTACGGGCTCATGTATCTCTTGGCCTTTGCAGTCACCTGGCTTCTCTTCAGACGCGAATCCAAACGGCTCGGAGCTCCGTGGTCCGAAGATGAAGCAGCGAATTTTTTCATCTGGGCTATCGTCGGAATTCTTATCGGCGGGCGGCTCGCGGGAACTCTGATTTACGAGCCTTCAAATTACTACTGGGTAAAACCGTGGTTCATCTTCTGGCCCTTCGACGAGTCGGGCGCTTTTGTCGGCTTTCAGGGCATGTCCTACCACGGGGGCTTCGTCGGGCTCATCATTGCGACGCTGATCTGGTGCAAAGTTCACAAGTGGAATTGGCTCGACTGGGCAGACCTCATCGCAGTGGCTGCACCGCTTGGTTACACGTTCGGACGCCTCGGCAACTTCATCAACGGCGAACTTTGGGGCAAAGTGAGCACCGCACCCTGGGCGATGCTCTTTCCGAACGCCGAGCGCTTTTCGGCTAAGGAGCCTTGGGTACAGGAGGTCGCGCGCGCGGTGGGTATCCGCATCGTGTCGATGAACGACATGGTCAATCTGCCACGCCACCCATCGCAGCTCTACGAGGCGATTCTCGAGGGTTTGGTGCTCTGGCTCATTCTCTGGTTCTTGGTTCGTAAGCGGCGAACCTTCCGCGGCAAGAGCGTCGCCGTTTACGCGATCGGCTATGGCGTGGCGCGCTTTATCGTCGAATATTTCCGTGAGCCAGACTCCGGGCTTGGCTACATCCTCCCGCTCGGAGATCCGAACGCTCCCTCGGCGCGCTTCGTTTCGCTCTTCAACTTTTCGATGGGCCAGATTCTGAGTTTCCTCATGATCGTGGCTGCGATCGTCTTTTTATTTTATGCGCGCACACACT
>CAYXOW010000145.1:4094-5424 GCA_964466815.1 uncultured Treponema sp.
AGCGCACGTGGCGACAGCAGCGATTCATCGCGGCGCGCGCCGAAATTCGATGTCGCCAAAGCCCGTAAACTCCGCAAGAAAATTAAATAGGGGAGGTGCGCCATGAGGGTGGCTCTCGTTCAGCTCAATTCCAAAATAGGCGACTTTACCGGAAATGTCGACCGCATGCTCGCCATTGTCCGCACAATTCAAGCCACATTTTCCGGCTCTGGCCGGCCCGACCTCGTTGTCTTTCCTGAGCAAAGTATCTGCGGGTATCCACCGATGGACCTCCTCGATCAAGACTCCTTCCTCTTCGGTTCGACCGCAGCGCTCCGCAGATTGCAGAAACTGCTGCCTCAGAACATCGCCGTCGGCGTCGGCTACGTCGACAAGAACCGCGATGGAGTCGGGAAAACACTCGTCAACGCGTATTCTGTACTCTACAACGGCGCGCTCGTCTTTACGCAGGCAAAAACACTCCTCCCGACCTACGATGTATTCGATGAGGCGCGTTACTTCGAACCGGCGCGTGCCCGGCGGGTATACACGATGGGCGCAGCGCGTGTCGGCTTCGCCATCTGCGAGGATTTCTGGTGGGAAGCGCCGGATGCCTCTCAAAAATATTCGATCGATCCTGTAAAGGAGCTCTTGGATGCGGGCGCCGACCTCCTCATCGTGCCATCGGCCTCGCCTTTTATTGCAGGCAAGCTTGAGACGCGGCTGGGCCTGGCGGAGAAGGCTGTTCGCTCAGGATCGATCCCCGTGCTGTACTGCAATGCGGTGGGCGCGAACGACTCGCTCGTATTCGATGGCCGATCTTTCGCCATGGCGGAAGACACTTCGATCCGTGGCGTCTGCGGATGGGGCGAAGAAGTGCTGATCTACGACACGGCGTCCCGTGCGGCGACCCGGCTTGTGCTCGACGTGGCACACTCCGCGCTCTCTCCTGCGAGCGAAGAGATGAACCCGCACCCCGATCGTTACGAAGAGATACACCGGGCCCTCATTGTGGGCATTCAGGATTACCTGTGGAAATCCGGATTTTCGCGCGTGGTGCTGGGGCTCTCCGGCGGCATCGACTCGGCGATGGTCGCCGTCCTTGCGGCCCAGGCGATCGGGCCACAGAATGTCACCTGTATCGCCATGCCGAGCCGGTTCTCCAGCGCCGGGTCGCTCGACGACGCGGTCGAGCTCTGCAGGCGCAACGCCCTGAGGCTCGAGCGCATTCCGATCGAGGTGCCTTTCAGCGCATTTCTCAGCGCGCTCGAAGGACCTTTCGCCGGGCGCCCGTACGACACTACCGAAGAGAACCTGCAGGCGCGCATTCGCGGTACGATGCTTATGGCCT
>CAYXOW010000146.1:0-229 GCA_964466815.1 uncultured Treponema sp.
GACATTGCCATAGGTGTAGTCGACACCTGAGTGGAAGAGACCGATGAGCACATCGGGATGTTCCTGTTCCTGAATGATCGGGACCCATTTCTTCGCGGTCTGGATCATGTCTTCAAATTGCATGCCGGTCCAGAACTGCGGCGGAAGCCAATCGGGGATCTTCGGGGTGATCATACCGAGAATGGCGATCTTGACGCCCTCTTTGTCGATGACCGTGTAGGGTTTGAAG
>CAYXOW010000146.1:250-5311 GCA_964466815.1 uncultured Treponema sp.
GGAGAGCCATCGGCTTTGACGACATTGGCAGCAATCACTGGTGCATCGATTTCCTTGTACAGTTTGTCGTACACGGCATGCCCAGCCTCGATGTCGTGGTTGCCGACACCGACCGCGTCGTACCCGAGGAAATTGACAGCCTGCGCCCAGATGTGCGGTACGTCCGTTTTCTCGAAGTTATAATAATACACAGTCGGCTGGCCTTGGAGCGAGTCGCCGTTATCCATGAGCACCACATTCGCGCCTGGCACGGAGCGTTCTTCTTTGATGAGGGTTGCCACCTGAGCGAGCGAGGTGGGTGCGGGTTTTGCAGTGATGAAATTGTAAGGATAGATCGCACCGTGGATATCGGATGTCTCGATAAAGGTGAGATCGACGGTCTTGCTCTGAGCGGCCAACGACATTGTCATCGCGAGCAGCGCAAAGAGTATGACTAGAAACCTTTTCATAATGCCTCCTTGTTCAATAGTTATAGAGCACAATAATGATACGCCTGTTTACCGGGGAGCGCAACTTAAATTTTGAGTTTTCAGCTTTTGGAAGGCTAATATTCTATATAGACGAATTTATATATAAATCATTATTTTATTAAGTATAGCTAAGTGCAAGGAGATCATCATGGTAAAGATTGCAATTCTTACGGGAAGTACACGCCCTGGGCGCAACAATGAATCTGTGGCCCGATGGGTGCTGGATAATGCCACGAGACGCGGCGACGCCGAATTTGAGCTCGTCGATATCGCCGACTACAATTTGCCTCTTCTGGATGAACCGATTCCAGCTTCGCTGCATCAATATACCAAAGACCACACGAAGCGTTGGGCTGAGAAAATCGGAGCCTTCGATGGCTTTGTCATCGTGACTCCCGAGTACAACCACGGCACTTCGGCCGCCTTGAAGAATGCCCTCGATTATCTGTATGCCGAGTGGAACAACAAGGCGGTCGGTTTTGTGAGCTACGGCTCGATTGGCGGCGCGAGAGCTGTGGAGAGTTTGCGCCTCGTCGCGGGGGAACTTCAGATGGCCGATGTGAGAACCGCGGTGAACCTTTCGCTCTTCAACGATTTTGAAAATATGAGCGTATTCAAACCGCTCCCGGTGCAGACCGATACGCTGAAGACGATGCTCGATCAGCTTGTGCGCTGGGCGACCGCCCTCAGATCTGTCCGAATCGGGAATTGAATTGTCGGGCGCGATCGTGGCCGTATACGATGCGATCGCGTATCGCGCCCTTTTTCTCGCTCACGAGGCGAATGAATTCCGCTTGAATTCCGTTTGAATCTATTAAAAATAATTTGATTTTTTCGCTAAGTCCCTCCTATAATTAACCGATATTCAGCTGAAAAAAGTTTTTTGAGGTGGGAGGTATCTTACAATGACACGCAAATCCGTCGCAATCTTGATCATCATGGCGCTCTTGGGAGGACTGTGGAGCGTTTCGGCACAGCCTGTTGTCAGCACACGGCAGGATATCGCAGTGTTCGCGCTTGGGTATTATGGGTGGTTCATTCCCTCTCAGGCGCTCGGCACCATCGATCTCAAAATTCAGGAAGTATTCTCGAAGATCGGTCGCTTCAATGTATTTGGTGCGGCACAGCGGCTCTCTTCGGGAGGGGTGCAGCAGTTCATCGATGCGTTGCGCCAAGCAAAACAGGCTAATTTCGTCCTCCCCGAAAAATATCAGTTTGGCGAGGCTTTTCTCACCAAGGCCGAATTCGAGCGCATGACGGGGGCTTTCATCGTAGTGGTCCCTGTGGTCACGAATTACGCGGTCTACTATGACACGAAGGACAGCACCTGGAAATGCAACATCACGACAGGCTTTACCTTTATCGATGTGGCCCACGATGCGAAGGTGCTTTCGGTGGAATCGATCGACACCTCCGGGAGCGACAAGACGAACCAGAACAATGCGGTGATGTCGGCGATCAACTCGATCCCATCCGAGCTCGAGTACAGAATTCGATCCATAGAGGAATTTCAGATCAGCACGCGCATCCTTGAGTCTAAAGGCTCCATGGTCCGGATTCAGCTTGGAAGCAACATGGGACTCAAGAAGGGCGATGAGTATGCCATCATTCAGAAGCAGAGTGTGGGCGGTATCGAGGACAGCCGGGAAGTCGGTCTCATCATGATCACCGACGTGAGCCAGCAGATTTCGACAGGAAAAGTGCTCTACACGAGCGGTGCGCTCGATCCCAACGCGCAGCTCAAGGAGATCGCGCGGCGAGGGGTCGATTTCGACCTGTATTACCACACGAGCGGTGGCGAATCTTTGCCTGGATTCCGTGCGACTGTATCGAGGGGGTACTATCCGCTCAGGCCATTTATTGGGATTCAGGTGCCGCTCAATCTGGCATTCAATTTCCTGACTGTGACGGTTATTCCGGTCAATATGGTCGTGGGCGCTGAATTCATGATGCCCTTGGGCAGACTTAATATATCGCCCTATGCGGGCGTCGGGCTGACTTATGCGCATTTGGCTGAGGCTCTTACCGGTTATGAAAATGATTATCTCTCGCATGTTGGCTTCCAGGCCGGCGGCAGAGTGGGATACCTCATCAACAGGAATATGCGGCTCTTCGTAGACGCGGGCTTGGATTACTGGCTCTCGCTCGGGTGGCCCTTTGCCAACTACGGTGGACTGACGCTTGGTGCCGGCATCACGTTCAAGCTGTAATAAATCCTGCAAAGGCGGGCTGTAAAGCTGTGCGCGGCGCGCATCTCACATACAGGGACTTCGGGCGCGTGGTGTGATCCGTGCCGTGGGCCCGCCCTCTTCACATTCCGAACATGTGCGCGAGCGTCGACACCAGAAACGCGATGACCCACGCGAGCACCAACGAATAGATCACCTGAAACGCGAGCCACATGTCCCCAGCCTCGGCGCGGATTGTCGCCAATGAAGCGAAGCAAGGCGGCATCACCATGATGAAGATCATCAACGCGAGCGCGATCCGGGGCGACCAGTCGGGAGCCTCACGCAGCGACTGGCGCAGCGAAGGACTGCTGTCGTCCGCGCTCACAGGCGCGCCATAGAGCACGCCAAGGGTTGAAACGACGAGCTCTTTCGCGCTCAAGCCCGGTAGAAGCGCCACCCCGATCTTCCAGTTGAAGCCAATCGGCGCGAGCACAGGCTCGATGAATTTGCCGATACTCCCTGCGATGCTGTGCTCGAGTTGATACTGCCGCACAAGCGCGCCCACTTGAATCTCAGCGTCCGCCGGAGCGAGGTTCGGTTGCGTACGCGCGAGCGAAGCGCGGGTTTGGGCAGCGTATGCATCGATGCCCTTCGCCTTCGGGAAGGTCGTGATGATCCACATAAGCACCGATACCGCCAGAATGATCGTTCCGGCCTTACGCGCGTAACTCCAAGTCTTTTCCCACACATGCCAAAGAACGCCCTTGAATGTGGGCATGCGGTAGGGCGGAAGTTCCATCACAAAGGGCATCGACTGACCGCGGAGCACCGTGCGCCTTAAAAAAAAGGTAGACAGAATGCTGAGCGCTACCCCCGACGCATACAGGAGCATGACCACTGTCGAAGCATTCCGCGGGAAGAAGGTGCCCGCCAACAGCACATATATCGGAAGCTTGCCTCCGCAGGAAATAAAGGGAATCGCCATAATCGTGGCGATGCGCTCTTTGGGGCGCTTGAGCGTGCGTGTCGCCATGATAGCGGGCACCGAGCAGCCGAAACCGAGCATGAGCGGCATGAAGGATTGCCCGTGCAGGCCTATCGCGTGCAGGAAATGGTCGGTCAGAAAAGCGGCGCGCGCGATGTAACCGGTATCCTCGAGGATCGAAATACAGAAGAAGAGGATGACGATGAGCGGCACGAAGGAGAGCACGCCGCCGACGCCGTGGATTATACCGTTGATGATGAGATTTTGGACAATGGCCGGAAGCCCTGAGAGCTGCACGGCGCCTTCGAGGTGGCCAAAAAGGATCTCGAGCCAGACGACCGGGTAGTTGCCGATCGCGAATGTCAATTTGAAAATGCCCCAGATCACAAGAAAGAAAATGGGCAGGCCGATGAGCGGGTGCATCACGAAGCGATCGATCTGCTCTGTAAGCGAAATTCCCCTGAGTTTCTTGCGGTGCACCGCTTCGGCGATTGCTCCGTGGATGTAGCCGTAGCGTTGTTCCGAAAGAATGATCTCGGCATCCTTTCCGTAGTGCAGCTTGATCCAATGCCATGCGGCTTCCTGTGCAGATTCGATTTCTCCAGCGCGCGGGTGGTCAGAGACCCGCCGCTGCGCGTCGGGGTCCTTTTCGATAAGTTTGATTGCGATCCAGCGGGGCGAGTAGGCCGCCGCAAACCTCGCGTCGCTCGCCAAAAGCGCCACGATTTTGGCGATATGAACCTCGATGTCGTCGCCGTAGCTCGGCATTCGGGGAAGCGAGCGGCGCTCCATGGCGAGCACTGTAGCCTCAAGAAGCGCATCGACACCCTCGCCCCGCGATCCGACCGTCGGCACCATGGGCACGCCGAGCGTTTTCGAGAGCGTGACATGATCGATCGAGATACCCTTTTCGGCTGCCTCGTCCGTCATGTTGAGCGCCGCGACCACGGGCAGGCCGAGTTCGATCAGCTGAAGCAAAAGGTAGAGATTCCGCTCGAGATTCGTGGAGTCGAGAATATCGACGATGATATCGGGTTTTTCGTTGAGGACGAAATCGCGCGCCACTACCTCGTCCAGCGAATACGCGGTGAGGCTGTAGGTTCCCGGCAGATCGACGACGCGGATCTCTTCGCCTTGAAATTGGACAAAGCCCTCGCGTTTCTCGACAGTAACCCCCGGATAATTCCCGACTTTGTGGTGCGAGCCCGTGAGCGCATTGAATATGCTCGTCTTGCCTGCGTTCGGGTTGCCTGCGAGCGCGATGGTGCGGGCTTTTGTGGCGTGCATGCGTTTCTCCTGGATCGTCTGAAGTCTGCGTCAGCGGCGGCCGTGCGCATGGTGGTGCTTGCGATACCATTGTCCTGGAGGAGGACTTAGGTTTCTTTCGCCGAGAAGCTCAACGTCGACGAGTCGCGCTTCGTGCCGCCGCATGATG
>CAYXOW010000147.1:0-5032 GCA_964466815.1 uncultured Treponema sp.
TCTTTCACGGAAGCCGTTGCTCAGCCCGAATCGCTTGGCGACACGACAAGAATCCGCGCTGAAGACCTTTTTTAATTGCGATGACTAAAGTCTGGCTTGGTCTTGGTTCCAACACCGGGGACTCTCTAAACATCTTGCGGGGAGCTCAAAATCGTCTTTGTGCAGTTCTCGCCAAATGCGCAATCTCTAGTATATGGATCTCGAAGGCTCGCTATTACGAGAACCAACCGGACTTCTTCAATATGGCAATATCGGGGTTTACCGATATGCATCCTCGCGCGCTACTCAATGAAATTCATCTTATTGAAAAGGAGTTCGGCAGAAACAGGGAACAAGAGATCTTCAAAGGACCTCGCCCCCTCGATATCGATATTTTGCTCTATGAAAATAAAATAATAACGGAACCCGATCTAATAATTCCTCATCCTGGGTTGGCTGAGCGAAAATTTGCGCTTCTTCCTCTACTTGAACTCGATTTCAATCTAGTGCACCCAGGGTTAGGCATTCCATTGAAAAAGCTTGCTGCATGCCTTCCCACACAAGGTATTTACCCACTGAACGACAATCGCTATGATGAGTCTTATCCGGAATGATGCAGGAAATTAATAACGATTTGAACGATGAGCAATTCGGCGGCCCTTCGGGAGAGGGACGTTCTTTTCATTTGAGCGATTTTGAAGGGCCTTTGGATCTTCTTCTTTATCTCATCAAAAAAAATGAGATGAACATTCATGATATACACCTCTCGAGTATAACTGAACAGTTTATAGCTTGTTTGAATAGTGACTCCTTAACTGATCTCGACGAAGTGTCTGATTTCTATCAAATGGCTGCGACATTATTATTGATAAAATCGCGAAGTCTTCTACCGCACTCAGAAGAAGATCTTGATGAAATCGACGATCCGCGGCGCACTCTTATTGATCAACTCATAGAATATCATCGCTTTAAAAAACTATCAGAACTTATGGAACAGCGTGAAATGGAAGTCGAATGGTTTGTAGAGCGTGGCGGGATCCAGAGAGCCTTACCCTTCGTTGACAATCCGGACGAAGACCCTTGGATTCCTGCTGATTCGTGGGACCTTTTACGGACCTTTGCGTCAATGATTCGACACTTCAGTTCAGAACGCATTATCGACCTTTACGAAGAAGTTAGTATAAACGAAAAGATCACGCTTATACAGGAATTATTGGCCCAGAAGGGTAGCTTCAGATTCGACGATCTCATCGAGAAACATTCCACTGCGCTCGATCTTGCGTGCGCATTCCTTGCCCTCCTTGATTCGACAAAAAATAAATTGATCCGGATTCGCCAACATAGACTTTTTGGCGATATCCTTATAATTCCATTCGCTGCTCCGGAGACACCTCATGAACGAACAGCTTGAACAAGAAGCAGCGCTGTTGAGCGCTATTTTATTCCTCGAGACAGAACCATTGTCGGAAGCATCTCTCGCAAAAATTTCAGGTTTATCCCTGGATCGCGTCGCCCTTGCAATGCAGCGTCTTACTACTGAATTTGATCAGCAGGTGTTTGGCTTTGGTCCAATTATGAGTGCAGGAGGATGGATTTTTGCCCCAAAGCTTTTATTCTGGGACCAGCTCAAAGAGAGGTACGGGAAAAAGAATGAGATGAAGTTATCCAGAGCTGCAATGGAAACGCTCGCGATCATTGCATATTCTCAGCCAATTACACGAGCTGAAATAGAAGCCATGCGCGGTGTGAATGTGGATTCGATGATGAGGCTGTTGCTTAACCGAAATTTAATTACAGAGGTGGGAAAACGCGATGTGCCTGGCAAACCGATGCAATATGGAACCACGCAAGAATTCTTAAAATACTTCAAATTAAATTCAATAGATGACTTACCGAAATTGGACGAAATAGAAAGCGCACGATTTCTTAAACCGGAGACGCCCGAAGGATGAAACAGCAGGGTGAAATGCCGATGCGCTTGCATGTATTTCTCGCCTCATCGGGAGTTGCATCGCGAAGAGCCTGCGAAGAGATGATTCGTCAGGGCCGAGTCTCGGTCGATGATCATATTGCGGTTGTTGGAGAAAAAATACTCGGCAATGAACGAATTACGATTGATGGTAAACTTATCGATCTCAATCGGCAGAAGAGTTTTCGTTACATTCTGCTCAATAAACCAAAAGGGTATCTCTCGTCCTCACGCGACTCTTTTGGGCGAGCCTGCGCCATAGAACTCATTGCTGCGGATATTCCTGAGCGCCTTTACAACATCGGGCGACTGGATCAGTGGTCGAGCGGTCTTCTGCTCTTTACGAACGATGGAGACTTGGCCGCAAAACTGATGCACCCTTCGAGTGAAATTGAAAAAGAGTATTTCGTTCAAACCGACAAGCCTCTTCCTGAGACATTCGCCTCAAGATTCATTCATGGGATTGTACACGAAGGGGTTCGGTATCGCGCGCGGTCGGTCCGTCAAACTGCACCCGATAAAGTATATATAGTGCTGGTCGAGGGCAAAAATAGAGACATCCGTCGGGTTCTCGATCATTTCGATCTTAGAGCATTAATCCTCGAAAGAATTAGAATTGGTCCGATAAAAGATAAAAATCTTCCTTCAGGAAAATGGCGGGATCTATCAGAACAAGAGATTGCTGCCCTTAAATCATTGGTGAATAGTACATCATCATTACCCGGAGGCCGACGCGCATGAAAGTAGCAATCGATGGTCCTGCAGGCTGTGGGAAATCCACTATCGCTCGAATGATAGCTGATAATCTGGGTTATTTATATATAAACTCAGGGAATCTCTATCGCGCGGTCGCCTATCTTTCCATACACGAAAATATACAGTGGCAAGATACAGCCCAAATGATCGCTCTCATGAAACGCCATCGCTTCGACTATCACCCGGATGGCTCGGTCGTAATCGACACTATTCCGCTTTTGAAAGAACTGCGTAGTTTGGATGTAGACGCAATAGTATCTCAGGTATCTTCTATTCCTGAAATCCGTAGTGAAGTCAATCAAATAATACGAAAAATCGCAGTTGGGAAAAATGTGGTGAGCGAGGGGAGAGACATTACAACCGTTGTGTTCCCAGATGCTGAACTAAAAATATACCTCGATGCATCTCCACAAGTACGCGCTGAACGTCGCTATAAAGAAAAAATAGACGAGCAATTAACTTTAACTCCCCAGGGTGAACATTCTCCATCGTTTACAATCGATCAAATTAAAAAAAATATCGAAATGCGTGACAAACTCGATAAAGAAAAAGCCACAGGTGCTCTTAAAATCGCACAAGATGCGGTATATTTGGACACCTCTGACTTGACCATAGGGCAAGTTTATGAGAAAGTATACAAAATTCTAATGGCAAGGATTGCACATGGCAGAAAATAAGGAAGTGGGAATGGACGTTCATGAACCCTCCCGGGACGATATCCAGACACAATTGCAGGAGCAGTACCTCAAATCGCTTGAGGGGCTGGAGGAGGGAGATCTTATCGATGGCAAAGTCGTGCAGGTTGCGGGCGACACGGTTTTCATCGATGTTGGTTATAAATCCGAAGGAAAGCTGAACATTCTTGAGTTCGGCGATGCTCCGCCTAAGGCGGGAGACATTGTAAAAGTAATTCTTATCCGCAAAGAAACTCATTCTGGCGACATTGTAATTTCAAAAAAGAAAGCCGACGAAAAGGTTTTCTGGAAATCCGTGGCGAACGCATTCAAAGACCATACGCCCGTTGAAGGCGTTATCACTAAAGAGGTAAAGGGCGGCTTTGAAGTAGATTTAGGACATGGCCTCACAGGTTTTCTCCCGCTCAGTAAAGCTGATGTGCAGCGAGTTGAAAAAAGCGATGAACTTGTCGGGACAAGGGCAAAATTCTACTTGGAACGTCTCTACTCGGATAAAAAAATAAACATTATTCTCAACCGTCGAAAGCTTATGGAAGAAGAGATCGAACAAAATCGAGCGAATTTCTTCCAAAATACACAGATCGGCGATACGGTGAAAGGCGCTGTTAAAAGTTTTACGAGTTTTGGGGCTTTTATCGATCTGGGTGGTTTCGATGGGCTTCTGCACATCAACGATATGAGTTGGGGTCATGTGACGCGCCCTAAGGATTTTGTAAGAAAAGGTCAGGAGATTGAGCTTAAAGTTATCCGCCTTGATCCTGAAGAGAAACGGATCAATCTTTCTCTTAAACACTTTACACCCGATCCATGGAACAGTTTTGAAGAAAAATATCATGTGGGCGATATCGTAAAGGGCAAAGTCACCAAGCTTACCGATTATGGCGCTTTTATTGAAATCGAAGAGGGTATTGAGGGCCTTGCTCATATATCCGAATTCTCTTGGGTGAAGAAGGTCCGAAAGCCTGAGGATATGCTGAAAGCGGGAGATGTAGTCGATTGCATGATTCTCGGTTACGATATCCCTGCAGGGAAGGTATCGCTTGGACTTAAGCAGGTACAGCCTAATCCATGGGATACTATTGACGAGCGCTATCCTGTGGGTGCACGTCTTAGAAGAAAGATTGTCAAAGTAACGAATGCCGGTGCTTTCATCGAGCTAGAAGAGGGAATCGACGGATTCCTCCATATCGATGATTTTTCTTGGACGCAAAAGATCAAGAATCCTTCCTCAGTACTCCATGAGGGCGAAGAGATCGATGTGATCGTCATCGAAAGCAGTCCTGAAGAGAGAAACATACGCCTTGGCGTCAAACAACTCAGTGAAGATCCTTGGCGGTCATTTGCAAAGACGTATAAACCTGGCTCTATTATCGAAGGGACTGTTTCTGCCGTCACGGATTTCGGGGTGTTCGTGAAGGTACCTGGCGATATCGAAGGATTGATTAAAAAGCAAGATCTTGTATCGGACCGGGCCGATTCCTATGACGACGCACTCAAGAAATATCAGCCTGAGATGCCAGTAAAGGCTGTTATTGTCGATCTAAATCCAGAAAGGCAAAAGCTTGGGCTTTCCATCAGGGATCTCATTCAGAAACAGCAGAGAGAAGAAATTTCACGCTTTATACAGGAAGAT
>CAYXOW010000147.1:5042-5287 GCA_964466815.1 uncultured Treponema sp.
GCTATACCCTCGGCGACCTTCTTAAAGCGAAAGATAAGGATAACGACTGAGCGGAAGAGTTCAGTCAATTGTCATGACAGAGATGGATTCAGGAATAGATCCGGAAAAATTCCGCACGCTGATCGAGATCAACGCCCGGCTTAATTCCAACTACACTGATTTTCATGCTCTTCTCACGATAATTGTAGAATCTGCGGCGAGGCTCGTAGGCGCGGAAGCGGCGAGCCTCGCTCTTTTTGATCAGG
>CAYXOW010000148.1:0-249 GCA_964466815.1 uncultured Treponema sp.
GGAGATATTGGCGCATCTCTGGCGTTCAGCGTTGCCGACGAACTCAAATCTGTGTGTAAAAAAGAACACATTTCAGATACGGAAATTGCGAAAAATCGACTCAAAGACTTGCTGCGGCAATATATCGTTCAAGGCTCATTCGATTTGGATCCGATGGGCTTGAATATTGTCCTCATTCTCGGCGTAAATGGTGTTGGGAAAACGACGAGTTGCGCAAAACTCGCACAGTGGGCTATACGCACAAAGATT
>CAYXOW010000148.1:264-4515 GCA_964466815.1 uncultured Treponema sp.
GAATACTCCGATTCTCGCTGCAGGAGACACCTTTAGGGCAGCTGCGATCGATCAGCTTAAAATTCACGGCCAGAGGCTAGGTGTTCGAGTAGTTGCACAACAACATGGCTCGGACCCTGGAGCAGTGCTATGGGATGCAATCGATGCAGCAAAAACGTCCAATACAGGCCTTGTCATCGCCGATACCGCAGGGCGCATGCACACAAGAGTCGACCTTCTTAAAGAACTCGAAAAACTCGATAAAGTGGTTGTTCAAAAAGCCGGTGGTGCTACATATAAGAAAATTCTTGTCCTAGACGCGACGACAGGTCAAAATGCAATGCGTCAAGCAGAAATCTTCAATAGCGCGGTTAAAGTAGATGGAGTCATCATGACGAAATACGACTCGGCGTCCAAAGGCGGAATGATCATTTCTATTGGCCGCGAATTCAATTTGCCGACGCTTTTTCTGGGTACTGGCGAACACTATGAAGATTTGATGCCATTCGACACAGACACTTATCTTGAAGATTTGGTTGGTCGATAAATGCGGACAGGAATTTTACCGCTTCTCAGCATCGCTATGCGCTGGCTTTTTGGGCCACGAAAAACCGCCCATCGGGCGAGCATGCGCTTTGGAGCTGTCGGCATCGCTGCAGGTATTGTTGCCCTCATTGTAGTGATGAGTGTTATGAACGGCTTTCAGCGGCAATACATTGATTCTCTTCTTGAAACTACAAGCTTTCATGTGAGAGTAAGGGTTGACCCTGCGCAAGCTGAGCCTGTTGTGCATCGCATTGAATCGAATGACCTTGTGCGATCGGTGACGCCGTTTCGAGAGACAAATCTCCTTGTGAGTGAAAACAATCGCATTCGACAGAGTGTCGTGAGAGTGATGTGGATTACATCAAACGATGTTGTGCGTGACACAGGATTTTGCGGTGCACTGCGCGTGAGTCCTGATTATATAAAGAACTGTCTCGATGATGGCATACTAATGGGAACTGAAGCTGCGCGGATGTTGGGCGCTGCTGATGGTTCTGCGCTTACTCTAAGAGGCGCTTATGTGAGTTCGACGGAGGGCATACAGCAATACTCGATAGAAACGCACATTTCAGGTCTTTTTAAATCAGGCTATTATGAACTTGATTCGGGCCTTGCTGTGTTGGATCCTGCACGATTCGGAAAGGCAGAGATACTTTCGCAGCCGCTTATCCTCGGTGTAAAACTTAAGAATCCCAACAAGGCTGCAGAACTCGCACGCGCGCTCGCACACGAGGATGGTGTACAGCAAGCCGAATCTTGGAATGACTATAATCGAAGTTTCTTTAGCGCACTCAGAACTGAGAAGATCGTCATGTTTTTTCTTGTGAGCATCATCTTCGCAGTAGTCGCAATCAATATTCATTATTCTATACGTCGGAGCATCGCACGCAAAGCGAGAGATCTCGCCATTCTAGTGGCTTTTGGAACTAGCCAAAATTCAATATCGACAATATTCACACTTGAAGGATTGCTCATCGGTGCAATCGGAACCGTTTTGGGCGTCGGCATAGGAATTCCTGTCGCACAAAATATTAATGCTATTATAAATACCGTCATCGGTTTCTTAGAGTGGTTGATGTCGATTGTACATCACATCGGATTGATCACTTTGGTGCCAGATTTGCGAATTTTTTCTCCTTCGGTGTTTTATATAGATGGCATCCCTTCGAATATTATGACTTCAGATATAGTGTTAATCATGTTTTTTGCGCTTATCTTTCCTGTAGCAGCTGTGCGACTCGCTTATCGACGATATAAAACCGCCTCTCCTCTGGAGGTATTGCGAAGTGAATGATCCTATCATTGTATGCCAAGGTGTAACGAAGACATTTCAATCTGGTGCTGAAAAATTAAAAATACTCGACGGAATTGATTTCGAACTTCAAAAAGGTAGCATTTGTACCATACTTGGCCCAAGCGGTTCCGGTAAAAGCACGTTCTTAGCGATTCTCGGAAGCCTGGAACGCTTCGATTCGGGGAAGGTTGTGGTGTATGGTCATGATCTAGGTTCGATGCCAGAAAAGTCATTGCATATCTTTCGAAGGGAAATTGTCGGATTTGTTTTCCAGTTTCATTTTTTATTGAATGATTTTACCGCGTTAGAAAACATTGCCCTTCCCCGATATATGGCAGGCACACCTCGCTCCAAAGCGTGGGCGTCGGCGCAAAAATTGCTCGATCTCGTGGGCCTTTCTGCTCGAGCAAGCCATTATCCTTCACAACTTTCGGGGGGAGAGCGTCAGCGCGTAGCCATCGCAAGAGCGCTGGTGAATGAACCAGCTATATTGCTTGCTGATGAACCCACCGGCAACCTCGATGCGGCGAGCGCGCAAGATGTCGCGAATATCATCAAAGAGCTTCCGGCGACGATAGGAACGACCATCGTGCTTGTAACCCATGACAGGGAGTTGGCGGCATTAGGAAGCACTTCGTATTCACTCAGGGCTGGCAAACTCGAATGGTTGCGATGACGAAATTGCGACGAATAATGCCGCTCGGGTTTCTCAGCCTGAGATTTTTATTTGGCCGCTCTACACCTGCACAGCATGAACCCGGAGAGCATCCACGGCATAGCCCTTTCTGGGGGGCGGTTCTAGGTATCAGTATCAGCATCATTCCACTATATATCGTAATTTTTGTTTCGAACGGTATGATTCGAGGAATCACCGATCGCTATCTTGAAACAAAAAGCTTTCATCTTCAGGCAATTCTGCCTTTTGACACGCCGCTCGAAAAGATTCGACAGCTTCGAGGATTTGCTGTCCACCTTCCAAACGTTATATCCGCTTCACCCGAAATCGACGGTCTTGGTCTTGCAGCCTCGAGTGGCGGTTCGGTGTCAGCCCAGATTCGCGGTCTGGATAGATCGATAAAAGAAGACCAAGGCTATTCTCACTATGTACAAGTCGATTCCGGTGTTCTCCTTCCACAATTGCAGAGCGAAGCTGTTCTTGGGCGATATTTGGCAAAGGCTTTGCAGGTCAAACTTGGCGATACTGTGACGCTTATCACACTTCGAGGTTCAAATGGCGACATTATCATTCCCAAAATGAGTGTCTTTAAGGTTGTTGGAATTATATCGACCGGCTATAGAGAACTCGATGCGAATTGGTTCATCATTTCATACGCTGCAGCGTTGCGAATTCTCAACTCTGAAACCTCATATTCATATCTCGGGATTAAAGTTAAGAACCCATACGGAGAAGATCTCGAAATATCTCGCGCCGAAATTTATAAAGAAATGCAGAACCTCAACCTTTCGACAGATACTCACTTTGCGGTACGTACATGGAAAACGACAGAGCAAGGGCTCTTTCAGTCTTTTTCAAGCACACAATCCATATTGATTTTCATAATGGCTCTCGCTGTCGTTGTCGCAGCTATTAATCTAGCTTCCGCACTCATCACATTCGTGTTGGAACACCGACTGGAGATTGCCATTCTTAAGTCGTTTGGGCTGTCGCAATCGCAAGTCGCTGCTATTTTCCTTGTCGGCGGAACAGCGACAGGCGCGATTGGCGTTCTCTTAGGAAGTGCTGCCGGTATCTCGATATCGATGTATATCAATCAGATTATCACTGGTTTGCAAGCGATCATCGATTTTTTCATACGAATTTTCGCCCCATCAGCCAATCCTATCCCACTTCTTAACCCGGATTATTATCTAGAACATATCCCCATCCAATTTAACTGGACTTTTACGCTCATTATCATGGGGATAAGCGTAATCGCCAGTGTAATCGTATCGGTAATCCCTGCTTTGAAATCCGCTGCTATATCGCCATCCGAGCTAATCCGACATGAATGAACATTAATTTCTGAATATTGTCGAGAGGGCGATGCGAAAAATAGAATCATATGGTACAATTCGCGCGTCTATCTGGATGGAGGGATGAAAACAATGGGACGACGACCAACTCGAACTTCGGAAGACCAAACCGATGAAATGGAATCCATGCTCACGCAAACTGCTCCAGGTGCAACTCTAAAGACTGAACGCGTTAACCCCGATGATCAGCGAGAGAAAGAAGAAAAATTAAAAGCGCTTGAAGCAGCACGGCTTCAAATCGAAAAACAGTTTGGTCAAGGATCCCTAATGAAACTCGGCGCACACACTATTGCGCGCGGAATCGATGTAATTTCATCAGGTTCTATTCTCCTCGATGAAGCGTTAGGTATCGGTGGCTATCCTCGGGGCAGAATCATTGAAATTTATGGCCCTGAATC
>CAYXOW010000148.1:4525-4776 GCA_964466815.1 uncultured Treponema sp.
AGACGACGCTCGCACTCCACGCAATCGCTGAGTCTCAAAAGAAAGGGGGAATCGCGGCATTTATCGATGCTGAACACGCGCTCGATCCAGTATATGCGCGAAATCTAGGTGTCGATATAAATGAACTTTACATTTCGCAACCGGATAATGGTGAGCAGGCTCTCGACATTGCAGAGTCGCTCATCCGCTCGGGTGCGGTCGATATTATTGTTATAGATTCTGTCGCTGCCCTTACTCCTCAGGCTGAAATT
>CAYXOW010000148.1:4792-5270 GCA_964466815.1 uncultured Treponema sp.
AATTGAAGGCGAAATGGGCGATTCCCATGTAGGTCTTCAGGCACGCCTTATGAGCCAAGCGCTTCGAAAACTGGCTGGTAGTCTATCGAAAAGCAAGACAATTCTGATTTTCATTAACCAAATTCGAATGAAAATCGGCGTAATGTTCGGTAATCCCGAAACCACTACCGGCGGGAATGCTCTAAAATTCTACGCTTCAGTTCGACTTGAAGTTCGCAGAATTGAAACTATCGAGCGAGGCCAGGATGAAGAGGCGATTGGAAATAAAGTCCGTGTCAAAGTGGTTAAAAACAAAGTCGCACCTCCATTCAGGAAAGCCGAACTCGCAATAATCTTCGGCAAGGGAATTTCATGGAGTGCTTCGCTTCTCGATGCAGCAGTAAAATGCAATGTCATCGAAAAAAAAGGTGCCTGGTACACATCGGGCACCGATAAAATAGGGCAGGGTAGAGAGAACGCAAAGGCCTATCTTGAGCAG
>CAYXOW010000149.1:0-1360 GCA_964466815.1 uncultured Treponema sp.
CGGTGCCCCTTCGGCGCGCGCATGCATCGCTCCGATATCCATACCGAAGAGGGCCCGCATCTGCTCGCTCGCCACCGTGCAGTTCATAGTGCAGAGAAGTGGCAACCAACCTCCTGTCGAAGAACAGAAGGCAGCCAGATTGCCCTTAGGGTCGACTATGGGAACGCTCGAATACCCGTAGAGCGTACCGCTCGTGCCGAGGCTCATCGTGAGGGCACCATCGCGAACCGTGCCCGTGCCGATCGCGCCCATCATGTTGTCGCCGCCGCCGGAGGACACAAGCGCTCCCTTAGGAAGGCCGAAGCGCGCCGCCGCAGTAGCGCTCACTTCGCCTGCGGGAGCATACGGCTCGATGAGGGGCGGCATGCAGTCGATAAGTTTGTCGTCGATCCAGCCACAGGCGCGGACCGACCAGCGGCGCGCGCGCACATCGAAGAGCGCAGTGCCTGACGCATCGCCGTACTCTGCGACATAATTTCCAGTGAGAACGTAGTTTATATAGTCGTGCGGTAGAAGAACGTGTCGCAATTTTGCGTAGTTTTCAGGTTCGTGCTTTTTGAGCCAGAGAATCTTGGGTGCTGTGTACCCCGGCAGCATAAGAAGACCGGTCTCGGCGAGGAGCGCGCGCTCCCCTCCCGCCCGCGCGGTGAGTTCGGCGCACTCGGCGGCGGTCGATGTGTCGTTCCAAAGTTTTACCGCGCGTATCGGCACACCCGCGCGGTCGAGAGGCACAAATCCGTGCTGTTGCCCGGAGACGCCAACAGCGCCGATCGTCGCACGGACCTCTGCAGGAATCGCGGAGAAACAAGCCTCGAGCGCTGATTCATACCACTCGGCCCTCTGCTCCCTCGTGCCGTCATTCTTGGCGATGATATCGAGCACAGCCTGCGATGTCGCGAGAATCTGCCTTGAGTCTGGGTCGTACACGATCACTTTGCAGCTCTGCGTACCGAGGTCGATACCGCACATCCGCTTCATTGCACCCCCCTGCCGGGCTCATTCACGTGGTATTTTGAATTACGTAATGAAAGCCTAGGGGTGTTTTTCGGAAAACACAATGCGAGATATTGACAAATCATATCCGTTATTGACATTCTGAAATGGTGAAGATCAGCGACGCAGTCTATGTCTACCGACTCATCAGCGGGGAAAGGCTCGCCTGGCACGGTCGTTACCACGCCCATGGCCCCGGCGAGTATGAATTCCATTATTTCATGGAAGGACAAGGAGCTCTGCTTATAAATCGCGCAAAATACGTGATAGACGGCAATAAAATATATTTCGTACAGCCGCGTGAATTCCATTCGATCCTGCCGGAAGCCGTAGAAAAACCTATCAGTTATTATGCTGTGCTCTTTCG
>CAYXOW010000149.1:1380-2891 GCA_964466815.1 uncultured Treponema sp.
CGGGAAATCACGCCGACGAAGAGATCGTGAGCTACCTAGGGCGGCTCTGGCACGCACGGAGTCGCTCCCTTCCCGCCGACGCGAAGGACCGATTTCTCCTCGATGACTTGTACCGGCTCTCAAAATCGACGTCTGAAGGCTCACGCAAAGCCGCGGAGTTCGCACTCGTGAGCCTCCTCTACCGTTGGTTCGACCACCTCGACGGCTCTTCGGAGTACGCCCATCCAGTGGTGCGGTCCAAGAACGAGCATGTCGAGCGGGCGCTGGCGCTCATGACCAAGCGGGTGCGTGAAAAACTAAGCTCGGACGACCTGGCCGGGATGCTCGGCATTTCCGAAGAGTATTTCATACGGCTCTTTCGGCACAACCTTGGAATGTCGCCCTTCCAGTACTTTACCCGGCTTAAGATCGAGGCCGCATCGGCGGTGCTCATCGACAATCAGCTCACGATCGCCGATGTCGCTTATCGATTCGGCTTCGAGAATCCCTTCCATTTCACGAAAGTCTTCAAAAAGTGCACGGGGCTTGCGCCGCGCGACTACCGCAAAATGTTCTTCGAGGCGGGAAAGCCTCCGCAGAGTGCCCCGCTTGTCGAGCATTGAGGCCCACCGAAAGGCGATGCATACGACTTTACAAGCGAGCGCATGCACGCCTTCACTGGAGATGCGCCCCTTGCTGTTGACACGCTCGCTTCTCGTTGCCAAAATAGTTTAGCATCTTAAGCATTTTATTCGCACAGGAAGATTATCAGCATGGAAGATCCAGACGCTTCGATCGAGCGAAGCATCGATGCCATCCTCGAAGTGCTTCCACCCGTGTGGGATCGCATCCGATCGAACTTCAGAACAGCCGGCACGGGCAAATTAGGCATCAGTCTCGAGCAGTTCCACACCCTCAGACACATCTACCGGGGGTTCCACCACAGCATCGAAATTGCGCAAAAACGGCAAATATCCTGTTCGGCGGTGAGCCAAGCGATCGATGCGCTTGTTGCGAAGGGACTTGTGGTGCGCAGCCCCGACCCCGACGACGGGCGACTTGTTCGACTCGACCTTACGCCCAGCGCCCGTCAGATACTCGACGAGAACGTGCGCGAAAACCGCCTCTTCATTCGACAGCGAATGAGCTCACTGAGCGTTAAAGATCGGTGGACCGTCGAAGCGGCCATGGACATTCTCAAGAACGCCTTCTTGATCAATTGAGTAAGGGCGCAAAATGAACGATTTTAAGAAATTTCTCCGTTTCGCCAAACCATACTGGAAACTCTCAGTGTTCTCTCTCGTGATGCTTGTGGCGATGGTTGGGTTTGATCTCGCTGTACCGCGCCTCGTGGGGCATCTCATCGACCAAGGAATCCGACAAAAGAATCTCTCCGTGGTACTGAGCACCTCCGCGATCATGCTCGTCATCTCGATGCTCTCGGCGACGGTCGCGGTGCTGAACAGTATCTCCTCGATCCGAGTCGGCGAGAGCATCGCGCGCGATCTCCGGGAGGAGAGTTTCGTCAAGAT
>CAYXOW010000149.1:2938-3328 GCA_964466815.1 uncultured Treponema sp.
ATGAGCGACACCGCAGCGGTGCAGCGACTCTTCCAAATGTCGCTGCGCATCGGAACGCGCGCACCCCTTTCGATGATCGGGAGCATTATTCTGATGTTCGTGACGAGCAGGACACTAGCCCTCACGATGATGCCGATTTTCGTTGCGGGCGGCATCGTGATATACTTTTTCAGCACAAAACTGGAGCCCTTTTTCAGAACCGTGCAGCAGCGCCTCGATAGGCTCAACACGGTGCTCCAAGAAAATATATCGGGCGCGCGGCTGGTTAAATCCTTTGTACGCGGTGACTTTGAGGCGCAGCGCTTTGAGGCGGCAAACGAGAACCTCGCGCATGAAAACATCCGCGTTATGCAGCTCATGGCGTCGATGGGGCCGATACTCACCCTTCTT
>CAYXOW010000149.1:3338-5249 GCA_964466815.1 uncultured Treponema sp.
GGTATTGTGCTTGTCGTGTGGCTGGGCGGCATCCAATCCATCGGCGGGAAGTTGACTCTGGGCCAGATCATCGCGTTTACGAACTACCTCATGGCAACGCTCCAACCGCTCACGATGATGACGCAGCTCTCGAACAACTGGGCGAACGGTCTCGCCTCCGCACGGCGGATCAGCGAGGTGCTCGACGCGGAGCCTGAGGTTCCTGAGGCTTCGGATGCCAAGACGCTTGACGAACCGGTGAAAGGTGCGATCGATTTCGACCACGTGAATTTCCACTATAACAGCGACACTTCGGTATCGGTGCTGGAGGATATCTGCACGCGTGCCGAGCCCGGTAAGACCACGGCTGTCCTGGGCGCGACAGGCTCCGGAAAATCGAGCCTCGTGAGCCTCATTCCACGCTTCTACGACGCGAGCTCGGGTGCGGTGTCCATCGATGGCCACGACGTACGTAAGCTGAAAAATGATTCGATTCTTAAGCACATTGCGATTGTGCCGCAGGATACGGTGCTCTTTTCGGGGACTGTACGGGACAACATTCGCTACGGCAGGCCCGAAGCGAGCGATGAGGAGGTGATCGCGGCCGCGCGCGCCGCGCAGGCACACGATTTTATCGAGCAGTTGCCGCTGAAGTATGAGACCCACGTCGAAGAGCGCGGCGCGAACTTCTCGGGCGGACAGAAACAGCGTATCGCGATCGCGCGCGCCCTTGTCTGCAAGCCCTCGATCCTTATTCTCGACGATGCGACAAGCGCCATCGATGTCGAAACAGAGACGAAAATCCACAGCGCCATCGCGAGCGCGGAGCGTGGTACCACAGTGGTGATGGTGGCGCAGCGGATCAGCACCGTGCTCAACGCCGATACGATTATCGTGCTCGATGAGGGGCGTGTGGTGGCCGAGGGAACGCATCGCCAGCTTCTCAAGACGAGTCAAATATACAAGGAAATATACGATTCGCAGCTCGGAGCGGGGGTGCGCCATGGCCTATGAGACTACACCCTCGATCCAGGATGTGCGTTCGAGCTTCTCGAGGAGAAGCGCGGGGCGCCCCGCAAAATTCGAGACCGCAGCCGATCCGCGCAAGGCGCTCCTGAGGCTCTTCGGCTACCTTGCACCCTTCAAAGGGCCAATCGTGTTTGTAACGATCCTCGTGCTCCTCCAGTCTCTCCTTGGGCTCGCAGGGCCATACCTCCTTGGGCGAGCGATCGACACGAGCATCGGTGGGAAAAATTCTGCGAGCCTCGTGACTATAGCCCTCCTCATGGTGTTTTCTTACATCCTCAGCAACGGCTTCAATATTCTCGCGAACTGGCGGATGGCGTGGATCTCGCAGGAAGCGCTCAAAAATCTTCGGGGTGACCTCTTTGTGCACATTCAATCGCTTCCCATGCGCTTCTTCGACACGAACCCAGCTGGTGGGCTCATGAGCAGGCTCACGAACGACATCGACGCGATCAACCAAGCAGTCTCGCAGAACATTATTTCGCTCATCGCCAGCGTCATTACGATGGCGGGCATCATCATCAGCATGTTCATCCTCAACCACTGGCTCGCGCTCGCGAGCCTCATCGTGATGCCCGTGATCTGGTGGTTCAGCAATTTCGTGGCGAAGTACACGCGCAAAGGATTCAGAGAATTGCAGAAAAATCTCGGGAACCTAAACGCGGTCGCGGAGGAGACAATCTCCGGCTTCAAGGTGATCAAAGCATTCCGCAGAAACGATTCGGCGATCGAGCTTTTTAGGAAGCAGAACGCGGCGGTGTTCACGTCGGCGGTCTACGCCAACTCATACGCGATGCTCCTCATGCCGCTGACGGGTGTGCTCGGCAGTTTCTTTGTGATCGTGCTGGCGAGTCTCGGTGGCTGGCTCGCGCTCAAAGGACTTGTGATCATCGGGATGATCACAAG
>CAYXOW010000150.1:0-5210 GCA_964466815.1 uncultured Treponema sp.
GTTATCGCTTACGATTCAAGGCGCAAATCCAAAGAGTTTTCGCGTGCGACCGCCCTCGTGTTCGCGGCAAATGGTATCAAGGCGTACCTTTTTACATCGCTGCGTCCAACCCCTGAGCTTTCTTTTGCAATTAGGTCGCTCGGTGCCGATACGGGCGTCGTAGTTACCGCAAGTCACAACCCTCCTCAGTACAATGGGTATAAAGCGTATTGGAACGACGGATCGCAGGTGGTGCCTCCTCATGACACAGGCATTATTGAAAAGGTCCTCCATGTTACATCCGTCAAATTCATATCGGAAGAGGAAGCGCGAGCCCGCGGACTTCTCGTCGATATCGATACAAAAATCGATGACATGTATGTCGCAATGGTCAAATCGCATCTGCTTCGCCCAGCGCTCTTCTCTGATCTCGGCAAGTCGGTGAATATCGTGTACACGCCGCTGCACGGCACTGGTGCGATGCTCTTCGAACGCATCATGAAAGAGCTTGGTCTCAATGTGCTCACTGTCCCAGAACAGCGCGATCCTAATGGTGAATTCCCAACGGTGTCCTATCCCAATCCCGAGGAGTCAGCAGCGCTTGCCATGGCGATTGCCCTAGGGAAGAAGACGAAAGCTGATGTAGTGATGGCGACAGACCCCGATGCGGACCGTCTAGGCATTGCAGTGCCCGACGGAAAGGGTGAATTTGTGCTTGTGACGGGGAATCAGCTCGGTTCTCTTCACCTCGATTATATCGCCCACACTCTCCAGGAACTCGGCAAGATGCCGCCGCACCCTGCAGCGATTCGGAGCATCGTCACGACAGAATTTCAAAAAGCAATCGCAGAACATTACGGTGTATCAAGTTTTGAGTGTCTCACAGGATTCAAATGGATCGCCGACATTATGCGCAAGTTTGAGCACGAGGGGCTTGATTTTATCTATGGAACCGAAGAATCCTATGGCCACCTCATCGAAACGGAGACCCGCGATAAAGATGGCATTTCAGCTGCTGCAATCACCGCGGAGATGACGCTGTACTGGCGATCCAAGGGTGTGAGTTTGCTCGATCGGCTTGAGGAGCTCTACCGAACATTCGGCTACTATGAAGAAAAAGGGCTCAGCTTCTATTTCGAGGGCGAACAGGGCATGAAAATCATGAAGGATATCATGAACTCTTATCGTCAAAACCGCCCAAGTCAATTTGGAGGGCTTAAGGTCATTTGGTCTCGCGACATTGAAGCTGGCACCGAATGGGATGCCCATGGAGAGCGTTCGAATAGGAATCTTCCTCAGAGCGACGTAATTCAGTGGCGCCTCGAAGATGGAACACTTCTCATTGTTCGTCCGTCCGGCACCGAGCCTAAAATTAAATACTATATTCTCTGCCACGGGGAGAGTGGTGATCTCGCCTCGAGCAAAAATGAAACGAAACAGAAGATCGCGAAGATCGAGGCTGATATTCGTGCAGTGATCGAGGCAAAACGCGCATGATTCAAACGCAAGGGGCGCCTCTGTGGGCCTCACTGTTTGAGACTCAGGAGAATTTTACTCGCAAAGATCCTTCGCCATGGTTTCTGAAAGTCTCGAATACATGGAAAGGCGTATCCTGGCCTCTCCCGACCTGCCAAGATGAACCTTGGGAACAGAGGCAGTATACCGCCTTGGACGTAGAGACGACGGGACTTGATCCAATCGCGGGAAGGGTAGTGGAGATTGCCCTTGTACAATTCATATTCGACGCTGAAGGGGCGCTGCATGAACAGGAGCGCTTCGCTTCGCTTATAAATCCAGGTGTGCCTATCCCATTGCAGGCGAGTCGCATCCACGGGATCACCGATGCGATGGTGGCGAGCGAACCGAATTTCGGAAGTCTCGCCGATAAAATCGTTTCGCTCTGCAGAGATCGCGTGATGGTAGGTCACAATGTACAGTTCGATATTGGGTTTATCGAACAAGAATTTTCGCGCATCAGGCAGATGCCGAACCTCATCGAAGCTGCCGATACTTTTGGGCTCGCTAAGATTGCATTTCCCTCAATGCACTCATATAATCTCGGGAAACTGGCGTTTTCGCTCGGCCTTGATTCCGATGCTCAACACCGTGCTCTCGGCGATGCGCTCACGAGCATGAGACTTTTCGCTGTCGCCATGAGGGCGCTTACAGAGCGCTGCTGAAGTAGTATTCCTTTTCGAAAGGCATCAATGTGTGGTTTCGAGCTCGGCATGATATCATTCTATTAATGTGTCTCATCGCCATTGCATTTGCGAGAGGCAGCATGCTGTTATTAAATCCTTATCCCGAAACACCTATTCTTCGCACTGAAGACGCCACGTGTTCGACTACAAGTTCGAACGTGAGTCCCCACTCTTTTGCTGAAATGGACATTTTCGATGAGATGGGATGTTTTTTGCCAGAAACGATAGCCCAAATTTCACTCGATTCAGTGCACAAAGATGCAGCGCTGCTCACATCGCACATTCTCTCTTCGGGCTTCGACCCTACCTTAAGCGCAGACTTACTCATTCCCTCTGCAGGTCGAATTCTCGCGATGCTCATTGACGATAGAGATTCAGAGGATTACCAGGATATGAGCGGAATCTCATACCCTGCTGAACTTAAATACAATTACATTGCATTCAATCACGAAGAAATGGCATCGCTTCGAAGCCGATACAGCGCGCTCTTTACGGCGCTCTACACAATGCTGAAAGCCGCTGTGCCGCCCCTCCCTTCGCAATGGATCGAACCAAAAGTAACCACATGGAGAGGAGATGTCACGCTTCCTGGGCTTTTTTCTTTTCCATCGCCCCAGGATCTCGATTATTCACACACATTTGCGCTCGACATATTTCTCCGCGATATGGACTATCTCAGCGGAGACGTACAGCGTGGGCCCTCTATTCATTCTATAAGCGATGGATTGGTGGTGGCGACTGGAGTCGATTGGCTTGGCTATCCGCGGAAGAGTCGAGAACTTTCTTTTATTCACGGAGGCATCTCGCCGAAGTCTGGAAATGGTGTCATTATCTTTTCTCCCTATGAAAACAGGTACTATCTCTACTTTCATCTTTATGATGTGGCTGTCGAAAAAGGTCAGATAGTGCAACGCGGACAACCGATCGGTCGGAGCGGCAATTCCGGAATCAACGCGCGAAAAAAAGGTGGCGGCGATCATCTTCATATGGAAATCTTCGATGCCTCGAAAGAAAAATATTACAAAAATACCGATATAATTGCGCTGCTCCGCGCTTCCTCGAAACATGCACCGGCCTTTTCGACCCGGTGATATCTCGGATATAGTAGAAGTATGAAGAGGCTCTTTTTAGTTGGCGATATCGGGGGTACCAATACAAACCTCGCACTCGCGGAACACAACGAAGACGGCATAAATCTTTTACAAAAATCGCGCTTCTCGACGCAGGAGGAACACTCCCTTCTCGATCCAGTTCGGCGATTCCTTCAGGAGACCCGCGGGTACACTGATGGTCGCAAAATCGATTTTTGCTGTATTTCGGGAGCAGGTCCTGTTCAATCGGATCAGAGTATTCAGTTGACCAATGCTCCATGGGCGATTCGGGCCGACGAACTTGAACGCGTTCTCCAGACGCCGGTAAAACTTATAAACGATTTTACTGCGCTTTCCTATGCGATTACCCTTCTCGATTATCGCGACAAGCGAGAGGTGACGCAGATGCCCCACAGCGATGGCGCGCTGCCTACGCCGAGGGATGGCATGATGCTGGTAATAGGCGCAGGTACAGGGCTTGGCGTTGGGTTTGTGGAGCGAAACGTAGGGAGAGTGAGCGCGTACGCTTCCGAGGGCGGCCATTCGGAGATGCCCTGTTACGACAAGTTGACGTATGCATTTCACGAGTGGATGAGCGATCGTGTGGGCTTTCCCGCCGGGGCTGAACTTGCAGTTTCAGGGCAGGGTATCGCGAATATTTTCGAGTTTCTCTGTTCAGATCATTTTACCTCTGCCGTACTTAACGGTGCGTATGAGACCACTGCAGACCTGTTAGGCAGAGAAATTACCGCAGAGGCCCATTCAATCTTGCAACAGCCGAGGAGCGAGTGGCCTGCGCTCATCTCAAAGAGCGCGCGGCGTAATCCTAACCGCGATCCATACTGTGCTCTCGCCATGGAAGTCTTTGTGCACCTCTATGGCCTTAAAGCAGCAAATCTCGCGTCCCTTTTTTTGCCGGTAGGAGGTGTGTGGCTCGCGGGCGGGATTTCGTCTAAAAATGAGCCTTGGCTTATCGAAAATGACCGCTTTATGCGCTGGTTCGAAAAGAATTATGCGCCGCATATACGCCAAATTCTCTCTCAGACGCCTGTTTTCATAGTGAAAAACTATGACATTTCACTGTTAGGGGCTGCGGTCGCCGCCCTACAATGCTCATCGAACGCTTGAGTTGGATTCATCCATGAGAAAAGAAGATATTCACCCCAAGTTGCTCCAAGACATGCTGCACAAGCACATTGATGTCGATCTCACCCTTGAAATTCTCAATCGCGCGAATCGCGGCGATTTTCTCAAGTATCCAAAAGTTATTCCTACCGGCGTTCCCTCGATCGACGGTGTCAGTGTTATAGATCTCAGAGAAACTCAACCTTCCGCTATCGTCTTCCGGTTCGAAAAACAGGGCGCGCTTCAAAATCTGGAACGTTTTGGTCTCGTAAAACGACTTGAACTCCTTATGCAGAGCGCTGAAATTCAAACGCATTTTGCCCAGGGCGGGATTGAAGAACTGCGATTCAGCATGCGCGCATTAAAGTCGCTGGGTACAGAACTTCTTCATCTTTGTGCGTTCGGCGTGCTTAATGGCGGTTCTGCGACAAGCTACTGCGACCAAAAGAAAAACCAAGCAATAGACAGCGCTCTCTTTGAAGTGCTGGCTCCTCTGTTTTCAGAACTCGCTTCCAACTATCGAGACATGCCGAAGGGGCTTACCCCTGCATTCATCAATCCAGATGGTTCTCCAGGAGCGAGTTTTCTCGAACTCAAAATGCGAGGGAGGCTCATCGCTGCAGCGCAGTATAAGCATCTTGTCGGCGGAGAGCTCAGCGAACCTTTTATGCCGCTCTATCAAATGACGAGCCAAGGCAATCATGAGACTCTTCTGAATGCGTATAAGGAGATGGCTGATTCGCTGCTTCTCGCTCCGCTCGCGAGGAGCTTGCACCTTCAGCAAGCCGATTGGATGACCGGTGTACAACCCATG
>CAYXOW010000151.1:0-5076 GCA_964466815.1 uncultured Treponema sp.
GGGCATGGACACATTCCGTCGCTTTCTTAACAACAAATTATCGCGATATGCAGATCAACGGAATGATCCTAATTGCGCGGTTCAGAGCGATATGAGCCCCTATCTCCATTTTGGTCAAGTTTCTGCGCGAAGACTTGCTAAAGAAGCGCTTCTTTTTCATCCTGAACATGCACAAGCGTATATTGAAGAACTCGTAGTGAGACGTGAATTAGCGATCAATTTTGTTCTCTTCTGTCCGAATTACCTACATTATACCGATGCTATACCCTCTTGGGCGAAAGAATCTTTGAAAGCCGCTCAACGTGAAGACGCTTTTTCGGAATACGTTCTCGAGTCCGCTGCAACAGATGATCCTTATTGGAACGGAGCCCAACTCGAAATGATACTCACCGGTAAAATGCACAATTATATGCGAATGTACTGGGGAAAAAAGATACTCTCTTGGTTTCGCGATCCAAGCCGAGCATTTGCCTTTGCCGTTGAAATGAATGATCGTTATTCTCTCGACGGAAGAGATCCCAATGGATACGCAGGAATAGCGTGGTGCTTTGGCCGACACGATAGACCATGGCCGCACCGAGAGAAATTTGGAACGGTGCGAAGTATGAGTTCAGAGGGGTTGCGGCGTAAATTCGATGTCGATCTCTATGCCGAAAGGATGTTCAGAGTGTATACTACACGAAAATCGGAGGTGTCATGAACTTGTCCAATCTTCCTGTGGTGTCTAAAACCGGCACTCGAAATGACCACGATATTATAGTATATGCGCTATCGACCTGCGGATTCTGCAAACGGGCCCTTGCCTTTCTCGATTCGAACGGGTTTTCCTACAGATATCTCTATGTAGATCTTATTCCGATTGAAATAAAAAACACTATCAAACAAGAGCTCAAAGAGAGATTTAAAGAGAATGTCGCCTTTCCCTTTGCAGTTATCGATGAAAGAAAACATCTTGTAGGATTCATCGAAGCAGATTGGAAACTAACGCTTGGTCTATAAACGAGTGCCCTAAAACTTAAAGGAACTTTTACCATGGCCGAAAAAAAGACAATTGAACAGACAAGAATCTTCACTGAAATGGTCGCAAAGAAGCAAGGATGGACGCTCAATCCCGACAAAGATTTTTATGAGAGCCTTGTTGAAGGCCTCACGAAAAATTATAACCGCTATGGCTACTTTCTCTGTCCTTGTCGCGACACGGAAGGAAATAGAGAGGCCGATGCAACAGCAGTCTGCCCATGCGTATGGTCAAAAGCGGATATTTCTGAATTCGGCCACTGTTACTGCGCTCTCTATCTCTCGAGAGAATTCGCCGCATCTGGAAAGGAACCGCGCGCCATACCCGACCGTCGATATAAAGACGCATGAGCACCGTCTATTTGGACTGGGCAGCCACAGCGCTGCCCGATGAGGAACTACAAAAAAAGGCTCTATCCATCAGTCTCGAAGCGTACGGAAACCCTTCAAGCGCGCACCTGGAAGGAAAGGCTGCAAAAGCGCTTCTAGAGGATGCCCGCTCGACAATTCTTCGCGCCGCCACTTTTCAGAAGGGAAAATTCTTTTTTACAGGCAGCGGGAGCGAAGCTGACCACATACCTCTACTCTCCCTCCTTCGAAAAGCGTATAACACGCGCCGCATGGTGAAACCTCTTCACCTAGTCATTTCATCCATTGAACATGCAGCAATCGATAATCTAGCCCATCAGTTTGAAAAAATGGGATTCGAGATCTCTTGGGTTGCCCCCGACAGTCGCGGCTTCATAGATCCATATGCAGTTGCGAACTGCATCCGTAAAGAAACAGCTTTCGTAGCTGTGATGGCGGTCAACAACGAAACTGGCGCTATCCAAGATATCCCTTCGATCGGTCTTGCGGTCAAAGAAGCGGCAAACCTGGCAGGAACTCGTGGTACTTGGTTTCATGTCGATGCCGTACAGGCTTTTGGAAAACTATCGATGCAAGAATTGGCTCTCTATGCGGACAGCATTGCCATTTCAGCACACAAAATCCAAGGCCCAAAAGGAGTTGGTGGGCTGTGGCTCAATAAACCAATCGAAGCGCTCGCCTTAGGTGGAGGACAGGAGCAAGGCCTTCGCGCAGGCACTGAGAATGTCTTCGGGGCGATAGCCTTCGCGCTCGCAGCAGAAAAAGCGTACGCTTCGATCAAAGCGCGACAAAGAATAGCAAATGAACTTGAAAAGAGGCTCATTGACGGGATCGCCAATATCGGAGATGCAATCATTATCCCGAACAGAGTCCAATCCGATCGAGGTTACGTCCCCCACATCATTTCGGTGGCTTTCCCCGGAGTAAGTGGAGAAACGATGGTCAGAGCTCTCTCGGACCGTAGGGTTGCTGTTTCGACCGGCTCGGCATGCTCATCGAACAAAGGGCGCCAAGGGAGACGGATATTGCGCGCAATGAGCATTCCGGAAGATATAGCATTGTGCGCACTTCGTGTTTCTACAGGCAGCACCTCGACATTGCACGACATCGATACTTTTCTGGAGATTTCCGAGGACTTGTACAGAAGGCTAAAAACCTGATACTACAGGGCATGCAGTCTTTTTTTCTCATAAAACCAGGAGAAATTGAGCTTAAGCTCGGCAATAAGCGGGAATTTATACACCATCTTAAAGAACAGATCCGTTTTCGCCTCAAGGGAATCCACTTTGATCTCGAGGAGTATCCGGGGAGATTCTTTTTAAGTATCGATGAAAAATATGCCGCAATCGCTTTATTCACCCTTCAGCATTGCCCGGGGATCAACGGCATCGCCCGCGCTATAAAATTGCAGAAGCGCCCGGAAGCTATCATAGCCGCTGCCATTCAATGCGCCCGAGATCAATTTGGTCTCGGCGCAAAGACCTTCAAAGTGGAGACTCGGCGTTCCGACAAGAGCTTCCCCCTCGATTCCTATGGAATGAGTGTCGCCGCTGCGGATGCCGTACTCCAGGATAATCCAAGTCTCTCAGTAAATGTTCATACACCCGATTTTACGATCATGATCGAGATCCGAGAGCGTGCATATGTCTATACGAACGCGGTGCCAGGTCCGCGCGGTCTTCCCACAGGCACTCAGGGGAAAGGCCTTCTCCTCCTTTCTGGCGGCATCGATTCTCCTGTAGCAGGGTTTATGATGGCGCGGCGAGGTCTCGCGCTTGAAGCAGTGTACTTTCACACATATCCTTATACGTCAATCGAAGCGCAGCAAAAGGTCGAGCGTCTTGCCGTTCGCTTGGCCGCTTGGACTGGAGGTTTATATCTCTGGATCGTACCTTTTACTCAGGTCCAACAAAAAATCGCAAAAGGTCCTCGGGAAGAGGCAAACACACTGATGCTGCGAATGGCGATGATGTCCGCAGCATCGATTATCGCGCAGCGCATAAAAGCCAAAGCAATTGTTACTGGTGAAAGCCTAGGTCAAGTCGCAAGCCAGACAGCAGAGAATATGCGTCTCTCGCAGAGCCTCGCGCAACTGCCGGTTTTTAGGCCTTTAGTGGGAATCGATAAAGAAGAAACAATCGTACTCGCGAAAAAAATAGGCACTTATGATATATCAATACTTCCTTATGAAGACTGCTGTGTTCTTTTCAGCCCTAAGCATCCAATCCTTAAGCCTCATTTTCAAGAACTGGCCGATTATTATACATCTCTCGAACTCGATCCTCTCATCGCAATGTCGGTCTCTCAAGCCGAAGAAAAACAGGTGCTTTTTGATGAAGCGTTGAGAGAATTTGGACTTAGATCGTAAAAAATTAAAGCGCTGCTTTAAGTCCAGCCCATCCTACAACCGGCACTTCAGAGAAGGAAAAATCGCTGGGGAAAACTGTAGTCACGCCTGCTCCAATGTGGAAAATCTTCTTTCGGTCCAAGGAAAACCACAGTGCCAAATCGCTTGTAACAGCAGGGATACTGCTTATACCGAAACCATTTCCGATTACATAGTGGAGCATATATATTCCCCCAATTGATGCCTGAACGGAAAAACGAGCAATATTGATCGTAAGGGTAAATTTCACCCCGTCCGCCGGGGTTTGAAAAGTCTAGTATCCTTGCTCCTGAAAAGGAGCGAAGGATGTATTTCAAGAAGGACCGGCAGATTCACTTGGTGGCAGGGATCACCGATATGCGCAAACAGATCAACGGCCTGGCCCAGATCGCCAACGAAAAGAAATCCGACAGCGTCTTCTCAGGGGATTACTTTGTCTTCCTCGGGAAAACCCGGAGAGTGATGAAAGTGCTCTACTGGGATCGCACGGGCTTCTGTCTGTGGGTCAAGCGGCTCGAAGAAGAGCGCTTTCCCTGGACGAAGCAACACAAGGGAGTCCTCACGATCGAACGGGAACGATTCAAGCTCCTTTTGAAAGGCATCGACATCTTTAGGGAGCACCGGGTGAAGCAGTATTTCTCGGTCTAGTATAAGAAAAGTGCTGACAATCAGGGCTATTCATGATAGAATCGCTGCATGGACGCGGTGGTGCATGAGCTGCCTGACGATGTTGCAAGCCTCAAGCAACTGGTGGTGGAGCAGGCACGCCGTGCACATGAATTGCATGAAGAAATCACTCAGCTGAAACTGCAGCTCCTTGCAACAGAAGAAAAATATGAAGTTCTGCGCCGCAGATTCTTCGGCTCCTCGAGTGAGCAGCGGAAGCAAGAAAACGAAAACCCGCAGCAGCAGTGGCTCTTCAACGAGGCAGAGACCTATGCGGAGGCGCTACCACAACCTGGGAAGAAGATCCAGGTTGCATCCCACGAGCGGAAAGCCCGGGGCAGGAAGGGGCTGCCTGCAAACCTTGAACATAGGGAGATTGTCCACGAGCTGCCGCTAGAGGAGCGGACTTGTCCAGCGTGTGGGGCGGTACGTCCAGAGATCGGGCAGGAGGTGCGGGAAGAGCTGGAGATTATCCCCGCCCGCGCGGTGGTCAATGTCCATATCCTCAAGAAATACGGTCCGTGCCAGTGCACCGAGTGTGCAAAACCGATCATCCAGGCAGCAGGTCCTGCAAAGCTGCTTTCCGGGTCGAGCTATTCGAATCATACGGTTGCCTTTTTCCTTGCCTCCAAGTTTGT
>CAYXOW010000152.1:0-221 GCA_964466815.1 uncultured Treponema sp.
CGTCAATCAGGCGATTCTACCGCTCTGGGGCAAGATGCTCAATGTCGAAAAGGCGCGCCTCGATAAGGTGATCGGCAACGACAAATTGCAGCCGATCATCGCGAGCCTGGGCACCGGCATCGGAGAGGATTTCGACGTCTCCAAGCTCCGTTACCATAAGGTCATCATCATGGCAGATGCCGATGTCGACGGCTCGCACATCCGCACGCTTCTTCTGACCT
>CAYXOW010000152.1:237-5007 GCA_964466815.1 uncultured Treponema sp.
TCTACCGCTACATGACCAAGTTAATCGAAAATGGACATGTGTACCTCGCTATGCCGCCCTTGTACCGCGTGGCTTTCGACAAAGAAGTGCACTACGCCTACACCGATGAAGAGAAGGATCAAATTCTTCGCCAGACGAGCAAGGACCCCTCGAAGATATTAGTGCAGCGCTACAAAGGCTTGGGCGAGATGAACCCCGAACAGCTTTGGGAAACCACCATGGATCCAGAGCGCAGGCTCATTAAACGCATCACGATGGAAGATGCGATTCTCGCTGAAGAGATGTTCGTGACGCTCATGGGAGAACAGGTTGAGCCGCGGCGTCAGTTCATCGAGGAGAATGCCCTCGCTGTAGCGAATCTCGACGTATAAAGGCAGCAAAAAATGGCAGATTCAAGCAATATCATTCCTGTACCCATAGAAGAAGAGGTCAAGACTTCCTACCTCAACTATGCGATGTCGGTCATTGTCTCGCGCGCGCTGCCGGATGTGCGCGATGGGCTTAAGCCGGTACACAGACGGCTTCTCTTTGCGATGGACGAGCTTGGTCTTCGCAACAACGCGCCGACTAAAAAGAGCGCGCGCATTACGGGCGACGCCATGGGAAAGTATCACCCGCACGGCGACCTCTCGCTCTACGATGCTCTCGTACGCATGGCACAGGATTTTTCGCTGCGCTATCCGCTCGTGCAGGGGCAGGGGAATTTTGGTTCCATCGACGGCGACCCACCCGCCGCGAGCCGCTACACCGAGGCGAAACTCTCGAAAATCGGCGAGGAGATGCTCGCCGATCTTGACAAAGAGACCGTCGATTTTGTGCCGAACTACGATGAGAGCCTCAAAGAGCCGAACGTGCTTCCCTCAGCGATTCCGAATCTCATCATCAACGGTTCAAGCGGCATCGCGGTGGGCATGGCGACTAATATGGCCCCCCACAATCTTCGCGAAACCGCGCAGGCAATCGAAGCTTACATCGACAATCCCAATATAACTGTTGATGAATTAATGAATTACATTAAAGGCCCAGACTTCCCCACTGGTGGTATCATCTACGGCATGCAGGGAATTCGCGATGCATTTGAAACGGGACGTGGGCGCCTCACGGTTCGCGGTCGCTTTGTCATCGAGACAATGAAAAGTGGACGCGAACAGATCGTTTTTACCGAAATTCCTTATGCGCTGAATAAAACGACGCTTGTGACGCGTATCGCCGACCTTGTGCGCGATAAGCAGATCGATGGGATCTCTGACCTGCGCGACGAGAGCGACCGCGAGGGTATCCGCATTGTGCTCGAACTCAAGAAGGGCGCAATCACTAAAATTGTGCTCAATCAGCTCTTCATGCACACACCCTTGCAGAGCACCTTTGGCGTCATCAACCTTGCGCTCGTCGATGGAGCGCCGAAATGTCTTAATTTAAAAGAACTTATCTTCTATTTTGTCAAGCATCGCTTTGAAGTGGTTACGCGGCGATCGCAGTTTGAGCTCCGCAAGGCAGAAGAGCGCGCCCACATTCTGCGTGGTTTGGTGATCGCGCTCAAGAATATCGATGAAGTCATCGCGATCATTAAATCGAGCACCAATATCGACTCTGCAAAGTCGCGCCTCTGCGAGCGCTTCGGTTTGACCGATACTCAGTCTCAGGCCATCGTCGATATGCGTCTGGGGCGCCTCACTAGTCTCGAAACTGAAAAGATACTCGCCGAATTAAAAGAGATAGAGGCGCGCATCGAGTATCTCACATCGCTTCTCGCAAATCCAAATGCGATTTATAAAGTAATCAAACAAGAAACCCACGAGCTCGCCGAGAAATATGGCGATGAGCGGCGCACTGAAATCGTGCCCAACCAAGTCGAACAGATCAACCTCGAAGACCTTATCAAGCCAGAAGAGATGGTGATTCTCATCTCCAACAAGGGCTTTATTAAGAGGATCTCGGTTAATCAGTATAAATCGCAGGGCAGGGGAGGCAAGGGCTCCAACTCAGCCTCGCTCATTGAAGACGATTTCATCCAGCAGCTCTTCATCGCCAACACCCATGACTATCTTCTCTTTATATCGAGCTGGGGCAAGGCGTATTGGCTCAAGGCCCTCGAAATTACCGAAGCGAGCCGGCAGGCACGTGGAAGCCACATCCGATCATTACTCGCGATTTCCGAAGATGAAGAGATCACCGCGGTGGTCGATTTCAGCGATTTTTCCGATACGCAGTACATTTTGATGGGCACGCTCAACGGTGTAGTCAAGAAGGTGGCCACGAAAGAGTTTGCCAACGCGAAAACGCGCGGAATTATCGGTATCAACCTGGATGAGGGCGACAGGCTGGTCTCCGCGATTCTAACAAACGGTACCGACGAAGTCGTACTCATCTCTAGGAAAGGACAAGCGCTGCGCATCGAAGAGTCCCAGGTTCGCGAGATGGGGCGTGCCGCGCGCGGCGTCCGCGGCATCACTCTGCGCGACAACGATGAACTCGCCGCGATGCTCCGCGTAGACTCTGAAGAGTCGATGCTTATCATTACTCAGAATGGATCCGGCAAGCGCGTAAAGTACGATCTCTTCAATTCCCACGCGCGCGGCACGCATGGTCAAACGATTTACGATCCCGACGAGGTATCGGGCGAGGTCATCAAGGCGGTATCGGTCCGCGAGGAAGACGAGGTCATGGTTATCACCTCTGCCGGGAAAACCATAAAACTGAGCGTTTCCTCGGTTCGCCAGATGGGGAAAGCCGCGAAGGGGGTACGTATCGTCAACATTGAACCGCCCGACAGCGTCATAGGTATGGACAAGATCATTCAGCAACAAGAAGAGGCGTGACGACCGAAAGCAGATTACGCCCTTCGTGACGATAATGAGGGCCGCCTTTGATGGGCGGCCCTCATTTTATAGTGGATGATATGCCCTATCGAATATCAAAGGCGATATAGTTGGGCAACGGCTGGGGATTGTTTCACGTGAAACAAAGAGAGATGAATTTTAGCGACTGCGGGCATTCGAGAACTCGATAAAATTTCTAAGCATCTCGATCGTGGTGGGAGCAATCTCTGGCATCGAAGCGAGGACCTGGAGTGAAGACAGGGCTTGAACCGTAAAACCCTCAATGAGCGTGCGCAACTCTTCTTCGACACCATGTGCGATAACCGTCGAACGGAGCCACTCGATGTTGCTAGAGTTGATCGAGGGGGTTCCAAAAAAGGAAAAGAATGTTGCGTGCTCGTCAATGCTCAGTTTTGGAAGCAGCGAAAGAATATAAGGCGTCTTCTTTCCCTCTTTTATATCTGAGCCCACCGGTTTGCCGAGCTCCTTCTCATCTCCAAATAAACCAAGCCTGTCATCCTGCAATTGAAAAACGAGACCCATCGCCTCGCCATATTGGTCGAGCGCGGCTTTTAGTCTATTGAAAGAAACGGAATCCTCTCGAGCAGCCACATTGTCTGAATAGGAGAGCAGTGCTCCCGCTGTGAGAGGTAGTGCGACAGTGTAGCGAGCGGTTTTAAGCCTATACATCTCGAGCACATCTTGGAGAGACGGACTCTCTGCGCCGTACCCGAATTCGACATCGCGCATCTGCGCGAGGGTTACCAGAGCATGTTCGTGGGCCACACGCGAGGAAACCGAAGCGGGCAGGGCAGATAGCGTCTTCCACGCGAGAAAAAAGAAAAGGTCTCCCACGCAGATACCCTGGGCTTCTGCCGCCTTTAGTGCATCGACAGAACTAGAAACTGCACCTTTCTCAGTGAAACGATGAGCGAGACGAATATGGCACGTCGGTTTGCCCCTTCGCGTCTCGTCGTGATCCATGATGTCATCGTGGACAAGCAGTCCGGCCTGAAGCAGCTCGAGTCCAGCGGCGAGCTGAGTTGCTTGAGTGTAAATTTCAGAACTGTCAGTGGCGAAAAGTTTCGCCCCAAGCAACGCGAGGGCGCCACGAAGCATTTTCCCTGTGGTGGAAAAATCCATCATTTCTTGAGATAACCAAGAGCCCATGTTTGGTGTAGAATTAAATATTTCTTTGTTATATATAATAATATTCTGAATTTCTTTTGAAATAGCTGCTTTGCTTTCGAGTAAAAAACGAGAAAAATTATTCATTGTGTGGTACGATTCCATGCGCATCAGTATATTCTAAGCTTTCCTATAAAAAAAGCCTTGGCGAAACGCCAAGGCTGTGTAGTTCAAGAAAGAAGGCCTTCAGGCCACGTAAGCCTGAAGAACTTCCATGGTTTCGGGAACAGATACCTTCTTTAAGGCCGCTTTTTCGATCTGTCGAATCCGCTCTTTTGTCAGATGCATCCGATCGCCAATCTCTTTGAGGCTCATTGGGCGTTTACCGTTTAACCCGAATCGGTACTCAACAATTTCTCGTTCCTTTGCGGTGAGGGTTGAGAGCACCTTATTGATATCGTCGCGCAAGCTCGACTGAATTGCGCTCTGTTCAGGGCTTTCAAGATGCACATTTTCAATGAGCTCGCCCACAGAAGTCGAATTCTTTTCGTCGTATACCGGTGCGTCGAGTGAAATTAAATCGCGAGAAATTGAAATGATATCTTTGACATGCTCCGGTTCCATTTCGAGGAACTCAGCCACTTCTTTAATTTCAGCATCTTCAGAGAGCTCGCCTTCAAAGAGGGCACGTGCTTTTTCAATTTGAACAAGCTCGTTCGCCCTGTTGAGGGGGAGGCGAATCATACGGCTCTTCTCGCAGATGGCCTTGAGAATGGCCTGCCGAATCCACCACACTGCATAAACACACGTCTGAACTCCAGTC
>CAYXOW010000153.1:0-1316 GCA_964466815.1 uncultured Treponema sp.
CAGGGGGTGCCTATTATTATACCTGCTGGGACGTTCGGTCTGAGCACCGGCAAGGTTACGGGTTGACGGCCAGCGGGCTGCGCCCGAATGAGGGTAGGGTCGCCGAACGCAGGGGGTATATCGGCGATCTCAAACTCGATGCGCGTCCGCGCCGATGCCGGCACAAGTTCGTTATACACACTCTCTGCAAGCGCGCGCATGTCGATTGTAGATTTTTCGATATTCGCTTTTCCTGTCCGAGAAAACGACAAGAGATCATCGATGAGCTGTCCCATTTTGCGCGCGTTCTTGCTGATTATGGAGCACAGGCGCATACCTTCTTCGCCCATCGATGCGCTGAAATCTTCTACGAGAATGCGGACATAGCCATCGATGGCGCGCAGCGGCGCGCGAAGATCATGGGATACCGAGTAGGAAAAGGATTCCAGTTCCTTGTTGGCTGCCTCGAGTTGTTCCGTTCTGAGCCGAACACGCCGCTCCAAATCTTGCACCAGCGACATTTTCTCGATGGCGACTGCCGCCGAGTCCGCAAGGCTCTCTAAAAGGCGCATGTCTTGGTCGGATACAGTGTGCGATCCGCACCAATAGTTACCGATTGCGCCGATGGGTTCGAATCGATTGATGGGGAACATCACGAGGCTTTTTACGAAGGTGGATCGGTACAATTCCACAGGAATTCGGTCGTCGGCGTAAATATCAGGAACGACCGCAGGAGTCTTATTCTTTATCACCCAGCCGCTGATGCAGGAATCGAGCGGAATTTTTTTTCCTTTCCAGAGCGGGGCTATCGCGTCTTCATCCACGTATGAACTGAATTCGCCGTCACGAAGTATCATTGTCGCTCCATCCGACTGGACGAGCTGATGCGCCGAGGTGACGACGATACGCTGTAGTTCCTCGAGCGTGCGGGCCTGCGACAGACCTTTGATCGCGGATATCAGGTGTTCGAGCTTCGATTGGGAACGCCGCAAGGCTTCCTCGGTGAGCATCTGATCTTCGATCAGACTCAGGAGTGCGTGCCGAGCTCGAGTCGCTTCTTCGAGTGCGGTATCGGAGAGAGCGACTGTGGATGGCCGGGAGGCTTCACGCATCGTGCGCTCCTTCGATGTGCTCGCCGCTGTAGCGTTTGGGCAAGCCTGCAGCCTCAAGAAGCTCGTTCACTTCACGCTTGAGGCCGATAATTCTTTCCTCGCGATTGAGCGTGATCCGATGCCATCGCTTAAGTTCGTTCATCTGGCTGGAAATCGCGTCCATCGCGCGCCGATATTCGGTCATATCGGCGATGATCGCCAAGAAAACCGGCTCCCCACTTCCTT
>CAYXOW010000153.1:1326-4800 GCA_964466815.1 uncultured Treponema sp.
ATTTACTAAAACTGCCAGCCAACCGTTGCTCTCACAGATAGAGGCGCACCTCGACAGGATACTTGCTCTTGTCGGCGCGCGTATGGGTGGACTGAAATACGACATTCGACTTTTCGCCTGTGCGGAGTTGATTGATATAATTCAAAAATTCCGATTCCGGCATATCCTGTTTGAGATCCATCGGCGTGAGTTCGCGCATCTGTTCCAGAGTGTAGCCGAGGTTGCGAAGCGCTCCCTGACTTGCATAGATGAAGTGCAACGAGGTGTTGTCGAAAATATACACTTCATTAAATGACTCATCGATCGCCTCGTAGAGAAGAAGCTGTTCGCGTCGGGCGCGCTCGCGATCGGTCACATCGTGGATAATCTCATACAGCAGCGTGCGACCTTCAAACGCGATGCTCGCCCCATAGATCTCCACATCGCGCAGTTCGCCTGAAGCGTTCCGATGGCGAAGATTCACATGCCCATAGCCTAAACGCAGCAGTTGATTGATTATTTTTTGCGTTTCTTCCTGATCGAGCGCATTGATCTGGTTTATCTTCATTTGCCGCAAGGTCTGTCGCGAATATCCGTAGAACGATGCCGCTGCGTCATTCGCATCGACGATGCGCCCGTTCTCCGGGTCGATGAGGAGCATGACTGCGGCATTGTGCTCGAACATGGTTCGATAGCGCAGTTCGCTCGCGAATAGGTCCTCGTGCTCGCGTTGGCTTTTTTCCAGAAAAAGGAAAATCGATGCGATCACGACAAAAATGACGGGGAAGAGAATGAGAACTGTCGGTTCGATAATGGGAAGGGTATGAAGTCCGAAGCGGTCCGGCTGCAGCAGATTGAGCGCGAACCGGGCTCCATGGATCGTGAGCGCGAGCAGCCCGAGCGAGATCGGATTGATTGGTATCTTGCCGGCCTTTACGAGCTGATGGTACACGACGCCGAGCGTCGCCGCCTCTACGATGGTCAGTATTCCTAAATATGCGCCTTGCTGTCCGATAAAAAGTCTGGCTATCACGCACATCGTCGCGGCAATGGAGGCGGCTAGCGGCCCGCCGAAGACGCCGGCAATGCCCAGCACAATCGTCCGGCTGTCGTAGGAGACACCGGGCGCGATAGTGCTCGGATCCAGCATAGAGACTATTCCTACGATGCCGAACAGCACTCCCGACACTATGGAAAGAACGAACTCGGATCCGATGCTCGCCTTCATCTTCACATGCAGAAATTGATACACGACAAGCATGACCAGTATGAGTGCGAGATCGTTGATCATCGTCAGGAACACGATGTGGACTCCTGTTACCTGCGTTGAATATGCTGGTTATTTACGCACACCGGTGAGGAGAAGTCAATCATTCCGTTTCCGACGCCCCGAGACCTTTTAAAACGTAATTTCTTTCGACTTCGACACTTTCATGAAAATCAGGAGCGACACGATAGTGAGGGCCGTCAGCACGGTGGCGAGGGCCGCCGCGTAGCCGTAGTTGCCGCGCGTCACGAAGGTGTACACCGCGAGCGTTAATGTGACGGTGCGCGAGTTGTAGAGGATGATAGCCGTCGACAGCTCGGTGATGATCATGACCCAACTCAGAATTGCGCCCGAGATGATACCGTTGGACATCATGGGCACGGTGATGGCAAAGAAGGTCTTCATCTTCGACGCGCCGAGGCTTATGGCCGCCTCCTCCGTGGTGAGCGGTATCTGCTGGAGAATCGCGACGGATGATCGGATTGTGTAAGGCAGGCGCCGGATACAGAGGGCGATGACCATAATGGTGATGGTGCCGGTGAGCACGAAAGGTTTACTGTTGAAGGCCATGACGAGGGCGATGCCGACCACCGAACCCGGAATGATGTAGGGAAGCATCGACATCGTATCGATCGACTGCGTGATGATGTTGCTGCGCCGCACTACGAAGTAGGCGATGAGAATCGCGAAGAGGACGACGAAGACAAGTGCGATGCCGCCGATGATGAAGGTGTTCGGAATAGATTCGCCGAGCCGCTGGATGGCGGTTTTATAGCTATTGAAGGAGTAGCCGGGCTTGAAGAGCTTGCCCGATGTGTTCTGGAAAGACTGATACACGATGTAGAGCTGGGGCAGGAAGGCGAGTCCGACCACGAAGTAGGTGTAGAAGTGCATGAAGAAGCCCTTGAGGCCCTTCGCGGGTTTGCGTTCGATGGGGTGGAGGGCGTTCATCGTAAAGGCGAAGCGGTTCGAGAGCCACTTCTGGATGAGGAAGATGAGTGCGGTGATGATGATGGCGATGACGCTGATGGCCGCAGCGAAGCTGTAGTTCGATCCCGTCTCGCTGAGGAACTGGGCGTAGATCTCGACCGGAAACACTCGATAGCCCTCGCCGATGAGGAGGGGCGTGCCGAAGTCCGCAAAGGCCCTCATGAATACGAGAAGCGACGCCGCGAGAATGGTGGGCATGCTGAGGGGGATGATCACCTTAAAGAAGCGCGACACGCCGCTGCAGCCGAGATTGTCCGAAGCCTCAAGGAGAGAATTGTCGATATTCTTGAGCGCCCCCGACACATAGAGGAACACGAGGGGGTAGAGCTGCAGTGTGAGGACAAGCACAATTCCCGGGAACCCATAGATATTCGGAATCGTGATGCCGAAGGTCGATTTGAGAAACACCGTCACGATGCCCATGCGGCCGAGAAGCTGTATCCACGCGTAGGCGCCGATGAAGGGCGCCGACATCGAACAGAGGATGATGAGCACCTGGATGAGCGTTTTACCCTTGATCTCGTAGAGATTGTAGAAATAGGCCAGCGGCACGCCGATGATCAGCGAGAGAATAGTGGTCGCGATGGTTACGTTGAAACTGTGAATGAGAGTCTGCGAATAGTACTTCGTGCTGAAAAACTTTGTGAACCACTCCATGCTGAATTTTCCGCTCTCTCCGATGACGGAATTGCGGAGCACGATGAACATCGGATAGATCAGAAAGAGGGCGTAGGCGATAAAAATCGTCAAATAGACGACAGCCCACACATCGAAGAGTCTTTTTCGCGCCATATCACGCCTCGCTGTAGGCTTCCGCATCGTTGCGCACTCCCTCGAGGATATTGCGGCTTCCATCCTCGGTGAACACATTGATCTTTTCAGCCTTTACGCCGAGGAACACCCGGCTCTTCTCTGGGATGATCTCGTCGATCTTCGATTCCTGGACAATCTCGAGTTGCTGGCCCGATTCGAGGTGGATGAAATAGTGCGTATTGAGTCCAAGGAAGACGCTTGAGTCGATCACTCCCTTAAAGCTGTTTGCCGCATCGCTGGTGATTACGAATTCCTCGGGGCGGATCGAGACAATGACCTTCTGGCGCTTCATGTGCTCGGCTTTGACCCTGTTGAGTGGCAGTCTGAAACCATCTTTGAACGTGAGCACCATCTGGCCGTCTTCGACTGCGGCCTCGGCATCGAGGAGGTTCGTGCGCCCTATAAAACTCGACACGAAGAGATTT
>CAYXOW010000154.1:0-4798 GCA_964466815.1 uncultured Treponema sp.
ATCTCCATGGCGCGCACTTGCATCACCTTGGCGCCAGCGGAGGCCAGCTCCAGCATTTCTTCCATGTCTACGGTCTCAAGGTGCTCGCGCGGCAGATCGAGAGAGCGCTCAGCGCCGCAGATATGGCCAACGTCGTACTCGCCTACGAGCCCGTGTGGGCGATCGGGCCCGGCAAGTCACCGCCGACGGCTCAAGAGATCGCAGATATTGCGTCGGACATCAAGCGGATCGCGGCCTGTCCTCTCGTCTATGGGGGTGGTCTTAAAAAGGAAAACGCCGTGTCGATCGGGGCCATTCCTGGGCTCGACGGCGGGCTTGTCGCGCTGACGCGCTTTTCGGGCGAGATAGGCTTCTATCCTGAAGAATTCTTCGAAATTGTCGATCTCTACGCGCGGGGCGCTGGGCTCGACGCGGTTGGTCAGGAGGCTCACGCATGAAACTCTCATTCGAGTACGGTCAGGGAATGATGGAGGCGAATCTTCCCGACTCCACCGATATTTTCGTCCCGGGGGAGACGGTCGCTGATCCTCCTGTCCTCAGCGATATTCCAGCTGCGACGCTCGAGTCGATTCGCAACCCCATCGGCGTTGAGCCGATTCGTCGCCAGGTGCACCGGGGCAGCAAGGTCGCCATTGTCTTTCCCGACAGGGTCAAGGGCGGCACGCAATCCGACTCGCACCGCAAGGTATCGATCCCCCTCATCATCGAAGAGTGCCTTGCAGCCGGTGTCGAAGAGAAGGACATCACCCTTATTTGCTCCAACGGCCTGCACCGCAAGAACACAAAAGATGAAATCCGCGCCCTCCTGGGCGATGCTCTATTCGATCGTTTCTGGCCGACTGGTCGGATCGTCAATCACGACAGCGAGGATTGGTCGAACCTCGTCGATCTCGGCTACGAGGATTCCTACCACGCCCGTGTCATCATGAATAAGACGGTGTTCGAGGCCGACCTTGCGGTTCTCATCGGGCACACGCTCGGGAATCCTTACGGCGGCTATTCGGGCGGCTACAAGCATTGCGCCACGGGTATCACCCACTGGCAGTGCATCGGCGCGCACCACACGCCCGCGGTCATGCACCGCCCCGACTTCGTCCCCGTCAGCACCCATAGCCTCATGCGCAGTAAGTTCGACGCGATTGGCGCGCACATGGAGGCGAAGATGGGCAAAAAGTTCTTCTGCTGCGACGCGGTGCTCGACACTTACCAGCGCCAGATTGCGGTCTTTACCGGCGCTGCCGATCGGATCCAGCCGCTTTCCTGGGAAGTCGCCGATCGGCGCACCTACGTGCATTGGGCCAAGAAAAAGTACGATGTGTTGGTATTCGGTATGCCGCAGGCCTTCCACTACGGCAATGGCATGGGTACGAACCCAATCCTGATGATGCAGGCGATCTCCGCTCAGATCATCCGTCACAAGCGTGTGCTCTCGGACAACCCGGTCGTCATTTGCTCGTCGATCTGCGACGGCTATTTCCACGACGAGGAATTTCCCGCGTACCGCGAGGTCTTCAATCTCTTTCAGAAGGATTACATGAACACGCTGCCCGATGTCGAGCGACACGCAGAGGCGCTCTCGCGCAAGCAGGAGTATATCGACAAGTACCGCTTCGACTACGGCTACCACCCCTTCCACGCGTTTTCGATGATTTCGAGCGCCCACATCGCGGAGAAACACTGTGCGGCGATCTACATCGTAGGTGCCCGTGAGCCCGGCTATGCGCGAGCGATGGGCATGAAGACGCGCGCCACCTTCGAGGAGGCGCTGGCGGACGCCCGGAAATACGTGGGAGAAAATCCGAACATACTCGCCCTGCCCAGGGCTTTCAAAACAGCTTCCGTGCACCTCTGCATGGCCGAAGGGCAAGGTGATGACTCCGCGCCTGCCAATGGCGCGGCCGACCGCGCCTGTTGCGCGCACGAGGAGGCTTCGCGTGGACTACTATCGCATCCCTCGAAATGAACTCGGCGCCGGCGCGCAGATACCCATTTCCATTCTCGAATCTGCCGACGAGCTCTTTCGCGCAGCTGCCCTCGACATGATCGATACGATCGAGGCGCACAACGCGCGCGGCGAGCGGACGGTTTTTATCTGTCCTGTGGGGCCGGTCGGCCAGTACCCGATATTCGTGCGCGAGGTCAATGCGCGGCGCATCAGTCTTGCGCGCGTGTGGTTCATCAATATGGATGAGTACCTCACCGACCCCTCCACGTGGATCGATCTCGAAGATCGCCTGAGTTTCCGAGCCTTTATGCGGCGTACGGTCTACGATCGCCTCGACCCGGCCCTCGCGATGCCGGAGTCGCAGCGCGTCTTTCCTGACCCCCGTGACCCTGATGCGATTGGGCGTCTCATAGGTGAGCTTGGGGGTGTCGACGCCTGCTATGGCGGCATAGGGATCACGGGGCATGTGGCCTTCAATGAGCCTGAGGATTCGCCAGTGGCGGTTTCCGTGGAGGACTACGCCGAACGCCGCACGAGGGTGTTACGGATTGCGCCGGAAACAAGCGCGGTCAATGCCGTGGGCGAGCTCGGTGGTGCGATCGAGCGCATGCCCGAGTGGTGCATTACGGTGGGAATGAAGGAGATTCTCGGCGCAAAGAAGATTCGCCTCTACTGCTTCCGCGATTGGCACCGCGCGGTGGTGCGGCGCGCGGCTCGCGGCGGAAGAGCGGCGCGCAGGGCCGGCGCGCAGCTTCAGAACCACCCCGATGCGCGCATTTTGGTGACGGGAAACGTCGCCGAACCGGCCTACTGAGGGTGGCGAATAAGCGGCGCTTGCCGCCTCATCGGGCCGTACGCGCCGCGTTCTTCTCAGTGATCCGACTTGAGCCCAGCCCCGCACATGGGAATGAGGCTGTCGAAGATTCTGCCGTGTTTCTTACGCTGGTCGAGGTAGGCGGCGTAGGTGGCGGCGCTCGTGTGCTCGCAGTAGATGCCCTTCGCAGCGAGCGCGGCGCGCGCCTCGAGTATTCCTTCCTCGGGGGCGGTCACGACTCGTGCTCCATATTTGTAGATGTACTCGAGAATTTCCGCGCCGCGCGCCGGTACGCCGATCGCGATGCCTTCCGCGAGTGTCGGCATGGGCGTGATGTGCGCTGGTTCGGCGGCGCCATCTTCCCACGCGCGCGCGATGGGGTCGCAGCGCTCGCTCTGCACGGCGATGATCCTGGGCATTTTCGCGATGAGCCCCGCCGCGAGCAGCTCTTCGAGTCCCTTCACGATGCCGATGAAGAGGGTGCCGTTGCCCAGCGGCACAAAGAGGTTCGCCGGTATTCTTCCGAGCTCTTCCCACACTTCGTAGATGTAGGTCTTGGTGCCCTCATAGAAGAAGGGATTGAAGACATGGCTCGCGTAGTACGCACCGCCTTCGGCGACCTTCGCGCGGCAGACCTCCGCGCACCTATCCCTCGATCCGGGCACGATTGTCACAGTGGCGCCATGCGATTTGATCATCGCGATTTTCGCGGGCGAGGTGCCTTCGGGGACGAATATCTCGCAGGCGATGCCTGCCCTCGCGCAGTACGCCGCGACGCTGTTGCCCGCGTTGCCGCTCGAGTCCTGCACCACCGATGCGACTCCTATCGCGGCCGCGTGCGCCACGAGCACAGCCGCGCCTCTATCTTTAAACGAGAGCGTCGGCATAAAGTAGTCCATCTTGAGGAGCGTGTCCTCATCGAGCGCGACGATCGGCGTCATTCCCTCACCGAGCGTTAAGGCGCGCCATGTCTCTGCCGCCGAAGCGCCCGCACTCTCAAGCGGCAGGAACGCTCGATATCGAAAGATGCTCCACTCGCGCCGGTCGATGAGATCGGGGTCGAAGAGCGGCGCCTTAAAGTCGAGCTTCCACAGCCCGCCACAGGCGCACCGCGCCGCGCGCGTCGAAACGGGGGCGGTTGCACCGCATTTGCTGCACACAAATTTCATAGTGTCTCAGTATAGAGTGAAGTGCCGCGCCTCGCACACTCGGGGTGCTTCATTTTGTAGGCTGATTGACGAGAAGCCAGTAGAGTCCCAGGTTGCTGACGCACTCGCTGAAATTCTCGAAGTTCACTGGCTTTACGACATAGCTGTTGACGCCGAGTTCGTATGCTTTCTTGATATCGGGATCTTCCCGCGACGAGGTGAGGACCACGACCGGTATCTTGCGCGTGCGGTCATCCTTTTTTATCGCCTGGAGCACTTCGAATCCATTTATTTTAGGGATTTTGAGGTCGAGGAGAATCAATCTGAGATTTGACGAACATGTTCGCTGTGCGTACGCCCCTCGACAGAACAGGAAATCCAGCGCTTCGGCTCCATCGGTCACGGTATGTATCGGATTGAGAAAGTGGCGCTTTTTCAAAGCGCGAATCGTGAGTTCCGCGTCAAATGGACTATCCTCGACGAGCAGGATTTCAATCTGGTCAAAGTTGTCCATCGTGGACCTCCTTATGATAAGGTAAAATAAAATGTAGCACCATGTTGCGGCTCGCTTTCGGCCCAGATGCGCCCCCCATGGCGATGAATAATGCGCTGCACGATCGCGAGTCCGACGCCGGTGCCTTCAAATTCCGACTGCGAGTGCAGGCGCTGAAACACACCAAAAAGCTTATCCGCGTATCGCATGTCGAACCCTGCGCCGTTATCCGCGATATTATACACAAGTACATTGTCCCGCACCTTGGCGTCGATCGAAATATGTGGATGCTCGATTTTCGAAGTAAATTTGACTGCGTTCGCGATAAGGTTGCTCCACACCTGCCGAATGAGGGTAGGGTCGCCGAACGCAGGGGGTATATCGGCGATCTCAAACTC
>CAYXOW010000155.1:0-3238 GCA_964466815.1 uncultured Treponema sp.
GGCGGTGAACAATATGGTCAACACCCGCAAGACCAAGAACTACATCAAGAAAGCCTTCGAGGCGCAGATGCGCGGCGAAGGTTTCACGATGGTCGAAATCCTCTCGCAGTGCCCGACGAACTGGCAGATGAATCCGGTACAGTCCGTCGACTGGCTCGAGAAGAACATGATCGCCTACTATCCGCTCGGCGAGATCAAGAACACACTCAGCACGGCAGCCAGTCCGGCGCAGTCGAAATAAAAGGAGCGCACCATGACTGAAAAGACATTTATGGCAGGCTTCGGCGGTCAGGGAATCATATCGCTCGGGCAGCTCTGGGTGTACAGCGCGATGAAGGAAGGTCTCAAAGTAACTTTCTTTCCCTTCTACGGCGCGGAAAAACGCGGCGGCATTGCGCGCGCCTCCGTCATCGTGTCGAGCGAAGAGATCACGAGCCCACTCGTGACGAGCGCGGACTCTGTCGTCGTGATGAACCAAGACTCTGTGGAGATTGCGGAAAAAGTGTGCAAGGAGGGCGGTACGATCTTTGTCAACTCGAGTCTAATAAAGACTGACCCAGTCCGACCGGACGCAAAGATCATCCACGTGCCCTGCAACGATATCGCCCTCAAGCTCGGCGATGTGCGCGTCTCCAACATGGTCATGATGGGTGCACTGAGCGCGGCGACCGGTGCGGTCAAGCTCGAAAAGTTCGAAACGGTGCTGAAGAGCTTCTTCCCCGCAAACAAACACGCGCTCATCGCGATCAACATCGCGGCAGTCGAGGAGGGAAAGAAAGTGGTTCACTGATCCAATCGCGGATACATATAGTGAGAAGGCTCGACGATGAACTCGTCGAGCTTTTTTTATAACGATGTACTTACGTGAGTGACGTGCCAATAAGTCTTGAACATCAAAAATAATGTAACATAATTATTTTGTTTGGCGTGAAGTACGCTGATGTAATATACTTCGTTTTGTCGTCAAGGAGGCGAATTGGGTATGAAAAAATTTGCATGGTTAGCCTGTCTTGGAGTGCTCATCGTACTCGTGGCGGGCATGGTTGCCTTTTCGGTACAAACCGATGGAGGCAAGGTGCAGATTCGGGATATCCGTTTTGTCGGCACGAACGGAACAGTGATGAGCGCGCTGCTCTTCGTTCCGAAGAACGCAACGGCAAAAACTCCCGCACCCGGCATTCTGGCGGTGCATGGGTACATCAATTCCAGGGAGACACAATCGGGGTTTTCGATCGAATTCGCGCGGCGCGGATATGTCGTTCTCGAGATGGATGAGACTGGGCATGGATACTCCGACTCACCGGCATTTGCGAATGGATTCGGTGGACCGGACGGCCTTGCGTATCTCCGATCGCTCGATATCGTCGATAAGAACAACATCGGAATGGAGGGCCACTCGATGGGCGGCTGGACGATTCTCGCCGCTGCGGCCGTCATGCCAGATGCGTATAAATCGGTTGTGCTCGAAGGATCTTCGACCGGAAAGCCCTACGCCGCTGAGGGATCTCCTACATGGCCAAAAAATCTTGCGGTGGTGTTCAGCACGATGGATGAATTCTCCGTGCTGATGTGGGGAGTCCCAAGGGGAAGAGACGCACCGAACAGCCCCAAGCTCCAGGCGGTGTTCGGTACAACCACTCCCATCGAAGTCGGAAAGGTGTACGGCTCCATCGCTGACGGCACGGCGCGCGTGCTGTATCAGCCTGTAACGACGCACCCCGGCGACCACATCTCCAGGGTTGCAATCGGTCATGCGATCGATTGGTTCGGCCAGACCTTGCAGGGCGGCAACGGATTGGCTTCTTCGAATCAAATTTGGTTCTGGAAGGAGCTCATGACCCTCGCCGCCTTTGTGGGGTTCGTGATTTTCATTCTGGGACTTGGCGGGCTTCTGCTGTCCGTACCGGTGTTCGCACCGATCGTCAAACCGATACCGGCAGGAAAACCGGCTAAGGGTGCAGGGCTGTGGATCGGCGCGCTCATCGCGACGGCGGTACCCGCGCTCACCTTCTTCACATTCATGGGCTGGGGAACTTCACTCGTGAAGGGCGGTCCATTCTGGCCCCAGAACATTACGACTCAGCTCGCGATATGGGCGCTCTTCAACGGCATAATCAGCGTCGTGCTCTTCATGCTGTGGCATTTTGCCATGAATCGCAAGAACGGCGCAAAAGCCGAAGACTATGGGCTTGCGATCTCGTGGGGTGAAGCGCTGAGGACACTCTGCTTTGGATTCGCAGTGATTGTCGGTGGAGTATTTTTACTCAGCATCGCCGATTTCCTTTTCAAGATCGATTTCCGTTTCTGGGTGCTCGCGCTCAAGCTGCCGTCGCCGGTGCAGGCGAGAATCGCGCTTTCATATGCTCCCGTCTTCCTCTTCTTCTATCTTGCGTCGTCGCTCGTGCTGAATGGCCAGCTTCGCCTGGGGAGCACGCGCGCGGCTTCGAGGTACTGGTTCTCGATCGGCACCGCATCGATCGGCTTTCTCGTCTTCTTGCTGCTGGAATATATTCCGCTGTTCTTAGGCGGAACCCTGCTCAGCGCGGCGCAACCGCTCAACACGATTATCGCCATTCAGTTCTTGCCGCTCATGATCGTGACAAGCCTGTTCTCGACTTGGTTCTATGAAAAAACCGGGAGAATCTACGCTGGAGCTCTGGTCAACGCGCTTTTCATCTCGTGGTACATCGCGGCGGGACAGGCCACTCATTTCCTGGTGAGGTAGTTGGACCTACGAGGGCCGCGCGAGCCGAGCGTGCGAAGGTCGCGCGAGATGCGAGCGGGACCCACGTTGGAAGGCCTACCTCAGTCGCTTGATTCGCCCGCTTCCTGCGAAGCGGGCGCTGTCATATAATGCTGGCATTATGGGCGATACAGAGAGAGCGGATTCGCTCGCCACGCCTCGACGCGCGAGACCAAAAAAGAGAAATCCCGTGTGGCGGGCGATCCGCCTCGCGCTTCTCGCGGTGCTTTTCGTGCACCTCGCCTACATCGCGATCACTAGCGCTTTCATATTCGCCTATAAATTCACGAATCCTCCCACCACCGTTCTCATGATCTACCGCTCGGCGGTGAACCGCTGGAAGGTTCAGAAACCGATTCCGCTCAAGCTGCAGCAAGTACCGCTCTCGGTGCGGAGAATGCTCGTCTCGGTCGAAGATGGGAAGTTCTACGAGCACCACGGCATCGACTTCGAGGCGCTCAAGCGGGCCAGGGAACTCAACAGCAAGATCGGCCA
>CAYXOW010000155.1:3259-4741 GCA_964466815.1 uncultured Treponema sp.
GAAGTTGGTGACCATGCAGGTCGCCCGCACGCTCTTCCTCATCCCCGACAAGAGCTACATCCGCAAATACTTCGAAATCATCACCGCGCTCGAGCTTGAGGCTATTCTGACCAAGAATCGCATACTCGAGCTGTACTTCGGGTACGCGGAGTGGGGGAAAGGGATTTTCGGCATAGAGCGGGCGTCGCGCGTCTATTACGGGCGGGGAGTGGCGAGCATCGGAGCCGACGAGGCCGCGAAGCTCATTGCCTTATTATCATCGCCGATAAAGTATACGCCATCGACAATGTACAGGTCGCTGATTCTTCGCGAACGCTACGAGTACCTCGTCCAGCGCTATGTGGCACCTGTGCCCACCGCGGCGATCGCGGCGGAAAATCCGCCACCGGCAGGGCTGGAACCTTCGTCGGACCTCGGGGTGAACGGCGACGGGACAAGCGGTGAAAACGGCACTCCCCAAGGTGACACGACAAGCACGGATGCGACAGCCCCGGTTACTGCGCCGGGAACTTCCGGTGGATCCGCTTCGGGTTCGCCGACACTCGATTCGACGCAAACCGCCACACCTGAATCTTCGGCGCACCCTGCGGATCAGCTCCCCACTTCACCCTGAACGCTTTTTTTCGCGCGCTGCGCGCAGTACGAGCCGCTCGAGTCCATCCGCGAAGCGCTTGGTGTCGGCTGCGGTGCGGTGGGATCCTTTCGGGCTCGCCGGCGCGATTCCCAGTTCGCGAAGTGAAGCCATGGCGTCGCGGATCGAGCGTCGCTGTGCGATATTCTCACTGGAAAAAGACTCGCCTCGATCGTTGATCGCGTGCCCGCCCTTTGCGACGATGCGCTCCGCGAAGGGAATATCCCTTGTGACGACGATATCCGAGGGAGCGCAGCGCGCCTCGATTTCCCTGTCGGCGGCTCCTTGGCCTGGATCGACGAGGGTGAGAAGCGAATCTGGAATATCAGAGAGAGCTCGCGCCGCGATAAAGCGAACATCGACTCGCACTCCCTCGTATTCGCGCTGGGCCGCGGCTCTGCGCAGTAGCAGAGGGCGAATATCTCTCGGCGCGGAGTCTGCGTCTACCCAGATAGTGAGCACGGGGGCGCCGCGCATGCGTTCTCGCGTAGGACCAACGTCTTCGTGAGCCGGGTTCATGCGGGTTTTCCACCGACCGACGCGCGCCAGAGCGTGCCGTGCCCCTCGATGGCGACCGCGTTGCACTCGCCCGCGATGAAGCAGGATTGGCGCGCTGAGAGTTCGCGCGGCTCGGCAGTTCCCACACTGAACGCAAACTCGCCCTCTATGCAAAGAAAAATTTCCGGCCCCTCCGGAGCGAACTCGATTCGAGCAGCCTCATGCGCGGTGTGTGTCGTCCAACGCTCGAGCTTGAATTCTTCGGCCGGTGTGGTGTAGATGGCGCGCTCTCCCCAGACCGTGTCGATGATTTCAGGAGCGATGCGAGTCGGAGCTGCATCAGGGGTGAGGAT
>CAYXOW010000156.1:0-4740 GCA_964466815.1 uncultured Treponema sp.
TCGTTGCGAAAGCTCTCGAACGAGGGGAGAATACCGAGCGATGCTGGCAGGTACCTTTCACCTATCAGATTCTTCTCGATGCGCTCCGTGATTCCGAAGAATATAGTGAACCCGACACGCAGAGTTCCTCGCCCAGTGCGTATAAGCCACAGAGCGTCTTGACCTTACTGCTGTCGGCGATCGAGCGGCGCAACGGCTCAGTATTTCTCATAGGCGGTACGCCCCTTGCGCTGCTCAAAGCGGAAAAAAACATACGAGCCACCTATCCTGGCATCACGATTGTCGGCAGCATGCACGGCATGTACCGCCGCGAAGAGGAAAGCGCGCTTCTTCAAGCGATCCAGAAAGGAGCGCCGAATCTCATTCTTGCAGGCGACCCGCTGCCCGAGGGCGAACGCTGGATACCGCGCCATATGACTGCGACGCGAAGCGGCATCTTTCTCCATTTCGCTCCCCTCATGCGCTGGCTTTCCGGAAAATGACAAATCGTCAAATTTGATCCTGATAATTGCGTTATCGTATATCAATAATTACATAATAAATAAAGCATATTTACATGTTTTTTTCGATCAAACTCTTGTGACTGAACCGTTTTTTTGGTACATATGTTGAAACAATGCAAAAAATTCTCTACTTCGACTCGAACCCTAAACGCATTCGCATGATCAGGTCGACGCTCGGTAATAGCTTCGATGTGACAGTTGCCGGTAGCTTCATGGATTTTGCACTTATGCTCAGAGACAACAACCCAGATGCCCTGCTTTTTTATTTCTCCCCAAAGAACGTGAAGTCGATCATATCCTGTCTCGAGAGTATAGAACGGAGGCTCGCACCGCCACCCTTCCCCGAGGAAGGCGAAGCTCCATTTTGCGCATTCTTCTTTCATGAGGCAAGCTCGAAGAATCTGGCATCACAGACTGCGGATCTCGTACCGTTTGAGCCCTTGCGCGCGAACGCTATCCGCGAATTACTCCACTGCGATATTTTTTCCATCAGACTCCCCATTCAAGCCTCCACAATCGAGGCGATCCAATCGGCCCTCGATCGTTCGATCTCTGCCTCATTATTACAAGTTGAACAGAGTCCCCATACCGAAACAACCAAAATGGGGCACATCTCACTTATCGGCGCGAGCGCGAAGATTCGCAGGTTGATCTCGCAAATTCGATCGCACGCGAAGACCTCAAGTCCCGTGCTTATCGTTGGAGAAACCGGTACGGGAAAAGAGCTGACAGCCCGCGCCCTGCACTCATGGAGTTCGCGAAGCACTGGACCCTTCATCGCGCTCAACTGCTCGGCGATTCCGGAACCGCTCTTTGAGAGCGAAATATTCGGAACCGAGCGCGGAGCTTACACCGATGCTCCTTCGCGCACAGGCGCCATAGAAGCTGCGCACACGGGAACACTCTTTCTCGACGAGATCGGCAGTCTGTCGCCCATCCTGCAGCCGCGGCTTCTCCGTGTATTGGAAACCGGCGAGTATCGGCGGCTCGGAAGCACGACTCAGCATTCATCCATATTCCGACTTGTGAGCGCATCGTGCCTCAACCCCGTCGATCTTGCCGCTGAAAATAAATTTCGAAAAGACCTCCTATTCCGAATCGCCAATGTCGTCATCGAAATTCCGCCGCTGCGCGAAAGAATCGAGGATATACCGCTACTCGCGCGGCACTTCTGCGCGCGGTTTTCGAAGGATAAAAGCACGCTGGACAGCAGCGCGCTCGAAAAACTTGCAGCACACGATTGGCCCGGGAATGTGCGTGAACTTAAAGCAGTCATCGCGAGAGCATGCGCAGTGTGCAAAGATAGGACTATCCGCGCCGACGACATTGAATTTTTAGCCGGAATCTCAAAGCTTTCTACAGGGACAAGATGATGAACAATCTGCGATGAATGCGCTAATATAATGGTATGCAGCACACGAGGGGTGAACGGGGTACCATTGAAAATTCCACACTTGCCGGGCGTTTCGCGGTTGTAGTGGGTGGATCGGGAGGCATCGGGCGGGCTGTCTCCGCCGAACTCGTTCGGCGGGGCGCAACAGTCCTCGTGCATGGACGGCACGCGTCCACAAAGACAGCTGAAATATCTGGCGATGCGGGGGATGCCACGAAGCGTACCGCCGGCGAGCGTCTCTTCACCTTCGACTGCGAGTTCGACACCCCACGCTCATTTCTGCACGCCCTCGACGAGAGACTCCGCGAGCTCGGCGCCGAGCCCGACCTCCTCGTCTGCTCCTTCGGGCCCTTTCTCGAACGCCCCCTCGCCGACACAAGCGTAACAGACTGGGAGCGCCTCGCCATGGCAAACCTCGCCCTGCCGGGCGCCTTGGCGAGCCACCTTCTGCCCGGCATGCTGCGCAGAAACTTCGGCCGCTTCCTCTTCTTTGGCGGCACCCGCACCGACAGCATTCGCGGTTTTCGGCAGACCGCCGCCTATGCGGCAACCAAGACCGGCCTCGGCGTCCTCGTCAAATCGATCGCGCTCGAAGGCGCTGTCCGCAATGTCGCCGCCGCCCTCGTCTGCCCGGGCCCCACCGAAACCGAGGACCAAAATGCCACCACGCCAGCCCGGCATGCTGCGCTTACGCCGCAGAGGAAACTCGCCGGCGCCGAGCTCGTGGCGCGCACCGCAATCGATCTCATCGACGCAGATCCGTGCCTCGCTTCCGGAGCGATCGTGGCGCTCGACGGAGGATTCGCTCCTTAATCGGATACACAATCGGAGCTGGAGGTGGAGTCAGAATCCGACCCGAGGCACGTTTGACTTTTCCATGCCGAGCTCATATTATTGAGGCGTTATGCCATCGAGACTACTCTCTCGCATTCAGAAAATTCCTCAGGCCGGCTCCGATGCACTCATTTCTTCACGAATATCCGGCGATTTTCCCGAGTGCGTAGTAGCCCAATTTGTAGGCGCAGTGAATGACGCTAACCTCGACACCGTAGCTCAGTCCTTCGACAAACTAATTACCGACAGTATCCGCTACCTTGTAGTCGATTTTTCGACAATCGAGGAGATTGGCGCGTCCGGCATGGGACTCATGCTGGCGCTTCGCCAAAAGCTGCGAGACCGAAAAGGCGACCTCGTACTCTGCGGTATGCGCCCCAGAATGGATCGGCTGTGTCGCGTGCTCGGCCTTAGTGGCTACTTCTCAACCGCCCTCAATTCTCAAGATGCGGTGAATGGCCTGCGTACCATACTCAGTGGCACATTCCCCCTCTCCATAAAGTGCCCTGCGTGTGATACGCTGATCGATATTGAAGAGCCGGGGAGAGGCCGTTGCCAGAACTGTGAGGCGGTGATCACATCCTTCCCCGATGGCACTGTCGCGCTCGGTTGAGCGTACTCCGCACTCCGCGCACGAATACAAGGAGGTAACGATGCCCGCATTGCCAAAAGTCGAACAATTTCTCATCGATCTCGGCATCTCCTATCAGGAGATATCGAACAATTCCTGGCTCATCGAAGACGAGAATAAAGGCTACCCTAAAATGATCGTGAGCCTCTCCGATCCGCTCGTCATCATCAGCGCCGATGTCATGCCTGTACCGAAAGGAAACGCCGAAGCGCTCTTCAGAATGCTGCTCGAACTGAACGCCACCGACCTTCTGCATGGCGCTTACGCCATAAGCGGAAGCGACATCATCGTCATCGATACACTCGAGCACGCCACGCTTGACAAAGAAGAATTTCTGGCTTCTATTGAATCGATATCGTTCGCGCTGCTCGAGCATTACAAGAAACTCGCGAACTATATTCATAAAGCGGAGGAATAAATCATGGGAATGTTCGATCGCCTCAAAACAGTGATCTCTTCTAATATCAACGCGCTCATCTCGAAGGCCGAGAATCCCGAAAAAATGCTCAATCAGATGGTCATCGACATGAATGAACAGCTGATCGAGTCCAAGAAAGCCGTCGCTATGGCCATAGCTGACGAAAAGAAACTCGAGCGCGATATGCTCGAAAACAAGGCAAAAGCCGACGAGTGGGAGAAGAAGGCCATGCTCGCAGTGCGGGCCGGAAGGGATGATCTCGCTAAAGAGGCGCTCCTTCGCAAGCAGGAATTCGAGGGGTACGCGACACAGCTTGCCCAGCAGTGGGAAGCGCAGAAACAATCGGTCGAAAAGCTCAAAGAGGCGCTGCGCCAGCTCCAGAGCAAGATCGAAGAGGCAAACCGCAAGAAAAATATTCTTGTTGCGCGAGCCAAGCGTGCCGAGGCTCAGCAGCGCATCAACCAGACGATGTCGAGTCTATCCGGCAACAAGAGCGCATTCGAAACCTTCGAGCGCATGGAGCGCAAGGTCGACGAGATCGAGGCCAGCGCGGAGGCGATGAAGGAACTCGACGAAGCATCGAGCGGCGCTACACTCGAAAAACAGTTCGCGCAGCTCGAGTCCTCGCCCCAGGCTGCCGATGTCATGCTCGAAGAACTCAAGAAGAAAATGCTCACCGACGACGCGGGGAAAACCGGCGCCTAAGCCTCAGTCGCGCGCGCGGGCGATGTGCGCACCCACTGCCGACAGCCGCCCGACGAGATTCTCGTAGCCGCGCTCGATCTGGTATACATTGTGGATGGTACTCGTGCCCTCGGCACAGAGCGCGGCGATCACCATCGCCATGCCCGCGCGCACATCGGGCGACACGAGCACATTCCCCACCAGCTTGGCGGGGCCTGACACGATGGCGCGGTGCGGGTCGCAGAGCACTCGGAAGAGCGTCGTGTAGGGAAAGAGT
>CAYXOW010000157.1:0-3876 GCA_964466815.1 uncultured Treponema sp.
AAGGCCATTTACGGCTGTTGCATCGGCATGAGAATGTGGAAATAGTTCGAAGCAGGCTCAGGTCTCAACGTTACTGCTCTCGAAGGATCGCTGAATTCGATCGCCAACGCATCGGTGTCCATGACTTTAAGAGGATCTTCGAGATACCGAAGGCTTAGAAAAATAACCACATCGTCACCTTCATATTGGCACGAAAGTTCCTCGCGGGCTGCGCCGAGGTCGGATTCCTCCGATTCAAGCACTAATCCTCGACTCGATACGTTAAAAATCACTTTGTTCGACTTTTCCACAAAGAGCGCAACTCGCTTGAGTGCAGACTGAAGTTCTTCCTTCGATACAATAAATCTATTGCGTTGATCGCGAGGTATGACTTTCTGGTAATTAGGAAATTTACCCTCTATTAAGTAACTCGTGAACTTATAATTGCCGAATCGAAAGAAAATATTTTTATCGTTGACGGCCATTAGAATTTGACCTTCGTCGGAAGCCCGCTTGAGTATGATTGAGAGCACTTTCGGCGGTATAATCGCGCTCTGAAAATCAGGAATATCCGCCTCTTGCGTCGAAATGAACGCAAGTCTTCTACCGTCAGTGGATACCATGGCGAGATCGCCGTTCGGTGTTTTTTCCAAGAACACACCATTCATGAAAAAACGGGTTTCATCGTTCGATACTGAAAAAATCGTTTGACTTATCATTCTGCGAAGGTCGCGCGCTTGAAGCACGAAATATTGATTTTCTTCAACGCGAGGAATCTCGGGAAACTTATCTCCGGCTATCGTTTTGAGTTGAAATCGAATCTTTTTTGTTATAGGGCGTATCTCAATACTCGATTCATGCTGCTCAAAGAGCATATCGCCCTCAGGAATAGAATTGGTAATCGCCATAAGTTTGTCACAGAAAACTGTGAGCGAGCCTGATTCGCCGTCAGAAATGGGTATTTCTGTTTCAAAACCTACCTTAGCATCGGATGCTCGTATATACAGCTTTGAATCGATGACTTCAAGGTATACATTCGACATAATAGAATATGCATTTTTCGATGCTATAATATCTTGCGCAACCGCAATTTCTTTTGCAAAAGTATCTCGATCGCAGGTAAATTTCATTCGCGGCTTCCTCCATTCTGATAGAGCTATACTAACAGCTCATCCAAGAAAAATAAACAGGCTTTGATAAAAAAGTGAAACCTCGAATTTGAAAAATTATGAGTGTTGTAACAAAACGATGATGACTCTTATTACGTGTTCTATTGATATATAAAACAGTAATAGTAGTAATAAGCTAATATAATATGTGGAAAACATTGTTAAATATTTCAAATAAAAATAATTAAACATGTGGATAACCTGTGCCGAATTTGGCTTCAATATGAACATTTTCCACAAGCAAAATCGTTTTGCACAAATCTTTGATATTTTTCCACAAGTTGGCAACAGCTTATTATCCGATTCTTAAGAAGAAGAATTTTCTTTGCAATCTTGAGTGAGTCTATTTACAACAGAAGAAAACGATGCATCGAATTTAACTAAATCTTCGATTTTTTGGCATGAGTGCATGACCGTCGTATGATCGCGTCCATTGAACTCGGTGCCGATTTCTGTCGTCGAGTAATCGGTGGTTTCACGGATGATATACATCGCAACTTGGCGAGCTAATGCGATGTTTTTACTTCTTTTTTTTCCGCGAAGATCGGATATCGAGAGTTTATAGTAATCTGCGACGGTTTTTATTATGGATGAGACATCGACAGTCGGAGCCTTGAAGGAGTTAGTTAGCTGCTTGATCACATTTTGGGCAATATCGAAGGTGGGCTCGACCTTTATAAGATCGGCATAAGCGATAATCTGGTTGATGCACGAATCGAGATCGCGCACATTGGTCTCGATGCTCTTTGCAATGAGATTGACGACGTCTTCGCTGAAACCTCGGCGATACAGTTCGAGTTTCTTTCGAACAATTGCAGCCCTCGTCTCAAAACCAGGGGTAGTGAGATCGGTCTTTAAGCCCATCATAAAGCGGCTTTTAAGACGTTCGGAAAAATCCTTAAGCTCGGATGCAGGTCGGTCGCAGGTGAACACAAGCTGTTTATTCGAGTCGTAAAGCGCATTGAAGGTGTGGAAGAGCTCCTCTTGAACACCATGCTTGCTTTGAAAGAAGTGGATGTCGTCGATGAGAAGCACATCGACATTGCGATATTTGTTTTTAAAGTCGTTTGTCGTTCGATCGTGAATGGTTTTTATGAACTCGTTTGTAAAATCTTCCGCAGTAACGCAAATAATACGCAAATCCGGGTGTCGTTCGAGAATACGATTTCCGATCGCGTGCATAAGATGTGTCTTGCCGAGGCCAACGCCGCCATAAATTAAGAGAGGGTTGTACGACGCGCCGGGAAGCTCTGCAACTGCTGTGGCGGCATTGAATGCAAAATTGCTGTTTTCGCCCACCACAAAACTCTCGAAGGTGTAGCGCGGCTGGAGATTGCCTGCTTTTGGTTCACGAAGGTGAGTACCATTGGCTGCATACGAAGATTCGACAATGGTCGTGTTCTCATCGGCTTTCGATGGAGTATACGGAGACTCATTGAGCGCTGACGGATCTTGAGACGTGGTTTTTTTGGGAGAAGTACGAAGGGGAGCTGTTGTCGCAGGTTTCTGTTGTAAGAGTCGCTGATCGATCTGTGAGGCTTGTGCTTCAACTGAAATGTCAGTCGGCATTCCAAGAAGGCCGGATAGAATTTCTTTCATAAATGGACTGTATTTACGTATGAACTGGTCGCGTAAAAAAGTGTTGTTGGCCCGCAGAAGTACGGTTCCATTTTCAAAACCGAGGTATGTGAGACGAAACCACATAATGAATTCCGACTCTGGAATCTGCTCTTTTGCAAGTTCGAGTGCTTTCTGCCAGAGGATTTCATTGCCATCATCGTTCATTCGCGGGAGACTCCAGTTCTTTTCTATTTTTTCCACAAGTTTTCCACAAGACTGATCGATTTTCCTATACACCGAACGATCGTCCAAACGCAAGATGTCAAAGGTCAAAATAGGAGAAATTTTTCTAAGTAGTTTAGGAAACAGAATGACGATGACGAAATTGGGCTGATTTTTATGGATATATTAGATGTAAATTATGATGTTGGAGAAAATCATCCATTTTGAGAAAAGAATTACCTCAATAATCCACAGCTGAAATCACCGCATTTTCACAAATTTTGCACAAGTTTTCCACAACGCCGTATCTCGCATCGCTTTTTCTTCATTTTTCCCTTCAGCTTTACTCAAAACGATCAAACTGATATGATGTCATAGAGATTTTCCCGAATCTTGAATCTATTCTCGGTAATCCCGTTCAGGATCAATATGGAATCAACAACGAATAATTATTCCGCAAGCACGATCCAAGTACTCAAGGGGCTTGAAGCCGTAAGAAAACGGCCCGGTATGTACATTGGTTCTACCAGTATCGATGGCCTCCATCACTTGGTGTATGAGGTCGTCGACAACTCCATCGATGAAGCGCTGGCTGGATACTGCACCAATATAACGGTCGCGCTTGAACGTCAGGATATCATTCGCGTCGAAGACGATGGACGCGGCATACCCGTGGAAAATCACCCTACCGAGGGCATTTCCGCCCTCGAACTCGTCATGACCCGCCTCCACGCCGGCGGCAAATTCGATAAGAAAAACTACAAGGTCTCGGGCGGTCTGCACGGTGTAGGAGTGTCGGTAGTCAACGCCCTCTCGGTGTGGCTCGAAGTCTACGTTCACACCGGCGGCAAAGTATATTTTCAGAGATACCTCCGTGGCATACCCGAAAAACCCGTCGAAATGATCGGCGACACGGATCGTCGCGGTACTGTCGTGCGGTTTCAGG
>CAYXOW010000157.1:3903-4689 GCA_964466815.1 uncultured Treponema sp.
GAGATTTTCGAAGAGACTATCTATTCATACGATGTACTCAGCAACCGCTTGCGCGAGCTCGCCTTTCTCAACAAAGGGATTAAAATCGCTCTCATCGATGAGAGACTGGTGCAGCCAAAGAGGGTCGATTTCCACTTTGAAGGCGGGCTTCAAGAGTTTGTCGAATACCTCAATAAAAACAAGACCGTCATTCATCGAGATGTGATCTACTTCTTCGGTAGCCGCGACGAAGTAGAGATAGAGATCGGCATGCAGTACAACGACGGTTACAACGAGACAATGTTTTCGTACGTCAATGGCATCAACACGCGCGAAGGCGGCACACACCTCGTGGGATTCAGAAATGCGCTCACGAAGGTCATCAATGAATTTTTCAAGAAATCTAAATATAATAAGAAAATAGAAGAGAATCTCTCTGGTGATGACGTGCGCGAGGGCCTCACTGCGGTGCTGTCGGTCAAGGTCATGGAACCGCAATTCGAGGGCCAGACCAAAGGGAAACTCGGCAATAGCGAGGTAAAGGGGATCGTCGAAGGCTTTCTCGCCGATCAGCTCGACCTTTTTTTCCAAAAGAATCCCGACATCATCAACATTATTCTTGAAAAGTGCACGACTGCGGCCCGCGCGCGCATTGCAGCCAGGCAGGCGCGAGAGCTGACTCGCCGTAAAAGCCTTCTCGAAGCATCGAGCCTCCCCGGAAAACTCGCCGACTGCCAGGAAAAAGATCCGACGAAGTGCGAACTCTTCATTGTCGAGGGCGATTCTGCTGGCGGTTCTGCCAAGATG
>CAYXOW010000158.1:0-4560 GCA_964466815.1 uncultured Treponema sp.
GAGTCCGCCGATGGTATGGTTCGCGGTCTCGATCGCAGGAGCACTCACGGGAGCATTGATCGCAGCGAGTTCAGGCGCTCTCAAAGCCTACCGCAGTGTATCCGAGATGATTTCTTCCTTTTTGATTTCCGCAATTGTGGTGAATGTGGTCGACTTTTTTATCACGGGGCCGCTCCAAGATCCTTCGAGCAATTTTCAGACAACGCGACAGATCGATGCGCGTCTTCTTCTGCCTAAGATCCTCGCCCCATCCAAGCTCGATGCGGCGGTCTTCATCGCGCTCATGCTCGTATTTCTCTTTTCAGTGGCGTTGTCCCGCACGCGGATCGGTTTTGAGCTTAAAATTTGTGGTGAAAATGAGGAATTCGCTCAATATTGCGGTATTCCCGTCGCGCGATACGATATCGGTGCAATGGCGATCTCTGGAGCGCTGTACGGGCTCGCCGGCGCACTCCTTGTCGTTGGTCCTCAAGCCCGTGTGATGCGCGGCTTTTCGAGCGGGATCGGATGGAGCGCCATCTCTGTGGCGTTGCTTGCTCAAGGAAGCGAATTGGGTATTGTGCCCGCCGCGCTCTTTGTATCTTTTTTGAGCGCAGGTTCGAACCAAGTTATGATCGGATCCGGAATACCCTCTGAGATCATCTCGATTCTTCAGGCGGTCGCGCTTTTTTTCATCACCGCGCAAACCTTACCGCTTCCACACCGAAGGAGAACACAGTGAGCGCGAATTCTTCCATACCGATCGATATTCTTAAGTACACGGTAGCCGCCTCTGCGCCCCTTCTTTTCGCATCGATGGGCGGATTATTCTCGGAACGTGCAGGCATGCTGAACATCGCTCTCGAAGGTCTCATGGGCATTGGTGCGTTTTTCGGCATGGCCGCCGCTGGGTTTTCGGGCAGTTTGGTGGTCGGGGCGATCGCAGCGACCGGTTTTTCGGTGGTAGGGGCGCTCCTCATGAGTTCGGTGACAATTCGCCTACGGGCTAATCTGTTTATCACAGGACTCGCGATGAACTTGCTTTCGAGCGGTATTACAGCCGTACTCTCACAGTGGTGGTACCACACAAAAGCGGTGGTCGCATTCTCAATACCTGCGCCTGCCTCGGCATTTCCTTCTGTACTTCAGGCAATCCCGTTGTTGGGACCCGTCATATTCTCACAGTCTGTCATTGTGGTGAGCTCTTGGCTCTGGGCAATCATGGTAGCGCTGATAATTGCAAGAACTCGCCACGGCGTTCGGATCATGGCGACAGGAATGAACTCAAACGCAGTTGCCGCGCTCGGATTCTCTCCCGATAAAGCGCGAAGAGCCGCTCTGATTTGGTCGGGCATTGGAAGTGGGCTTGGGGGTTATGCGCTTGGGCTCTCGATCTCAGCGTTCGTACCGAATATTGTCTCCGGTCGAGGATGGGTCGCGCTCGTCGCAATTTATTTAGGGCAACGCGCACCACTATGGATCGTCGCCTCGTGCCTGCCCTTTGCTCTGGCTGAGAGTCTTTCCAACTATATTCAGGGGTTTTCTTCTATACCGCCGCTGCTTGTCTTGGCTCTCCCCTACGCCGTCACCCTTATTTCATTGATCGCGGCAGGTAAGCAGAGCCATTCCCGCCGCTGAACTGAATGTGCGATTTACGCTAGAAAGCCCATTTCGTCGAGCACCTTGGCGAGTTCATAAATGGTCGTGATGCGCCTGCAGGGTAAATCCACAAAGCGGTTCATCTCATCTTTGAGTATCGCCTGGCCACCGAGATCAATGTAGCCCTTGACGTACTTAGGAAGGTCATCGATAAAGAGTGTTTCCTCGAGCGTAAAGCCTGCCGCTTTCAGCACACGCAAGTACGCATCGCGGTTCGGCTTGCCCAAAAGATTGTTGAACCAGATATCGTACACACCCACAAAGCAATCCGCGATTTCAAGTTTTTCAAGTATGCGGATGGCATGATCCATGGGAGCGTTGGTGAGCACGGCTTTCGGAAGCGGTATCTCATTGAGGAGAAGGCGCAGGACATGATCGGGCTCGAGGCAATCTTCCTCTCCTTTTGGATGAATGAAACTGAAATACCGTTCGGGCTCCGTAAAACCTTTCTCGCGCATGAGCCACTCAAGTGTCGTCCCATACGGTTTCGCATGTTCGCGTCGATACTTCATCGCCTCGGGAACAGACAATCCGAGTGTCTCGGCCACAAATTGATTCATCCGTTGCGCCACGCCTGTTTCGATCCCGGTCGCTTCGGAGTAAAGAGTATTGTCCAGATCGAAAAGGAGAGCTCGTACCATGTGAATACTGTAATACCATGAATCGCGATTGCGGAACAAGCAGAAACAGCCGAACTAGTCTCCAAACCCCTGCTGTGCTATTTTTAAAAGAATGAATTTTATCTGTGGAGTGCAGAATGATCCCCATAGGTGACGACAATACGAAAAATCGCGGCACTGCAGTAGTCAACTGGACACTTATCGGACTGAATATCGTTGTATTTGTGTTCATTCAGCAATTCGCCCTAAACGACTATGCGACAGTCGCTCTCGCGGCGATTCCTTCCTACATCCTCTCAGGGCAACGACTCTTTACGCTCATCACGAGTCAATTCACCCACGCAGGCTTCATGCACATTATTGGCAACATGCTCTTCCTCGCAGTGTTCGGCGACAATGTCGAGCTCCGTATCGGGAAGCTGCGCTACACGCTGCTCTACCTGGTATCGGGGACGCTCGGTATGCTCCTTCAAATTTTCGCGGCAGCACTCGCAGGTGGGCCTAGTCTTCAAATGCCGCTTGTGGGCGCTTCTGCGGCGATCTCCGGCGTCCTCGCGGCGTATCTGGTGCTCTTCCCCGGCAACAGAGTGCTTGTGCTTCTTTTCTACTTCATACCGACCACACTCTCGGCGTGGATAGTGATCGGTTTCTGGTTCGTGCTGCAGGTGTTCGGTGGTCTCGCAGGGCTCACGAGCATTCAGAGCGGAGGCACCGCTTACTATGCGCACATCGGTGGATTTGCGGTCGCTTACCTATGGGCTCGCTCCTACAAGAAAAAAGAACGTAAACGCATTCAGGCCTGGCGATCGGGCCCTCGCTCTGGCTCTTCCGACGGTTTTCAGTGGTGGATTGTGGACGACAAGTAACGTATGGCTGAACGAAATGAGCGTCACACCGGCCTCTTTCTGCACGCCCGCGACACGTCGCGGGGCGATAGGGTTGTCGATTTTCTCTGTGCCGAGGGCTTGCTCCCGCTCTTCATCTTCGGGGGGCCGAAAAGTTCGCTGCGCTCAAGCGCCATGCCCTTTTCGCTCGCTGAAATCGAGGCATATCGCGATGCCCGCACCGAATTCATTAAGTTGACCGGCGTCAATGTGCTCGAAACCTACCCCGGGGTTCAGCAGAGTTTTGCGCATATCCAGGCGGTAACCGGCGCAGCTGAATTTGTGCTCCGAACCTCTGCTTTCGGCGGAGATGCCACCGAAGCCCTCGGCATGATGATCGAACTTCTGCGTCAGGCTGAGTCGCTCAATGAGGCTGAGGCCGAATTCGCTCTCTACATCTTTCTGTGGAAATCGCTTGGGCCGCTCGGCCTCGCTCCTGATACAGGGAGCTGTGAGCGCTGCGGGCGCACATTCAATGAGCGAGGGAGCATGCCGGGGAGGCTCCTAAAGGGCGAGCAGAGCATCCTGTGTGCGCGCTGTGCCGAAGAGCGGCGCCTCCATGGTTTCCCACCGAGCGCGATGATTGTCTTCGACGACGAAGCTCGCCGATGCCTCGGCGACATGGCCCGTCAGTCTTACGCGGACGCGGCTAGCGCGCTGGTGCACTCAGCGGCGCAAGACAATATCCTGGCGATCATCGAATCGCTCGCCGAATCAGCGGCCGAAGGCCCGCTCCAAACCATGAGACTCTTCCATTAGTGCTTTTATATTGAGTGTATTTGAAGTAAAATGCGCGCTGACGGCGACATATTCGTAGAGTCGTCCGAACAGAATCGAGGAGTGACAGTCGATGAGAGCAGTCGATATTATCATGAAAAAGAGAGGTGGAGCCGAACTCTCCGACGAAGAAATCCGTTTTTTCATCGAAGGCTATGTGAAGGGCGAAATCCCAGAATATCAAGTTTCTGCCCTTCTTATGGCAATTTTTTTCAAGGGAATGACCCCGGCTGAAACTGCTTCCCTCACCGACATCATGCTGAACTCAGGCGACCGGATGGATCTCTCGGGAATCGCAGGGCCCTTCATCGACAAGCACTCCACTGGCGGTGTAGGCGACAAAATCTCTTTGCCGCTCGCGCCTATCGTCGCTGCCTGCGGTGTCAAGGTGCCCATGATGTCGGGCAGAGCCCTCGGTCACACCGGCGGAACGCTCGATAAGCTCGAATCCATTCCTGGTTACTTCACATCGCTCGATGCAACCGCCTTCCGCAAGGGCCTCATCGAAGATGGTTTCGCGATGACGGGGCAGACCGCGCGTGTCGTGCCTGCGGATAAAAAGCTCTACGCACTGCGCGATGTCACCGGCACTGTCGAGTCGATCCCTCTCATAACCGCCTCGATTCTCTCGAAGAAGGTGG
>CAYXOW010000159.1:0-3558 GCA_964466815.1 uncultured Treponema sp.
CTTGCGCTCATTCTGCCGCCAGCCACACCGTTGTGGATGGTCGCGCTAGGAGCGATTTTCGCGATTTTGGTCGCCAAGGAATTTTTCGGTGGCCTGGGTGCCAACCCATTCAACCCCGCGCTCACCGGGCGCGCATTCCTTCTCATGAGTTTCCCCGCAGCGATTACGACGTGGACTATGCCTAAGGGCCTCGCACTCGCAGCAGACGCGGTGAGCACCGCGACGCCCCTCAATCTGATCAAGCAGGGAAACTCCCTCGCGGATGTCGCAAAGTACTTTGGTGCCACAGATACCGGCGCTTTCTACCGGCAACTTTTCATGGGATATCGATCCGGCTCCATCGGTGAGAGCTCGATTCTTCTCGTGCTTCTCGGCGGACTCTTCTTGCTGGGAATCGGTGTGGTGCAGTGGATCGTGCCGGTTTCGGTGCTGGGCTCGACCTTCGTTTTCTCTTGGCTCCTCGGCATGGATCCCGTACTTGGAATTCTGTCCGGTGGTATTGTGTTTGGAGCCTTCTTTATGGCGACAGATTACGCGACGCGGCCCATGACACCATACGGGCAAGCGATCTTCGGTATCGGCATAGGGCTCATAACCGTGTTGATCCGAAAATACGGCGGATACCCAGAGGGCGTAACCTACGCGATTCTCATCATGAATACGCTCACACCCTACCTCAATAAATTGCGCATGAAAAAATATGGCTTCGTGCCTCCTCCCAAGCCCGCAAAGCCGACCAAGGAGGCTTCCAAATGAAAAAGGAAATGACAAAACTTGGTCTGACGCTCATGCTCTACGCCTCACTCGCATGTGCGAGCTTGGCGATCGTGTACGCGGTTACGAAAGACAGTATCAATAAGCAGGGAGAGGCACAGCTGCAAGCTTCGCTGAAAGAAATATTTCCGCAGGCAGTCTCCTTTGAGCCTGTCCAAGGGCTGACGAGTGAGGATCCGAACATTAAATTTGAGGCAGCCTACGAGGTGAAGGGCGACAAAGCGCCGCTTGGGCTCGCGATAAAGGCAACGGGGCCAAGCTATGGCGGGCCTGCGACGCTGCTTGTGGGAATCGATTTGCTTCGAACGGTGACGGGTGTGAGGATCATGGCGCTGACCGATACGCCGGGCCTTGGCATGAATGCGAGCAATCCGACCTATTATGTGGATAAGACGAAGAAGATCACCTTCTTGGGTCAATTCAACGGAAAGGCGCTCACTGATCCCTTCAAGGTCAAGAACGATGTCGTGGCCATCACGGCAGCAACGATTTCCTCACGGTCGCTCACCACTATCATAAAAGCGGCCGGTGACGCCGCCATTGCGTACATGAACCAACAAGCGCTCACTACGCCGAGCGACAGCACCGCGCAACCGCAAACCAGCGCACCCGGAGTTTCTGCTCAACCGCAGGCGGGAGGCAAGTGAAAATGAAAAAACTTTATTCGATTTTTAAGCAGGGAATCATTTTTGACAACCCCCTGCTCATGTTGATGATAGGCCTCTGCTCCGCCATCGCCGTTACGACGAATGTGTCGAACGGCATAGGCATGGGCTTGGCAATGACCTTTGTTCTGTTGTTCTCCGAAATCATCATATCGCTGTTCCGCAAGCTGATTCCCTCGATGATCCGAATTCCCATTTTTATTATTGTCATCGCAGCGTTTACGACAATGGTCGATCTGGTGATGAAAGCGTACTTTCCGGACCTGTCGAAGAGCATGGGCGTGTTTATTCCGCTTATTGTCGTCAACTGCATTATTATGGGGCGCGTCGAAGCATTTGCCTCAAAGCAGAATGTGGCAGCGGTTGTTGCGGATTCGCTCGGTATGGGCCTTGGGTATACTTGGGTGCTCATCGGTCTCGCGGCGATTCGTGAGCTCTTCGGCAACGGCACGCTGGCCGGCATTCAGATCATGCCTTCGTCATATCAACCAATTCTGTTCTTTATTCTTCCGCCGGGAGGGTTCTTTGTGTTCAGTTTATTCATTTCCTTCAATTTATGGCTCAAGAAGAAAATGGAAGTGTCGGCGCGTAAAAAAGAACTCATGGTGAAGAAGGAGGCTGCGTAATGGACCTGGGTAAAATTTTTATTCTCGCCCTCCTCGTCAACAATATTGTCGTGATGCGATTCCTCGCCCTGTGTTCGTACATCGGAATGACCAGCGATGTTGGACAATCGATCGGTATGGGTTTTGCGGTTACGTTTGTCACGGTGCTGGCGACCGCGGCGACATGGCCGATCTATCAGTATATTCTCGTGCCGCTCAATTTGACCTTTTTGCAGATACTCATATTTATTCTTGTCATCGCGAGCCTTGTCCAGCTTGTGGAGTTCTACCTAAAAAAGAATGTACCGGGACTTTACTCCGCGATGGGTATCTACCTGCCGCTCATCACGACCAACTGCGCAATTCTCGCGGTGACATTCGAAAATATATCCTTTAAATACAACTTCATTCAGTCGATATCGTACTCTGTCGGTGTCTCGTTAGGTTACCTGCTGGCCATGGTGCTTCTTGCTGGTATTCGCGATCGTATGAAGACGAGCCCAGTTCCGAAATTTCTGCAAGGCACGCCCATTCTCTTCATGGCGACTGCGCTAATCGGTATCGCATTCATGGGCTTCTCCGGGCTGATTAAATAAAGGATATGGAAATGGCTGCAACAATTCTTTTAACAATAGGCTTTTCCGCTGTTTTGGCCTTTTTAATCGGTATCGCGCTTGCGTTCTTCAATCAGAAATTCAAGGTGGAGCGCGACCCGAAAATCGATGAAGTGAGAGGCGCTCTGCCCGGTGCCAATTGTGGCGCGTGCGGATTTCCTGGATGCGATGGATATGCTGAAGCGGTAGCGACAGGCCGTGCGGTAACAACGAGATGTTCGGTGGGAGGTTCGGCAACCGCTGAGGCTCTCGCTAAGATTATGGGTATCACTGCAAGTGGAGAGGCAGAAGATAAAGTCGCGGTTCTTCTCTGCCAAGGTACGAAAGAGAAAACCGTCAGCAAGGGCGATTACAACGGCATTCAGACCTGCCGCGCTGCGAAGCTTTCGACCGGCAGCGTAAAAACGTGCTCGTATAGCTGCCAGGGGTTGGGCGACTGTACGCTCGTGTGCAAGTTCGATGCGCTCGCGATGGGGGAAGATGGCCTTCCTCACGTGAACTACGAGAACTGCACCGGGTGCGGTCTCTGCGTGGAGGAGTGCCCGCAGAAGATACTCACACTTGTGCCTCGCACTCGTGTCGGCTCAATCGTACTCTGTTCAAATAGAACCACGCTCAAAGCTAGTGTCATCAAGACCTGCAAAGTGGGATGCATCAAGTGCGAAATCTGCGTGAAGTCTTGCCCGGAAGGCGCGATTACTATGGTGAACGGCATTCCTGTAACCGACTACGCGAAGTGCACTTCATGCGGCATCTGTGTCGAGAAGTGCCCGACGAAGTGTTACAAGCTGCTTGAAACGGATGTGTTCGGCGTGAAGAAGATGGTGCCGGTAATGGAAGGAGCGCAGGCGTAAAAGCGGTCCGCGTGAGACGCTTTCGCTTCGGCGTAGCGCCTCACTT
>CAYXOW010000159.1:3575-4545 GCA_964466815.1 uncultured Treponema sp.
CCGGTTCCGAGAGGGGCCGGCGCTTTTTTTAGTAATTGACAGTCCTGAAGCGCAATCCAATGGTAAATGAAAGGCAGGCTCGTAGGTCGCTGGACGGAGCGCTCTCTTGGCCCGGGAGGGCGAGGTAATTATCGTAGCGAACCTCAAAGTAGCTTCCGAATCGCTCAGCGCCAGATGAGAAAATGATGGGAGACCACCGCAGTCCGACCGTGCCGAGAATTGAGGTTGCGGGAGTATAGGTCCTACTGTCGAGCGTTGCGTTTCCGAACGTGAGAGCTGGGCCTGCGAAGACTGAAATACCGGAAATCTGCCCGATATCGAGCTCGAAGGGAACGCGGAAGGTGCCGAGCGCGCGGTCCCAGGCGGCGCCTGTGCGCATGCCGATAGAAAAATTCTTGAAGATGGGCATCGAGAGCTCGCCCCAGCCCGATGCTCCACGTAGAATCGCTCCGATTCCACCGGATATATTGTCGAGCTGCGATAGATTGAGGCCGAATCCCAGGTCAAAAGCGAATCCGGAGAACGCCGAGGCCGGAAGCGCGCGGCCTGCAAAGAGGAATCTGCGGCTCCAGCTCTCTTCGCGGATCGAGCTTTGGATAACACCGGTTTTTAATCCTGAACTCACCGCATGTATGAAGAGGTCGTCGCCGAGGTAAATGCCGACATGATCGGCCTTTGAGAGATATGCGGCATTCTGTGCAATCGAAGTCTTGGTGAATGCCGCCTGTGAGGCTCCGCCCGAGGATGCGGTGAGTGAAAAGAACACGAGGTCGCCAGGGGCGAGATCTTGGAAAGGAATGATAAGCACCCAGCGCGCCAGGGCATCGACAGTGCGGGGAACCTTGAGCCCAGTAGCCTGCAGAAACGACATATACACGAGGCCTGAACAATCGATTCCGGATCTTGAGGTGCCGCCGAAGAGGTAGGGTGTGCCGAATATGTACCCAAGTCAGCGTGGAAGGCCATTCGA
>CAYXOW010000160.1:0-4538 GCA_964466815.1 uncultured Treponema sp.
AGCGGAATTTTTCGTAATTCCGGCTTTGCACAATATAGAGCGATCGCAAAGGTGAGCGGTCCTGCTCCGATATCGACGATAGTCGCGTGTTCCTGAATCGGTAATGGCATATCGGTAAGCAGAGCCACAAGCCTCACCAGATTCCATGGCAGGAAATATCGCAAATATGCAGAGAAAAAAGCGGGATTATTGAGGTAATCTATATTTCGCCGTGATCGCTCCATAGTGAGCGCACGCCATAAGTCTCGAATTTCAAAACGAATCGCGCCACGCTTTCGCTCCGGAATAGGATTAGCTTCTTCAACACAGGCCGAAAGTTTTTCGAGGGCGGCGCGCGCATCATCATCGACTCGAAACCGATAGAGTATTCTATGTTCATTCATAGAGCGACTATATCACACTCAGCATATTGTATTCATAAGCTGAGCACAACCTTTCCGGCTTCGCCAGAAAGCATAGCGGCAAAACCTTTCTCAAAGTCATCGAAGGAGAAGCGGTGCGTGATCACCGGACTGATATCGAGACCGGAGAGGAGCATCGTCTGCATTTTGTACCAAGTTTCAAATATTTCCCGCCCATAGACGCCTTTTATGAAAAGGCCTTTAAAGATAACGCGCGACCAGTCGATGCCCGCTCCATCGGGGAGAAGGCCGAGTAATGCCATGCGCCCCCCGTTGTACATATTCTCGATCATCTGCTCGAGAGCCTGAGGGCTCCCCGACATTTCCATGCCGATATCGAATCCACCGACCATTCCAAGCTCGTGTTGAACCAGCTTCAGGTCTTCTCGTGCTACATTCACCGTTCTCGTCGCACCAAGCTTTTTAGCCAGGTTGAGCCGCCACTCGTTCATATCGGTCACCACAACATTGCGCGCTCCGACATGACGCGCAATCGCGGCAGCCATACACCCGATTGGACCTGCGCCAGTGATGAGCACATCTTCTCCCACCATATCGAAAGAGAGCGCAGTGTGCGTTGCGTTGCCATATGGATCGAAGATTGCAGCGATTTCATCCGGGATCGATTCGTGGACATGCCATGCATTTTGTGCTGGAATTGCGAGATATTCTGCAAAGCAGCCATCTCGATTCACGCCGACACCGATAGTGTTCGGACACAAATGACGTCGTCCCGCTCGACATGCTCGGCAGACGCCACACCAAATGTGCCCTTCGGCCGAAACGCGTTCTCCAATCTTGTAACCTTTCACCGAGCGCCCCATCTCGACGATCTCTCCAACAAATTCATGGCCAATAGTCTGCCCAATACGAATTGTCCGCTGCGCCCATGAATCCCATTTCCAAATATGCACGTCGGTGCCGCAAATAGCCGTCTTCTTCACTTTAATAAGTAGGTCGTTGTCGCCGATCTGGGGGATGGGCACATCCGCCATCCAGAGTCCTGGCTCATTTTTACTCTTGACAAGCGCTTTCATATCGCTCCTTTCCGCACGCAGAAGCGTTGGGCCGTGAATTTTTACCGTAGCCACAGTTCGGTGTGCCCAATCAGTATAATGCGTTTTTTAGAAATGCGGAACGTAAAAAAAGAAATCGAATCCCAAAGAATGTATAAGGAATTGGCATGGTATAAAGCACAAATGTGCTCTAAAAACCATCATCACAGTAGAAAGAACAGCGCCGCTCCGCACACCGCGATTCCTGCGCCCACAATCTCCAGCATGTGCACTTTTTGCTTGAGAATGAACACGGACGGCACGATGATCACGATGGGCGTAAGCGCCATGAGGGTGCTTGTGGCGCCGACCTGGGTGTTCTGCATAGAAAACAGCGAGAGCGCCACGCCGAGGAAGGGGCCGAATACGGAGCCTTCGATGGTGGGGAGGAAAGCCTCGCGCATTCTGGGGACTTCTCGGATCACAAAACGCGCTTTTCCGATGATGATCGCATTGATCGCGAATCCGAAAATAGCCACGAAGGCGCGTATCTGGGTGCCTGAAATCGCGTTGTAATCGCCCAATCCCGCTTTCGAAAAAATCATTCCTCCGGCTTGGAACACCGAAGAAAGAAACGCGAAGAAGAGCCCTTTCGCCGATAGATTTCCCGCGCGCTGTTTCTGATTCTGCTTGGAGCGCGTGAGCACAACAAGGAGAATACCCGCGATAGTCACTGTCATGCCGATGAGTCGCACGGAACGCATGCGCTCGCCGATAAAGAGGTAGGCGAAGAGAGCGGTGAACACCGGGGTGAGGGACTGGAATATTACAGTGATCCTCGACCCGATGAGGATATACGCATTGAACAGGAAGTAATCGGAAACGACGAATCCTATGATGCCTGAGACACCCAAGAATACCCACGCACGAAGCGAAGCGTCGTAAGGGAAAGGAACACCGCGCACGATGAGTCCGCTCGCCGCAAGGAACAGGAAGGCGAACACCACCTTCCAGAAATTGACCGCGAGCGCTCCTACCTTTCGGGAAGCGTCTTCGAAGAATATTGCGGAAAACGACCAAAACACCGCTGTTCCGAAGGCTGAGAGGAGAGCGAGTTTTTCCATTGCCATCATTGTAGTGAAAGGATAGTTCTTGTAAAAGGGGATCGAGACTTGCGAGTAACGTTATTTCTTTTTATTTGACCTGGCCGCTGTCTTGGACTATTTTAACAATAGGAGGCTCACTATGGCAGTGATTTGTATTTCACGCGAACTGGCATCCTACGGCGAAGAGACAGCTCAGGAACTCGCCAAATTGAACAACTACGCTATCATCGATAAAGCGTACATCGAGGCGGCTCTCTCGGCAATCGGCATCGACAGCGCTAAACAAGACCGCTACGATGAAAAGAACCCCGGGTTCTGGGCCTCTCTCTCTCAGCAACGGGACGAATATTTGCACTTTCTGACGCAGGCAATGTATGAAACGGCGCTCAAGAACAACTGCATTATAATCGGACGCGGCGCCTTCGCCATTCTAAAGGGAATTCCGAACCTCATCAGCATTAGGATCGGCGCGTCCAAATCTGTGCGGGTCGAGCGCGTGCGCAAGGAGCAGAACATCGATTCCCGTCACGCACTCCAGATCATCGAGAGCAGCGATCACGAGCGAACAGGCTTCCACAAGTACTTCTTCTCCGCCGATTGGCACGACCCTTCGGAGTATGATATGACGCTCACCACCGACCGCTTCGATCCGATCCACGCTGCCGCAGCGATTGAGGCATTCCGCCGATCTTTTATCGGTGAGGCGCAGGAGAAGGAAGCGACATCGAAGCTCCAGGACCTGCTACTCGGCTCGAAGATCGTCACCGAGATCACCTATAACCGCAAGATTCCGATCCACTTCCTCGAGGCAGCGGTTGAGCGCGGCGTAGTGGTGCTACACGGAGTCGCGAATACGCACGCGGCGGTCGACAGCGCGGTTGCGGCGGCCAATCTGGTACCAGGTGTCAAGCAGGTAGAGAGCGCGATTCAGCTTGTACAGGAGTTCACTGTCGTGCCGTGAAGCACGCCATGAGATCGAACACCGCAGAAAGGTAAAAGTGCAGTATATTTCTTCGTTTCACACAATTCTCGAGAGCCTGAAATCCGGCGCTTTTCAAGGCAAATTATTCGTCGTCGAAGATGTCAGGCGAAGAGGACCGCGCATCAAAGAGATACTCGAGGAGGCTGAGCGGCGAAACGCCACCGTGATCGCTGTGCCGGAAGATAAGCTCCAGACAATGTCACCTGATCAGCGCGGTATCATATACGAGGCTGATTCAACATTACAGCGCCCGATAAGCCTCGAGTCGCTCTGCGAACGAGCAGGAAGCGATGCGCGAAGCCTCGTCCTCGTGCTTGACCATATCGAGGATCCCCACAATGTCGGCGCGATTTTGCGCTCGGCGGACGCCTTCGGAGCCGATGCAGTCATCATCCCCGCGAGGCGCGCGTCACCCCTTACCGACGCGGCTGCTCGAAGTTCGGCTGGTGCAGTGGCATGGGTCCCTGTCATACAAGTGAGCAACCTCAGGGCGGCGATCGATATGCTAAAGAGCGCGGGATATTGGGTGTACGCCGCGGATATGTCGGGCAGCCCGGTTAGTGAAATTCACTTCAATTCAAAATCGATACTCATCCTCGGAAATGAGGGCAAAGGAGCCTCCAAGCTTTTGAGAGATTCGGCGGACGAAGCAATTTCGATTCCTATGCGCGGCCACGTCGACTCGCTCAATGTATCGGTCTCGGCGGCGATTCTGATGTATGAATTTGAGCGCGCACGTCCGCGCTGACGAGTGTACTGAAGGAACACTGATGGGCGCGCCGATCGGCGCGCCCATGCACCACCGAGAGTAAGCGGTGTGATGGCGCCGCCGCCTCTTATACATCCCAGATTTCGCGGAATGTATGCTCTCGCTCGCAGTATTTGCACACGAAGGTTGTCTCGCCCTTGCGGATGAATTCCGGTGGCACTCCTTCGTTGTTCGCAGGATATGAGATGCAGTTCTCATTCTTGCAGGATATTTCGTCGAATCCGTAGATGCGCGGTGGCATCGAAAGTCGATACTTTTTCGCCACGTGGGCACGACGAATCAGGT
>CAYXOW010000161.1:0-4326 GCA_964466815.1 uncultured Treponema sp.
AGGGTCGGCGATTTAAAGATCAGCGTGCCGAACATCGGTTGTTTTCCTGCCGATATTTGGACCGATGCTTGATAGTCTGTCACCGAAGCGTAGGTATCCGCGACCTGTGCGAAGAATTGATCTGCGGTCATCATTGCTTGCGTTTGCGATTGGGGCTGTGCTTGCGCTGATACTATTGCGAAGGCGCAAAGCACGATCGCAACGATAGATACGATTTTTGTGTGTTTCACGAATTTCGCTCCAACTGAAGCGTGATGGAGGGCATGTCAGTGATCGATGGCGGTCCAAAATATTGAATGCTGCCCGGAATGCGGTAATCCGACGAAAGGGCCCACGCATCGCGCGCTTCGGAAAATGCTTTAAAAGGCTTGCCATCGAGCTCTACGAGCGCTTTTTTGATGACAGGCTTATCCTTTCCATGGCGGTGTTCGATGTTCAACATAGAAACTATCGGAATGCCACCCGGTAACCACTTTTGTGCGGGAGCGGCTAAGTTTCGGATCGCGGCGATATAGCCGCTGAGACCATGCAGAATGAGGAGACACGCATCGTATCCGAGCGAGTAGCAGTAATCTGCGTCAAAATTGGAAGGGAAGGCACAGCGGCCTTCATAGCCGAAAAAGTGCGTTTGGTAGTCGAATTTTCCACTGTAGCTGCCACTGTTCGCCATTTCTGCAAGTCTCCGCGAAGTCATCTCGACGAGCAGTTTTTCAGTCTCAATGCGGGAAACTTGGACATTGCCGTGAGGATCTCTGTCCCAACAGAGCTGCGCCTGTATCGACTCAGGGAGACTTGAGAAGAGCGCAGCGCCTTCGGGACCGAGGTGCGATGCGATAAAAGAACGCTGCGCCTCGCCCCTGCTGAGATTTTCGTATAAAGAACCGGAAGCAGCGATAATGTCATTTATTTCGGCGATAAGCCTCTTGATCTCAGGTATGAACTCGATGAGGCCTTCGGGAATGATGATCACGCCGAAGTTTTCTCCTTTTGTTGCTCGAGCTGCTATGGTATTCGCGATATTGTCGACGATCGAAGCGAGGCTCATCTGTTTCGCTTCGATTTCTTCAGAGATAAGAGCGATATTGGGATGCGTCAAAAAAGCGCATTCGAGTGTTATGTGGGAAGCGGAGCGCCCCATCAATTTAATGAAGTGCCAGTACTTTCGCCCCGATGCAGAATCGCGGCATATATTGCCGATCAGTTCGGCGTACACCTTCGTAGCGGTATCGAATCCAAACGAGGTTTCGATCCACTCGTTCTTAAGATCTCCGTCAATCGTTTTGGGGACACCGACTACAGTGACCTGGGCTCCATGCTTCCTAAAATATTCTGAGAGCATTGCCGCATTCGTGTTGGAATCGTCGCCCCCTACGACTACGAGAGCGTCCAACGCCAATTTTTTTGCGTTCTCAAAGGATTTTTCGAGCTGCTCTGGTGTTTCTATCTTGGTTCTTCCAGAGCCGATCATGTCAAATCCGCCGGTGTTGCGATATCGATCTACGATTTCTGAAGTGATTTCGACGTACTTGCCGTCGATAAGCCCCGACGGTCCGCCCTTGAAGCCGATGAGGGTCGATTGTGGGTGTGCTTTTTTCATCGCGTCAAAGAGCCCGGCAATCACATTGTGGCCGCCCGCGGCTGGTCCTCCTGAGAGGATAACCCCTACGGTGAGAGGCTTGGTTTGAATTGGAGTTTCAGCTGCGACAAATTCGACGGCGGGCTTGCCGTAGCTGTTTGGAAAGGTGTTTTTCAGGACTTCGCGGTCCTTCGACGATCATGGTCGATTTCGGTTTGATTTTCAATATGGATTCATGAAAAATTTCTGGTACCTTAGGGACATAGGCGTAACGTGCCGCGTGGAGTGGTGATAAATCAGCCATGCATATTACCTCTCTGGATGAGTTTCTTAGATATTTTACTGTTTTGGCGATACATTGAAAAGAGCACCCTTCGCGCGTATAGATGCAAGCCTCTTACGTGCAAATGAAATGAATTAATTTGGCCTTTAATTGAGGCTCTCGGGTGCCGATACTCATATCTGGATACTGTTGTATGGCACGACGAATGATTATCATCTCGATATTTCTCACCATTTTGCTCGGAACACCTATAGCGATCTGTGGGGCCGAGCAGGAATATCATGTCATACAGACAGGAGAAACCCTCTATTCCATTGCGAAAAGTTACTCCATTCCCTATGATATGCTTGCGAACATCAATGGTATAACCGACCCGTCTAAAATTCGGCCTGGCACTGTTCTTCTCATTCCTCAGGTTCATATTGTAGGGAAAGGCGAAACCTATTACGGAATCGCGAAGAAATACGATATATCGATTCAGGAACTTAAAGCAGCGAACAATCTTTCTGAGAATTATGTGCTTCGAGTTGGAGATGTGCTCCTCATCCCCGAACATGGGAGCGCATCGCCTGCTGTTGCGCAGGTGGAACCAGCCTCTCCTTCGTCCACTGTGCCCTCGATTGGAGCAGCGCCGAAAACTACTCCTTCTTCTTCCGTCCAAACCGCCCCGAATACAACAAGCACTGCTCAGACAAGCACCCCTTCTCCCAGTACTCCTGAAAAACCGCAGACCCAAGCGCCGGCCTCTTCTCCGACCACAGCTTCCTCTGCGCAGCCCGCTCCCCGTGCAGGAACAAATTCTTCGAACGCCCTCTCGACAGGAACCACGCCTAGTGCCGAAAAAAACGAAGGGCTGGATAAAAACGCTTCGCGCACTACAGATACGCTCATCACCTGGCCGGTAGAAGGAAAAGGCCTTTACATGAGCGGCAAACTTGAAGGAATCATGTTTCAGACAAAAAAGGGAGCATCGGTACAGGCGATTGCTTCGGGCACTGTCGTGTCCGCGGGACCATCGCGTGGATTCGGTCAAGTTGTATTCATTCAGTCAAAATCCGGCTTCGTCTATGTCTATGGAGGGAATGAGTCCATTCTCGTTAAAACCGGCGACAACATCACGCCAGGAAAGACAATCGCCACTGTTGGCCTCGATTCAAAAGAGGGCACTGCGATTGCATATTTCTTTGTGTTCCGAAACGGTCAACCTGTGGATCCATCGCTTGCACCCCGCGAATAGGTCCCGTTTTTGCTGCTTGCGCTCTGACTTTTCCTGTATTACCATAAATTATATTTTTAAGTTTCTATAAATAAGGACAGAGCATGATCAAAAAGGCAGACTGGAGCGCGGAGAGTAGTGCCAGCCGGCCCGCTAAGAGTGGTCTCGTCGACGAAAGCCTGAGCGAGATTGATCCGCTCAGTCTATATTTACGTCAAATATCTAAGTATCCACTGTTGTCAGCCGATAAAGAACGCGAGCTCGGCGCAAAACTGGATGGATTGAATTTGAAAATCAATGAAATCCGAGCGCGCTTATCTGAAGATCCTCAGAATATGCAATTAAAAGACGAGCTTGCAAAATTGAATTCCGAGCAACGGGACGTGAGAGAGGCACTCATTTCGTCCAATCTCCGGCTTGTTGTATCGATCGCCAAGGGATATCAAATGCGCGGAGTCAGCCTTCTGGATCTCATCGACGAAGGCAATATCGGTCTCATAGAGGCGGTCAATCGTTTTGATTACAGGCGTGGATACAGATTCTCAACCTACGCGAGCTGGTGGATACGACAAGCCATAATCAAATGCCTCGTGGATCAGAGCAGGGTGATTCGACTGCCGATTCACATGCTCAATACGATTCGTCGCTGCTATGCCTCGGCGAAACAACTCGTGCAAGAACTCGGTCGCGATCCCAATCCCGCCGAAGTCGCTAAAAAAGCCGGCATTGCAAAGAGTAAGGTCGAGAGTGCCATGCGTTTTGCGGTGGGGACTTCGAGCCTCGACATGAATCTAGAAGATGAAAAAGGCGGGAGCCTTGCCGACAATGTTCGCGACGAAAAATCACCAGATCCCTTCAGTCACGCCTTTGCCGCGACAATGCACGATTTGCTGCGATATGTCATGTGTTCGCTTTCGGAGCGTGAACAGATCGTTCTTCAGCTGCGGTATGGGCTGAACGGCGAAGGCCCAAAGACGCTCGAGGAGACAGGGCGCGCGCTTGGCATCACGCGCGAGCGTGTCCGACAGATTCAAGAGCAGGCTCTCGAGAAAATCAAACAACGCGAAGAGCTTTCAGACTGCTCCTCCTGAGCATTCGGCGCAGACACCGTACCTTTTGGTCCATTTCCATAAAAATAGGCAGCCCATGCAGCGGTCCGAAACCGCCGATGCGCCGCCTTGTTTTTTTTTGTTTTTTCTTTGTCTTATTTTCCTGAGAGCAGCTGCATGATGTCTTGGTATCCTTTGGATT
>CAYXOW010000162.1:0-281 GCA_964466815.1 uncultured Treponema sp.
GCATCGGAGGTGCCTCGGCCCTTCGTATCGACCGCCCACCCCGCGGGTAGAGGCTCCCCCTCGCGCTCGTACACCTCGACTTTTCCCCTCGTAACGACCGTGGTTGCCATATCGAGCGTGAACATGCGCCCCCCGTGGGCGGGCACAGAAATTGCGATGGGATTCGTGCCGAACATCGCTTTACGGCCAAAGGTGGGAACGCCGAGGGCAGCCGTGTTCGTCATGCAGATGCCGATCATATTTTCACGCGGACAACAGACGAAAAGGGGATGTCGGGAACC
>CAYXOW010000162.1:291-4315 GCA_964466815.1 uncultured Treponema sp.
GGCCATCTCGGTGTAGTATCCTGCGATTCCAAAGTGATTCGAGTTGCGCACCGACGAGAAGGCGGCACCGATGGACTTTGCCTTTTCGATGATTCGCGTCATCGTTTTCTTGCTGAGGCTCAGGCCCATTGCGCCGTTGGCATCGAGCACGAGGGAGAGCGGGGTCTCACGGATCACCGTCGGCTCCACCGCGCCCGACATGATCCCGCGCTGTATGCCGTTCTTATACCGCCAAAGTCGCCCCACGCCGTGGCTCTCGATGCCCCGTGCGTCCGCCGCTACGAGGATCTCAGCCGAAGCGGAGGCTTCCGACGGAAGGCCCAATTTCAAAAAACAACCGGTTATAAAATCGATAAGTTCAGCTCTTTGAACTCTCACTCCCACGTCCATAACGCTCCCTTGATTCTCCGCGCAAAAGCGAATACACCTGAATGTCGACAATATTGGATATTCTATTCACTGTAATGTATCATGGGAACCGCGTACTTTATACATCCTCGAGCCCAGCGTAAGGAACACTCCGTATGGAATTGCCTCTACTCCGCCAATCCACCGAGGAACGGCGCAACCTTATATTGAACGGATCGCTGCAGCGCGCGCTTCTGTTGCTCTCGGCGCCGACGCTCCTGCTCGGCATCGTGCAGGCGCTCATGCCCCTCGTCGATGGGCTCTTTATCAACAATATCGCGGGCACCATCGTCGCGAGCTCCGTAACCTACAGCGGGCCCATTCTCAATATGGCGACATCGCTCGCGCAAGGCTTGGCTGTCGCCGCCATGGCGATAATCGGCCAGCTCAACGGGAGCGGTGAGTTCGCCAGCGCGAAGCACAACTCGACGCAGATTGTCGTGGTGAGCTCGATTCTCGGTGTCATATCGGCCCCCTTCCTCGTAATCGCGGCAATCCTTGTTTCTGGCTTTATCAATCCGCAAATATCGCACAATGTATTTCTTTACCTTTCGCTCAACGCGATTGTGCTGCCCTTCTCGTTTTTGGAATCGATCTACAACGGCATAAAGAACGCGAATGGCAAGCCCGAGGCGCCCTTTATCCGCATGGTGATCATGTTGGGACTCAAGATCGTCTTCAACGTGGTCTTCATCTATGCGCTCAAGCTCGGCATCATCGGTGCGGCGCTCTCCTCGCTCGCAGCGAATTTTCTTGTCACGGTGTGGATGTTCTGGGATCTCTTCGTAAAGAAAGATCCGGATCGGCTCGAACTGCGCGGCTTTAAGTTCGATCTATCCGCCACGAAACAGCTCTTTGAGATCGGCGCGCCCGCGATGATCAACTCCTTCATCCTCAATCTGGGATTCTTCCTCATCAACACCGAGGTCGAGAAGTATGGCCCCGTCGTGCTCAATGGCCAGGGAATCGCCAACAGCATCACGCAGGTCGCCTTCAGCTTGCCGGGTGCCTTCAGCTCGGCGGTCACCACCATGGTCTCCATGCACATCGGAGCCGGAAATCCCGCAAAGGCAAAATCTTCAATGCTGCTCGGAACGGTACTGAGCGCGATTGTCGCTGCGGCGATCATCGCGGTACTCGTGCCAGTCTCTTCCTCGCTCACCATTCTCTTCACGAGGCGAGCCGATGTACTCGAGATCGCGAACAACGCGCTCCACATCTACACCTACTCCGTAATCGGATTCGGCATAACCACCACCATCCAGGGCGCCTTCATCGGTCTGGGACGCACCAAGGTTCCACTCGTGCTCGGCATACTCCGCGTGTGGTTCTTGCGATATGTGTTCATCCTCATTACCGAGAAATACCTCCAGTTTTATGCCGTCTTCTGGGGGAACCTCTTTTCCAACTACTCGGCGGCGCTCATCGCCATCGTGCTCATCTCCAGGACGAAATGGGAATCTGTGCTCAAGAGCCGCCCGCACAAGCTACTGCAGGAAGCGCACACGGCGGTGTAGAGGTCTACCGCGATGCGGCTGTGCACAGACCCATTGCGCCGTATCCGCACCATGCGAATTTTCTCCGCACAAGCGTTATACTTGTTCAATATGCGGAGGATATAAAGTATGAATTCATCGCATTTTAGTGGACTGAAAAAGTTAATGGTCGTGGTATGCGCAGCTACTGCGCTACTCATGGCCTGCTCCAGCATCCCCTCAGGATCGAAGGCAGGCGCGAATCCACCCGCAAGCCAGAACCAAAGCGCGAGCGCAACCGCTGGATTGAAAGAATCATTCGCGATCGCCGCCACGCCTTCACCGACGCCCTCGCACGGCCTCTCGGTGAGCGGACAGGGGTCGACGCAACCCAGCCAGAGCGCATTCGCTGGCGCTCAAAATTTCAACACCGAAGAGTACGCGCGAATCGTCGACAATCCATTTCTCGAAGTGATCAGCAACCCGCTCACCACTTTCTCCATCGATGTCGACACCGCATCCTACGCCAATGTGCGCCGTTTCTTACTGCAAGAATACAGATTGCCCGACCCCGACGCAGTGCGCATCGAAGAGCTCATCAATTATTTCACCTACAATTACTCGCCACCGACCGATGGCTCACCGTTTACGACTTCCTTCGCGCTCGCTAAGGCGCCATGGGATGCTTCGCACCTTCTGCTGCGGGTTGCACTGCGAGCCCGCGACATCCAGACTTCGAGCTTCCCTCCCTCCAACCTCGTCTTCCTCGTCGACACCTCAGGTTCGATGGATGAACCGAACAAATTACCCCTCGTCCAGCAGACCCTCCGCATGATCGTGCGGAATATCCGCGAGGTCGACACTGTGGCTATCGTGACGTACTCGGGAAGCGCCGGACTCGTGCTCCCTCCGACCCCGGGCACACGCAAGAGCGCCATACTCGCCGCGATCGACGCGATGGAAGCCGGAGGATCCACGGCGGGCGGCGAAGGCATTCAACTCGCTTACACAACTGCCGCTGAGCGATTTGTCCAAGGTGGCAACAATCGCATCATCCTCGCGACCGACGGCGATTTCAATGTCGGAGTGAGCTCGACCGCCGCACTCGAACGACTCATCGAAGATAAGCGCAAGAGCGGAATCTACCTCTCCATTTTGGGGTATGGGATGGGCAATTTGAAAGATTCACGCCTCGAATCGCTCGCGGATAAAGGGAACGGTAACTACGCCTACATTGACGGCATGCTCGAGGCCAATAAAGTGGCCAACAAGGAGCTCTGGGGCAACCTCGCGACAGTCGCGAAGGATGTGAAGATCCAGATCGAATTCAACCCTGCTTTCGTGCAGGCATACCGACTCATCGGATATGAAAATCGCCTGCTTTCAAAAGAAGATTTCGCAAACGACCTTAAGGACGCAGGCGAGCTCGGCGCGGGCCAAGCGGTGACGGCGCTCTATGAGCTCGTACCGGCCACGGCAGCGATAACAGCCTCCGCGGCTGGTTCAGGTGCACCTTCAGGCGGATCAGCGGCGCTTTCGCCTCCTCTCGCCTTCCAGCAGATCAGCATCGTCCCGAGCGAAAACTTCATGGTCTTCAGCCTGCGGTATAAAAACCCGAACGGCCCCGACACGAGCGCATTGATCACTCAAACCGCGAAGATGAGCGACATCGAGGGGCCGATGGATCAGGATTTCGCCTTCGCAGCGTCGGTGGCCGAATTCGGCATGCTCCTGCGCGACAGCCCCTACAAAGGCGCTTCGTCGTGGGACGACCTCATCGCGAGAGCGCGCAGATCGCTCAGTTTCGACCCCGAGGGCTACCGCGCCGAGTTCGTTCGGCTTACCGAGGTGGCGCAGCAGCTCGCGGGAAAATGAGAAGCTAGACTGGAATTCAGGATTTTATCTTGAGATTCCGCGAGCGACTCGACGTTCGTCGCGATCGAGAATAGGTGCCTCAACGTAAAATCCGCGCAATCACCTCGCGGTCGATTGGATCGCTCTCCCGCAGGCCGCAGACATCGCGGAGAATGCCCGCGAGGCCCTTCGGCACCTCGTTCGCTGCAAACGCTGCGTCATCCGGAAATAAATCGCCATTCTCGTCGGAACCGCGAAAGCGAACTGCGGCGCGCACAGCCGCGGCG
>CAYXOW010000163.1:0-647 GCA_964466815.1 uncultured Treponema sp.
TGCACACCGCGGTTCGCATTCGAGGTTTGGCCGACTTCTGCATCCTCTCGTGTGACGATCGCGAGGACGTGGTCACCGCGACGACATCGGTGGAATATCCGATGCTGAGGACAAGGAAATTGCCTTGCACTTCAGCGCGGTATCCAACTCCGCTGATCATAAGCGCACGCTTGTAACCTTGGCTGACGCCAGTGACCATATTATCGAGCAAGCTACGATAAAGGCCATGGTACGCTCTCGCCTGTTTGGAATCATTCTTGCGCTCCACAACAGCCTTGCCATCTACGACAGCAATTTTCACTTCGGGGCGGTATTCCTGAGAAAGCCTGCCTTTCGGTCCCTCGACATGGAAGACTGTCGGTTCGACAGTCAATTTCACGCCTTGCGGGAGCGCCACAGGCCGCATTCCAATTCTCGACATAGCTTGTACCTCGCCTTACCAGACCGTGCAGATGAGTTCGCCACCGACCTGCTTCTCCACGGCTTTGCGGCCGGTGATAACGCCATCGGAAGTCGAAACAATCATGACTCCATAACCATTGATGATGCGCGGCATTTCACGGTAGCCCGTGTACACGCGGCGGCCTGGTTTGGAGACCTTGTTCAGCCCATGGATGATGGGGTTGTTCTCCTCGTCATACTTGAGG
>CAYXOW010000163.1:686-931 GCA_964466815.1 uncultured Treponema sp.
CATCGGTCTGAATTTTCTTGAAATTCTTGATATAGCCCTCAGTCTTGAGAATCTTGACGATTTCAAGCTTGAGCTTGGAAGTCGGGATGTCGACTTTCTCATGCCGGGCAGCGTTTGCGTTCCGGACTTTGGTCAGCATGTCCGCAATGGGATCTGATACGCTCATTGCACCCTCCTACCAGCTCGACTTTGTAACGCCCGGCAACTTGCCCTCGGAAGCGAGCTTCCGGAAGCAAATGCGGCAC
>CAYXOW010000163.1:974-3098 GCA_964466815.1 uncultured Treponema sp.
TAACCGCGCGATCTTCCGCAAATTTTGCACCGACGAACGAGACGAGTGGAATATTTCGGCGTTTTCAACGCCTTAAGAATCATCGCTTTTCGAGCCATGTACGCCTTCCTTATTTCCTGAAGGGCATGCCCATCTTGGCAAGAAGGCTCTTCGCCTCCGTGTCAGTCTCGGCTGTTGTCACAATCGAGACACTGAGCCCCATAACCTTCTCGATCTTATCGAAATCAATTTCCGGGAAAATGATCTGCTCGGTAAGCCCAAGAGTATAATTGCCGTGACCATCGAATCCATTCGGATTCACGCCGCGGAAGTCCTTAACACGCGGGAGCGCGACATTCATGAGCCTGTCGAGGAACTCCCACATCTGGTCGCCACGGAGTGTGACACGAGCGCCGATTTCCTGGCCCTTTCTGATCTTGAAGTTGGCGATGGATTTCTTTGCTTTTGTCTTCACCGCGTGTTGCCCAGTGATGATCTCGATATCGCTGATCGCAGCGTCGAGCATCTTCTTGTTCTCACGCGCTTCGCCGACACCCATCGAGACGATGACTTTGACGAGGCGAGGAACCTGCATCTTGGAAGTGTAGCCGAGCTCGTTGAAGAGCTCAGGGGCTACTTTCTCGCGATACATTTTCTTCAACCGGGGAATATACGTTTTAGTCTGGGCCATCAGAGGACCTCCCCGCATTTTCTGCAAACCCGTTTTTTCTGACCATCGACGACTTTGTAACCGGCCCGAACAGGTTTGTTGCATTTCTTGCACACGATCATCACATTCGAGATGTGCACAGGTGCCTCAATTTCAATTATGCCGCCGCGATCGGTCTGAGATTTTTTCTTCATGGCCTTCTTTACCATGTTGATTCCCGACACGATCACGCGACTCTTGTTGCGATCGATTTTGAGGATTTTCCCCTGCTTTCCCCGATCCTTGCCCGCAATAACCTGGACAAGGTCTTCTTTTCGAAGTTTGTAGTTTGCGTCAGCCATTTTCAAACTCCTCATAGGACTTCAGGGGCGAGAGAGATGATTTTCATATAATCCTTCTCGCGCAGCTCACGCGCCACCGGCCCGAAAATGCGCTTACCCTTCGGGTTTTTGTTCGCGTCGATGATGACGCACGCGTTATCATCGAACCTGATGTAGGTACCGTCCGGCCGCCTGTACTCTTTGTGCGTCCGCACGACGACCGCCTTTTCGACGGATCCTTTCTTGATCGCCGAATTGGGCAGCGCGGACTTGACGGCGACCACGATGATATCGCCTACACTCGCATACCTGCGGCGTGTACCACCGAGCACCTTGATGCACTGAACGGTCTTGGCACCTGAGTTGTCGGCGACATTCAGCATGCTTTCTACCTGAATCATAGCTTACTCCCGCTCGTTATTTCGCCCGTTCGACGACTTGGACAAGCCGCCACCGCTTTTCGCGGGACATCGGCCTGCATTCGACAACCGAAACGGTATCGCCGACATGCGCTTCATTCTGCTCATCGTGGGCTTTTACTCGTTTCGTCCTGTTTACGTACTTTCTGTAGAGGGGATTCAGCTTGCGCATAATAATCTCGACAACAATGGTCTTATCATTCTTGTCGGAAACTACGATGCCTTGAAGAACAAGCTTGCCCTCAGTCATTTTCTGGATGTTTGTATCCACGTGCCATCTCCTGAAGAATTATGCCTTCTTCTCGGCGTCGTTGCGCTGGGCATCGGCGATCCTCGTCTCGATCCGCGCGATCTGTCGACGAAGATTCCTTCTCTCAAGCGGATTTTCCACGTGCCCGACCACCATTTGGAACCTGAGGTCAAAATATTTTTTGCGCAGCTCATTGCGCTTGACGAGCATTTCGGCCAACTTCATGTCTTTGAATGAATTCTTCATGGCGATTACTCCATCTCCTCGCGCGCAGCGAACTTCGTCTTGACGGGGAGCTTCGAGCCGGCGAGGCGCATTGCCTCTTCGGCCATCTTCGGCTCAACGCCTGAAAGCTCAAACAGAACGGTGCCCGGTTTGACCACCGCAACCCAGTATTCCGGTCCCGGCTTTCCACGGCCCATACGGGTTTCCAAGGGCTTCTTGGAGTATGGCTTGTCGGGAAAAATGCGTATCCACATTTTGCCG
>CAYXOW010000163.1:3131-4286 GCA_964466815.1 uncultured Treponema sp.
TTGAGCGCGATACGGGCAGCCTCAATCTGGCGATTGGTGATCCAGTGCGGCTCCAGGCTCACAAGACCAAAATCGCCGAATGCGATTGTGTTTCCAGAGTGAGCTTCGCCGTGGATTCGTCCACGCTGCTGCTTTCTGTGTTTTACTCTCTTCGGTATCAGCATAGATTAGCTCCTTGCCTCACCTTCAGCTTTATTCGCTTCAGGTCTGGGGCCCGATCGGCGTTCTCCGCGATCCGAGCGCTCTCGGCGCTCTCGCCTCTCTGGGCTGCCCTCGCGGCGCTCACCGCGCCCTTCTTCCGAGGAATCACGGCGTGATCTCTTCGCGAGTTGGCCTGCATCTTCATTCTTATCCTGGGTATAAACCATGCCTTGATAGATCCAGACCTTTACACCGATCTTGCCAAAGGTCGTGTTCGCCTCGGCAAACCCATAATCGATATCGGCGCGAAGCGTGTGAAGAGGAATCCGTCCTTCCTTGAGCTCTTCAGTACGCGACATGTCGGCACCGCCCAGACGACCAGAGAGTCGCACTTTGCACCCCTGTGCACCGGCTTTCAACGCGTTCTGAATCGCCATCTTCATGGACCGTCGGAACGATTGCCTATTCTCGAGCTGCCGGGCAATATTCTGCGCGACAATTTGAGAGTTGGTGTCGACCTTCTTGATCTCTTTTATTTTGAGCTGCAGCTTTTTCTGGGTCACATGCTGGATCTCAGCGCCGATTTTGTCGATATTTGCGCCTTTGGTTCCGATAAGAACTCCAGGACGTGCGCTATGAATAACGATGGTGACGCGCTGCGGATGTCGAATAATCTCGATCTCCGAAATGTCGGCACCCTTGGTTTCGGGCAGCTCATAAAGGCGGCGTCGGATCGCAAGATCTTCGTGCAGGGTTTTCGCATAATCCCGAGGCTCGACATACCAATGCGAGCTCCAGTCTTTGTTGATACCGATTCTTAATCCGATCGGATTTACTTTCTGACCCACCTTACGCCTCCGTCTTCTTGCCGATTTCGTCGACGACGCAGGAAATATGGCACATGCGTCTCAGCTGCATATCCGCCCTCCCGCGGGCGCGAAACCAGATTCTTTTAAGCCTCGGGCCTTCATCGATGCGAAGCTCTTTGATGAAGAGCATATCCTCACCGAGCTT
>CAYXOW010000164.1:0-3008 GCA_964466815.1 uncultured Treponema sp.
CGATATCCCGCGAAGTGATGGCTCGGCCCGCGCGCTCATACGCATCGAGGAAGGCAAGCTCGTAGACGACATCGTCGTTGACGGTCTCGGGTTCGGTGATGAAGGCATCTATTCGCCCATATATTTTTTCCAGTTGAGCGCTGTGGTAGCCCTCGATCGCCGTGCCGAAGGCGCCGCCTGCGAGTTGGCCGAGCCATCCGGCGTGAATCCGCGCGCCGAGGTCGGCGGGGAGGGGTGAACGGGCTGCGTCAGTGGTAAATACAGCGTCTTCTTGGGTGGCGGGCATCGCGTCGCGGACCGCCTCCCAGGTGAGAGGGTGCTCGTAGTTCCAGTACGGATGCGCAGGATCGCGGGGCGCATTGTGGATCTCGTGGAGAAGTTCGGAGGTGAGGGCGCGAAGCTCCGGAGAAATGGCGTGAGTGTGCCGCAGGTCGAGCGCATCCGCGAGCTCCATGCCGCGGTGTAAAAGAACCTCGGCCCTCGTGACATCGTAGCCCTTGTTGCCCATTGCCTGGACCATTTCGAGATAGGGGATCTCCGGCGCGCCCGAACCCGGAACCGAAGAGTACCAGAAAAGCGCAATGAGGTCGTCGCCGGTGGGAAAAGCCGTCTCGCTCGTGTACCAGTTCGAGTCGTGGGTGCGCCGGTCGAGGGGCACGGCTGAGAGCCGAAGCTGCCGGTCGAGCTGCCAGGCGCGCGCCATGCCATTGGCGTCAATCGCGCTCTCCCTGGATGCCGCGCTCATTTCTGGCGCCGCGACGCTGTCATGCGCTGATTCATTCATATTCATAGCCGATTCCTTTCGCGCTCGCGGTTGCGGCGCGCGTACACATAGAGCGCTCCCAGCGTCGCGATGTACGGCACCATCGACGTGAATTGAGAGCTCACCCCATAACTCTGCAAAAAGAGTCCCAACCCGTCGAAAAAGCCGAAAAGCAGAGAAATGAGCGCGATGCCGTAGGGGTGCCCGTCGACGAGTATGATCGCTGCGAGCGAAATCCAGCCCCGCCCCGCTGTCATGTTCTCCGCAAAGAGCGTCACATACCCCAGCGAGAGATAGGCGCCCGCCAACCCGCAGAACACTGCACACAGTAGGAGCGATGCGATGCGCATACGCGAAGTTCTCACACCGCTCGAGTCGAGGGAATTAGAATTGTAGCCCGCCGCACGCAGCCGCAACCCGAAGCGCGTCCGGAAAATGAGATACCAGCAGAGTATCGTCGCGAGCACCGCCAGGTAGACGATGAGGTTGCGGCCCGAGACGACGGGTCCCAGAAAGGGAATCTTATCGATCAGCGGAATGCGGATGTTCGGGATCGACACGATCGCCTTGCTGGTGAAGACACCTTTCACCTTGAAAATCTGGCGCAGGAGATAGGTAGTGCTCCCCAGTGCGAAGAGATTGAGGGCGATGCCTGTCACGAACTCGTCGGTGTCGAGGACTACCGAGAAGAATATGAAGATGAGCGCGAGGATCATCGCGCCGCCGATCGCGAGGAGGAGTCCGAGCACCCAGGAGTGCAGCGCGAACGACCCCAGCACCGCGAAGAACGCGGCCATCAGCATCATGCCTTCCATGGCGATATTGAATATGCCCGCGTAGAAGGTGAGTGTGCCACCCAGCGCCGCCAGGAGAATGGGCGTCGCGCCCGAAATCATGCCAGTGACGAGACCGATCAGGATGTTCATGCCGCACCCCCCTTGCGCGCGCTCGCCTGTCGCCTGGCTGCCACTCGATCGAAGATGAGCGCCGAGTACTCGCGCGTCGCAACGATGACGAGCACGAGCACTGCCTGGAGCACCTGGGCGATTTCGCTCGGTACGTTCGTGATGAGTTCCATGCCGAGGGCGCCGGTTTGGATCGCGGCGACAAAGAGTCCGTAGATCAGCGTCTCGATGAGGCCATTGTTCGCCATAATCGCGATCATGATGCCGTCCCATGCGTAATTGGCGCCTAAGCCCTTGATGAAGCGATGCGGTCCGCCCATCACCACGAGTCCGCCCGCGAGTCCCGCGAGCGCGCCCGTAACTAGCATGACCGCCATGAAGTTACCGCGCACATCGCAGCCGCCCAGCCGGGCGAAGAGCGAGTTCTGCCCGGTGATGCGCCACTCGTAGCCCGCTCGCCAGCGCTGGAACACGAACCACATAATCGCGACTGCGGCAAGCAACACCAGCACCGAAGAATTGAGAGGCCCGAGATCGGGCATCCAGCCGGACTGCGCGATGGGCGGCGTCATCGGCGAAAAGGCTTTGCGATCCATGAAGGGGTACGCGATCGCCCACGCCGTGAAGAAGTCTGCGATCATGTTGAGCATGAGTGTGACGATGAATTCGCTCATATCGAAAGCCTGGCGCAGAAGGCCCGCGAGCCCCGACCAGAGTGCGCCGCCCAGAATGGCGAGCAGCATGAGAAGTGGAATTTCAAGCGCCGGGGGAAGGTTGATGTAGAGGCCGCCGAGGGTCGCGGCCAGGGCACCGAACACGAGCTGGCCGGGCTGGCCGAGGTTCACCGGCCCCGACGCGAACGCGATCGCCGCCGACAGCCCGGTGAGCACGAGGGGAACCGCGTTTTTTAAAGTCGTCGTGAGCGGCGCGACACCTCCGAGCGAGAATTGCGCGAGCGCGGCGTAGGTGGCAAAAGGCTCGTAGCCTTGGAAGAACATGATGAGGGCGCCCACCGCGAGCGCGATCACGACACCGAGAAGTCCGCTGACGATTTTCCGTGTCACGCGCTCACCCTCCCCTCGAGCATGTAGCGCCCGACCTCTTCGATGGTGGTTTGCTCGGTTTTGAGGTTCGCCACGATCTGGCCGCGGTGCATCACGAGAATGCGGTCCGCGATGAGGAAGAGCTCCTCGAGGTCTGCCGAGATGACAAGGACCGCTCGGTCAGCCTCGCGCATCGCGAGAATCTCGCCATGCACATACTCGATCGAGCCCACGTCGAGCCCGCGGGTAGGCTGATCCATCAAAAAAAAGGGCGTGGAGAGCAGAAGCTCGCGCCCG
>CAYXOW010000164.1:3094-3520 GCA_964466815.1 uncultured Treponema sp.
GAGCATGTCGGCGAACTCGCGCGCGTGCCTGTAGTTGAGCACCAGCCCGCGCCACGCCGCAAACCTCGCTTCGAGCCTGTGGTGCGTCATAATCGCGTTATCCAAAATCGACGCGGCCAGGCTCGCCCCCATCTTCCCCCGGTCCTGCGGCACAAACGAGACCAGCTTACGTCGCTCCAAAATGCTGAGTCCCGCAAGACTTCTGCCGCCCACCGCGACCGTTCCCGCGCTCGGCGTCGCGAGCCCCATAATGCTGTTGACGAGTTCGAACTGGCCGTTGCCCTCGACGCCCGCGATGCCCACGATTTCGCCCGCGTGTACCTCGAATGACACATTGTCGAGTTTCTTGAGCCCGTCGCGCCGCGCGACGCTCAAGTTTTTCGCCTCGAACACGCTCGCGCCGCGCGCATGCGGCGTCCGCTTCGA
>CAYXOW010000164.1:3542-3816 GCA_964466815.1 uncultured Treponema sp.
ATCTGGGCGAGCGCGCCCTTGTTCGTCTCGGACGCCGCCACCGTGGCGATCTTCTTGCCCTTGCGCATCACCGTGATGCGGTCGCTCAGCTCGAGCACCTCGTCGAGGCGGTGCGATATGAAGAGAATGGTGTTTCCCTTGTCGCGGAGTCGCTTGAGCTCGGCGAAGAGCTGGGGAATCTCCTGGGGAGTGAGCACCGCCGTCGGCTCGTCGAGAATCAGCACCGAAACATTGCGGTAGAGAAGCTTCAGAATCTCCACTTTCTGACGCGCGG
>CAYXOW010000164.1:3862-4080 GCA_964466815.1 uncultured Treponema sp.
CTCGTCGATCTTCCGGCGCACGAGCTCGATGGCGCGCTTCGTGTCGAGGGTACCTGCGGGACCACGCACAGGCTCGGCGCCGAGCACCACGTTCTCCCAGACTGCATACTGCGAAATGAGCTCGATCTCTTGATGAACCATGCCGATGCCCCGGGCGATCGCGTCCCCGGGCTTGTGGAAGCGTACCGGCGCACCGTTCATCTTCACGGTACCGGAGT
>CAYXOW010000165.1:0-1967 GCA_964466815.1 uncultured Treponema sp.
GATGATTGTCGAAGTGCGGGAATAGGTCTTTACAAGCTTCTTCTCTCCCGCCCTGCTCATTTCAATTACTTTCTTGTACAGGCTCTTCTCGATGAAGGGCCCTTTCTTTACGGACCTGGACACGGGTTTGCTCCTCTATCTCACTTGCGCCGCTTAACAATGAAGCGGCTCGAAGGCTTGTGCGTATCACGAGTCTTGTAGCCCTTCGCCGGCTGACCCCACGGAGACACGGGCTGCTTGAAGCCCTTGCCTCTTCCTTCACCACCACCATGCGGATGGTCGACCGGGTTCATGACAGTTCCACGAACCGTCGGTCGGATTCCCAGCCAGCGCGTGCGCCCGGCTTTTCCTATCCGCTCATTCATGTGCTCATCGTTGCCGACCTGACCGATCGTCGCGATGCACTTCTTGAAGACCATGCGCTGTTCGCCCGAAGGCAGTTTAAGAACGACATAGTCGCCTTCTTGGGCAGCGATGAGCGCGCTGACACCCGCAGAGCGGGCCAACTGGCCGCCGCGTCCGAGCGTGAGCTCGACATTGTGCACCGTAAAGCCGACCGGAATCTTCTCGAGAGGAAGCGCGTTGCCAATTTCCGGCGCAGCATCAGGGCCAGAGAGGATGGTTTGCCCAACTTTAAGCCCCTTCGGGCTGAGAATATAGCGTTTCTCGCCGTCGGCGTAGACGATAAGTGCAATATTCGCGCTGCGGTTTGGGTCGTACTCGATCCCAGCAACTTTGCCGGGAATACCGAACTTGTTGCGCTTAAAATCGATAACCCGATACTTTCTTTTGTGACCGCCGCCGTGGTGTCGTACAGAGATGCGTCCGTTCGATGCTCTTCCGCCGGTACCGTTCTTGCCCTTCGAGAGCGACTTTACGGGATTGCTCTCATTGGTCGAAATCTCTTGATTGATAACCTGCACACGATGGCGGAGGCCGGGCGTTACAGGTCTAAATGTTCTAATCGCCATAGTTCTACCTCACATCCTTATCATGCGCCTTCGAACACTCGGATCGTCTCACCCTTCTGGAGCCTGACAATCGCCTTTTTCCACTCGGCAGTTCGACCAGCCCTGCCCCGGAGTCGCTTCGGCTTCGAGGTGACATTGATCACCTTACAACTCACCGGGTGCACATTGAAGGTCTTCGCGACCGCATCCATGATCATCGGCTTCGTCGCGCGAGGATCAACCTTGAAGATATATTGGCCGAGCTCTCGCATGATGTTGCTCTTCTCGGAGAGCACTGGCTCTATCAGAATCGCGTCATATTCCATGTTCAGCTCTCCTTCTTCTCACCGGCGTAGAACTCATTGAGCTTCGCCGAAGCGCCTTCCATCATGATCACCCTGCGGGCGTAGAAGAGATCGTGCGCGCGCAGACGATTGTAGGTGAGATAGCTGAGCCAGGGAATGTTCCTCGCTGCGCGCTTCACCATGGGATCGTCATCTTTGAGGATCAGGACAGTCCTCTCGGGTTTTTTGATATCGACAATATTCGCAAGCACCGCCAGCAGATCCTTCGTTTTGCCCGATTCTACGCTGAAGTCCTCGACGATGGATACAAGATCATCTTGCACCTTGAGGCTCAGAATGGTCTTGAGCGAGAGCTGCTTCTCTTTGCGCGGAAGCGAGTACGAAAAATCTCTGGGCTTGGGTCCGAACGAGATACCGCCGCCAACATAAATATTCGACTTGAGATCGCCGTGGCGAGAGCGTCCACCCCCCTTCTGCGCGAAGGGTTTGCGGTTGGTGCCATGCACCTCTCCTCGGTCTTTCGTCGAAGCGGTACCGAGGCGCGCGTTCGCGAGCTCGTTGTTCACCGCATACCAAATGACATCTTCATTGATTGGCAATCCGAAGACGGCATCAGACAGCTCAACTTTTCTGAGCTCTTTCCCCTTAAGGGAAATTACTTTGCCTTCCATGTGGTCCTCCGCCGTCAGCTCTTCTTGATCGACCTGCGAAT
>CAYXOW010000165.1:1992-2686 GCA_964466815.1 uncultured Treponema sp.
CCACGAATCAGCACCACACCCTTCTCGGCGTCGACACGCACGACCTTGAGGTTCAGCACAGTCACTCGCTCGTTGCCCATATGGCCGGGCATCTTGATATTCTTGAAGCTGTGATGAGGATAGGTGCTGTTTCCGGTAGAACCCGGTTCGCGATGAAACTTCGAACCATGTGTCGCGCGACCGCCATCGAAACCCCAGCGCTTCACGACACCCTGGAAGCCTTTGCCCTTCGATTTAGCCATGACATCCACAAAGCGCACGCCATCGAGAACGGACGCATCGATCGCCTGACCAATCTGGACTTCCTTCTCAAAATCCCTGAACTCGCGAAGAATTTTCGTGGGCGCGACATTTTCAGGGAACTGGCCGGCAAACGGTTTCGTGACACGAGATTTCTTCTTCTCGTAGACACCGATGAGGACGGCATTGTATCCGTCCTTTTCTGCGGTCTTCACGCCGACCACGACGTTGGGAACAACCTGCACGACCGTAACAGGCACAATACGCCCTGTTTCATCGAACACCTGGGTCATTCCCATTTTCTTTCCAATGACACCGATCATTCGGTACTCCTGCGTTGAACGCTTCCGGCACAAGGCCGGGCGTTACGGCATTAAAGACTTTGCCACGACGGGCAAAGGTTTATTGCTTGATTTCGACATCGATTCCCGAGGGAAGTTCGAGCTTCATGAGC
>CAYXOW010000165.1:2760-4007 GCA_964466815.1 uncultured Treponema sp.
GCTCTTCTTGTGCACGTGCGGAGAGCGCAAAACCGTAAACTTGTTGATTCGAGTGGGAAGCGGCACCGGGCCGGACACCTTCGAACCAGCATCCTGTACGGTCTTGATGATACTCTTGGCGCTGTCGTCGACAAGGCGCACATCGAAGCCTCTAAGCCTGACTCGGATTCTGTCTTTCATAGGTCCTCCAAAGATCTCTTGCGCTCGCGCTATCGGCCGTACCCAGGCAGGCGCGCCGACAACCATAAGCGCGGGTGGAACTTGGGATTCCACCAGCGGCGATCAAATCGCCCTATCACACAAAAGCGTGCCCCTGCTCAACAAGGGCACGCCATAGTAACACTTGATTATGTATTTGTCCAGTAGTCGACTAGCGATGTGAAATTACTGGATAACCTCGATGACCTGGCCGGAAGCGACCGTGTGGCCACCTTCGCGGATAGCGAACTTGAGCCCTTTCTCCATGGCGATCGGGTAAATCAGTTCAACCTCGATCTCCGTGTTGTCGCCAGGCATGACCATGTCTTTGCCTTCGGGAAGTTTGACCGCGCCGGTGATGTCCGTCGTGCGGAAGTAGAACTGGGGTCTGTAGCCGGAGAAGAACGGGCTGTGGCGTCCGCCTTCCTCTTTGGAAAGAACGTAGACCTGGCCCCTAAACTTGGTGTGCGGCGTAATGGTGCCCGGTTTAGCGAGAACCTGTCCACGCTCGACTTCCTTCTTGTCGATACCGCGGAGAAGGGTACCGATGTTATCGCCAGCCTGCCCCTCATCGAGCAGCTTGTTGAACATCTCGACGCCGGTGACGACCGTGGTTTTCGTCGGTTTGATACCGACGATTTCGACCTGGTCGTTGACATGGATCACACCGCGATCGACACGGCCAGTAACGACGGTGCCGCGGCCGGAAATCGAGAACACGTCTTCGATCGGCATAAGGAATGGTTTGTCGATTGCGCGCTCAGGATCCGGGAAGAAACTATCCATCGCATCCAGAAGCTCCTGGATCGACTTCGTAGCTTCAGGATTGTCAGGCTCGGTCATCGCCTTAAACGCAGAACCGCGAATAATCGGTGTCTTATCGCCGGGGAATCCGTAGAAGTTCAGAAGATCTCGAACTTCTTCCTCGACGATGTCGAGAAGCTCGGGGTCATCGACGAGGTCGACCTTGTTGAGGTACACAAGGATCGCAGGAACGCCGACCTGACGGGCGAGCAGTACGTGCTCTCTCGTCTGCGGCATCACCGAAT
>CAYXOW010000166.1:0-4002 GCA_964466815.1 uncultured Treponema sp.
CTGCGACGTGATCGCCGGATTCCCAGGCGAGACCGACGCGGAGTTCGAGACTACCTACGGACTCCTCGCCGAGCTTCAGTTTGGGTGGATTCACGCCTTTCCTTTCAGCGCACGCCCCGGCACGCGCGCCGCGACCATGACACCCCGCATTCCGGAGCGCATCGCGGGCCAGCGTGTCGAGCGCCTCATCGAGCTCGCGGCGCGCGGCAAGCGCGAGTACATCTCCCGCTGGATCGGACGTCGTGTCGAGATGGTGGTGGAGCGCAGTATTAAGCCTACTGCTGAGCCTAGTATCGAGCCTAGCATTGAAGCACCAGTGCAATTATGTATTGGCACTACCGAAAATTATCTGAAGGCCGAAGTTTCACTCTCCCTCGCTCAACAAAGCCCAGACGCATCAGATCCGGTTCCGGGGGCAACGCTCGCCGTGACTATTCGCCGCGCACTGAGCGGATACGACGCTGATGTCGCCGCCGATCTGGAACTACGATAAAACATGTTCTGCAATCGCGCTTGATTTTTGACTATTCTGTTCTATAATTCATCTGACGACGCGCTTTATCTCTAAAAGTTCTTTAAGGAGGAAATGATATGCGGACAAAGCATATTGCGCCTTTTATCTTGATCGCGGCGGCCACACTGATGCTCTCCGGTTGCGACGCACTGTTTCAAAACACCTTTAAAACACTGAATTTAGGTCAGCCTAGTTTGGCCACACTGCAAGAGCAACTGACAAGTACTGATCCAAATGTGCAACAGACGGCACAGGTGACAATCATACAAAATAAACTCGAGGATACAGGTGCACAGACGATTGTCGATGCGTTTACGGGGATCATCACGCTTGCTGCAGGTGGTGGGGATGTGTTGAGCGATCCGGGGAAAATGATCGATGCGCTTATTCCTGTCGACTTGAAAAACGATCCGACAAAACTGGCTACTGCGATCAATGGACTCGTCGATTTAAAAGGTGATTTTACGAATCTCGCTAATCAGATAACCGCGAATGACGGTCAAGCCGCGGCGGGTGTCGATACCGCATCCCTAGCTCAGACAGCTCTCATGGTTGCTGTTCTGTCGTCACTGGAGCCTGCTGACCCAACTATGTCTACAGGTGCCGCAGTCGCCGAGCTTATTACAAAACCAGATGCGACGCCGGAAACTCTCTTCAAATCACCAGATTTTTCAGGTATTGAGTCCGATCCTTCGACAAATACACTGTTGAAAGCGGCTGGGTATGGGACATTGGAGGATTTCTTCGCCAGTTTCACCAATGTAAAGTGAACCGATCAAGAGAAATGAAGGAGCATAGGATGAAAAAATTTATATTGATATTGATAGTAGCGAGTCTGACCGTTGGAGCTGCTTTTGGGCAGACAGCTATACCAGGAGTTACACCAAAAGATGCCCGTGCTATGGGTATGGGCGGTACGTTCCGTGTCTTCAGCGACGGTTACTCGAGCTTTTTCGGAAATCCTGCTGGGTTTGCAGGTAGGGGTTCGCTCACGCTGCGCGATGTGAGTACTTGGGCGTACATTAGGCCATCTACGAATACCATTAATGATATTAAAAGTCTTGTCAGTGGCTCGATGAGTAATGCTCAGATTCTGACAATGATGGGAAACATGATTGGACAGAATGGGTTTGGGGCTGGAACATCTGTCGGCCTCGGGTGGGCTGGTAAAGGTTTTGCGCTCGGCGCAAATGTGATTCTAGATGCACCTATTGGCGGAGCATTCCCTCTTGGTACCAAAGTAGGTGCTGTTTCACAGGCTGATGGTGTACTGGGCTTTGGAATACCGTTCAAATTTGGAATTTTTGGACTTAAGCTTGGAGTGGACGGGCGTGTGTTTTATCGATTGAATGCACCATCCCCAGGGTGGACTTTTATCGACATTGCAACAGGACTAATGGGTGGCGGATCTACCGATACACTTTTACAGAGTTTGAAACTGTATGGTGGGTATGGTTTTGCTGCTGATGCTGGAGCCGTTTTCAATATTGGTCCGATTTTGTTTGGATTCTCTGCCAGGGATCTAGGTTTAGCCTTCAAAATGAAGCAAATTTCTGTATATGATCTGACGACGGGGGGATTCAGCGCACTACCTTTCGACGGAACTGTGCCCTTCACGCTATCTCCCCAATATGCAGCAGGCCTCGGTATGCGGCTCTTCGAAAATGGCCTCTTCGAACCATCGATTTACGCGGAGGTTGAGGATCCAATCAATCTCATTACGAAGAGCACGAATATCACATCCGACTTGTTTATGGATCTTCACCTGGGTGCTCAACTGAGACTTCTAAGATTCATCACCCTCCGTGGTGGCCTCAATAAGGGCTGGTACAGCCTGGGCGCTGGCATCGATCTCGCAATTCTCGAACTGGATGCTGCGCTATTCACCGAAGAAATGGGATTATATCCTGGGAACAAAGGACGAACTGGTATTTCCGTACAAGCTGCGATTCGCTTCGGGCGATGACTTCTGAATATTGCTCTAGAAGCGCGTTCTTGTAAGGCGCTCCTGTTACGAACGCTATTATCTTGATGTTCGATCACAATCCGCCAGCCCAATGGATGGCGGATTTTTTATATTTTTTCGCGAGAGAACGCTGAAGTTTCCGATACAATAAGAGTACACCAACACTGCCAAGGAGGTTGTGGTTGAATTCGCGTATGTTTCTCCGCGTCATACTCGCTGCATTTTTTACACTACTCGCTATTCCCGTCTTTTCTCAGACCATTGTCGACAATCTTATGCCCACGGATGCGCGTTCCGTGGCGATGGGGGGATCTTCGCTCGTATTCGCGGACGGATATGGCGCGCTCTGGGGTAACCCGGCGGGGCTCGCGCGCAAAAAATCGATCACGCTGCTCAACACTTCAACCTGGGCTTATCTCCGCCCGACACCCAAAAATATCAATGCGGCGTTCACGATGATGAACCAGGGCGCAAGCCCAAACCAGGTCAAGGCGTACCTCGACGGACTCATCGCGGAGAACGGTTTCGGCGCAGGGGAATCGCTGGGGTTCGGTTGGGTCGAGAGCGGTATTGGGCTTGGTCTCACTTCGATCACTGATGCGTGCGCTACGGGGACCAGTCTTACCAGCTCGATTCTCGATATCAAGAGCCAGACGAACGCCGTAGTCGGTATGGCGTGGATGATGAATCTGGGGCCGTTCCGGTTCGATTTCGGAGCAGCTGCGCGGGGGTATTATAGAATCGAGACTTCACCTGCAGGTTGGTCCTTCTCTCCGATCGTCGACGCACTCACGAGCGGCTCAAATCTGTATTCGATTATTTCCGGCAATGCGGTGCAAGGTGGTTTCGGAGTTTCGATCGATGCGGGAGCCACACTCAGCTTCGGACCAGCGGCGATTGGATTCATGGTTCGGGATATCGCGGATAAAGTAGCGCTGAAAACATCGACCATCAAAGAGATCGCCGATTCCTACATGGTGCCTTCGGGTGGTCTCGACTACTATTCTATCGACCCGATTTACACAGCAGGCCTCGCCTTTTCCGTAGGTCGCGGCACGCTCCTTGCGACGAACATCTACATGGAGGCCGACGATCCGCTCTCGCTCATTTCGCTCTTCCCCGATCGGATCGCCTCCATCTCATCGAAATTGCGTTCCGGCATGGAAATAGAGTTCCTCAAGTTTCTCTCGCTTCGCGCTGGTTTCAATCAAGGATATTTTTCGTTTGGAGCGGGTATGCACATTCTTTTCCTGGAAGTCAACGCAGCGGTGTTTACCAGGCCTATTAATCTCGCGGGCGGTACAATCGGTCGGAGTGGTATTATGGTCCAGGGGGCGATCCGTTTTTAGATCGAGACGATTTCGATATTCTTGACATTTCGCGCTCTTTTCGCTAGTGTAACAACCCGCGATAGGTATGGGCCGCTAGCTCAGTTGGCAGAGCAACGCCCTTTTAAGGCGTGGGTCCCCAGTCCGAATCTGGGGCGGCTCACATGCGAGGCTGTTTGGATTTTGTTCCAAAC
>CAYXOW010000167.1:0-3955 GCA_964466815.1 uncultured Treponema sp.
GTGCCCTTGTGCGCCTCCTCAAATCGCTAAACTGCGAGGTCTGGATTGGCGATTCCGCGGGAGGAGCCATCGGCGGCATGGCGCCGACCCAGCGCGGCTTCGAGGTCGCAGGGTATGCGCGCGTCGCCTCGGACGAGGGCGCGACGCTGAAGAATTTCGAGCGCGAAGGCTCGGTCGAAATCGCGCCTCCCGACGCTCCGGATCGAATCTACCACCTCGCAAAACCCATCTTCGACGCTGATCTCGTCATCAACGTACCCAAACTCAAAACTCACTCTGCTGCAACCTACACCGGCGCCTGGAAGAACCTCTTCGGCTGCGTGCCTGGCCTCAAGAAGGCGGAATATCACCGGATCGCGCCCACCACACACGAATTCGGGCAGATAATCGCCGACATCAATGCCTGCGTGCGCCCGGGGCTCACCATCATGGACGGAATCGTCGCTATGCAAGGCAAGGGCCCGACGGCAGGTACGCCCTACCCCGCCGGAAAAATCCTTTTCTCTACAGACCCACTCGCCCTCGATGCCATTGCGGCATCGATGCTCGGCATCAGCATCGAAAAGCTCCCCATTTTCGACTCCGCCCGGGAGCGAAACCTCGGCGAATGGCAGCTCGAGCGCATCGCGCTCCTCGGCGACTACCGAACGCCACCTAAGCTCAGTAATTTCGACGTGCCCAAGGCCATCAGAGTAGGCGCGCTGAGCGGTCGTCTCTTCGGGTCGATGATCGACATGCTGAAGAAGCGGCCTATCATCGATCTCGAAGCGTGCAAGAACTGCGGAACCTGTATGGAATCCTGTCCTGTCGCCGCCATCGACCGCGCCAGCAAGGCCATCGACTACGCAAAATGCATCGAGTGCCTCTGCTGTCACGAACTGTGCATGTACGGCGCGGTGCGCCTCGTCCGTTCAAGGAAGGCGAAGGCTGTTACGGCAGCTCGTCAAAAAACTGCACATACTCATGTGCATAGCATGTAAATAGTATTTAATTTTTATAATGCACGCGCTTTTTTAGCAGCAGCGCGAGCGAGCCCGCCACGAAGGGCAGCGACACGAGGAGCGTCACTGCGGTCTGGAGGCCCCAGGCGTCCGCGAGCCGGCCGATGAAGATCACCGCGATCGCGCCGAGGCCGCTCGAGAATCCGAAGGTCAGACCAGCGGCCATGGCCTTGTGCTCGGGAATCGCCTCTTGTGCCGCTACTGTAGTCACCGAAAAACTCGACATGAGCGCCGCGCCCGCGAGCGCGAGAAACACCAGGCTGAGCGTGCCCTGCACAAAGAGGAAGCCGAAGTAGAGTGGTGTCGCGAGCATGAGCGAGGCTGCGATCAGAGACCTACGCCCCCAACGGTCGGAAATGAAGCCGCCCGCGATACCGCCGAAAGCGCCTGTGAAGAGCATGAGAGTCATCATCCGGCTCGAGACGATCGTGGAAACATCACGCGCGTGAAAAAAGAGCGGTAGAAGTGCCAAAAGCCCCGTATATGCTGCCTGCCGCACGCAGATCACGCCCAAAATGACGCTCATCTCCCGCCCCGCCTTTCGTATGGAAGCCCAAACCTGGGAGAAGGTCGCGGTATCTTCGATTGTTCGGCGCTGTCGTGGTAGGGCGAGAAAGAGCACGGTCGCGGCGAGGGACCCGGGGATCAAGAGAAAGAGCGTCGCTCTGAGACTGTAGTTCTGAAACAGAGGCACGAGGATGAGGGGCGCGAGCGCGAAACCAAAGTTGCCGGAGGCCACGAAGGCCGACTGGAACATTGCCTTGTGACGTGGATGGAGCCCGTGCACGAGGGCCGAAGCGGGCGGATGGAAGGCTGCGGTGCCGAGTCCCGCGACGGCGGCGAGGACGACGAGCGGAAGATAGCTGTGCATGAGCCCGGTCAGGCTCAGAAAGATGGACATCCACAGTGTGCCGACATAGATGAGCCACGAGTGCCCTCTGCCGTCCACCATAAAGCCGAAGATCGGCTGAAAAAGCGACGAGGCGATATTGAAGCTGGCGACGAGGAGCGCGGCCTGGGTCGCGGTGAATCCGGGGATCAATATGAGGAGCGAGGGCAAGAGCTGCGGAAGAAAGTTGCTGTAGAGATCGTTGAGGAGGTGCCCGAACGAAAGTATACCGAGCATCGCGAGTGGACCTGGTCGGCGGCCTTGAGTGGAAGGAGCAACGACGGGCACTGCTGCAACTTGGTCTCGCACAGGTATATCCATTAAAAATCCTTTCAACACGAGCATAGTAGCTTTTTCGAATCAATGTCAATTCGACTATTCATTCTCAAGCATATTAATAAATGATCAAAAAATCTCCGCCATTTTAAGTCGTGTGGCTCCTTTTCGGACATTAAAGCGCCAGAGACTTGTATATTTTATTGAGATATATCCATACTCCACGTACAATATGCAGCTTTTGAAGCTCGAGGCGGCGCATTCGTAAAGCGGAGTTTTAGCATGAAGCATCTTACGATAACAATTTGTTTCTCTCTTTTCATCTCGTTGAGCATATATTCTCAACCACGAGCATCTGATTATTTTTCGTTTTTGCCAGACAATATTCGGCAAGAACTTCTCAGCAAGGGCACTATTGGAGATATTGGCGGCACAATCGAAGAATTGAAATACTGGCAATCGAGTCCATTTTCGAGCGTAATCAGTGACAGCTATAAATCGAATCCTAGCACAATCGCGGCCGAATCCTGGTTCGTGCTCGACAAGCCAGTGTTTCAATCGATAAATGAGCGAGATCTGAAAATATTCCATAGCTTCACCGCGTTCAGCACGATGAAGGGCCTTCTCGTCTATTCGGAATCGCTCAAGAAAATGGAAACTTTCATCTACGACTCATATCGAGTCGATTCAATCGATACCAAGCAACGGCTGCCTGACCCTTCAGAGAACATTGCGCCCAACTCCGCGGTGTACTTTCTTTACCAAAAAGAAGAACAAACGGGTGATGTCTACTCAAAAATGGAATATGTGTCCCATGGAACATGGTTCGAAGTGAGACTTACAAATGAAACCCCTCTGAAATATCTCATATTCACTCTGGTGGCGCCACGAGAACTCACGACATCCTTTTATCTGGTTCCGCTTGACGACAAGATTGTTTTGTACGGGATCACCGTGGCGAAAACTCCTGCCCTGCTTGGGCTTGAGAAACTCAAGCGGAAATCATTCTTCAATAGGATGAATGCCTTGGCCTCGTGGGTGCAGTCGAATCTCAAATGAATTCTTGGCCCTCACTCCGCCGCCGCTCGCTCCCAGACAAAGTGCGCGCGATCCTTGCGAAGGATCGTCTGGGGATTTTTCCAGATTCCGTAACGTTCCCAGAGCGCGGGTGTGAAGTAGGAGAGAGGCGGCTGGCTTGAGGGCGAAGGCGCACCGGGCGCGCCGCTCTGCGCGCCTTGCCCCTCGAGTGCGAAAAGATGGTTCCAGCTCACCACCGAGAAGCGCAGCGGAGGTGCAAAGTTGCCCTTTTGCGACACAGCCTCGTGCGTAACACCGAACTTTGTCGCGTCGTAGTGCGCGGCAGTTTCATAGTCGATCTGAATTATTGCGCCGGTCGCGGGATCGATTGAGAGACCGATCGCCTCGATGAGCTTCAGGCCGCCCAACCCGAGCACGATCTCCTGCATGAACCTTATGTCTTTGTTCGCGTCGTAGAGGTAGTCCATGATCCGGCGGAGCTCGGGGGGGTTCTCGTCGATGTTCGTGTCGAGGAGGAGAAGTCTCGTTCTCCCCACGCTGATGTACCAGATCTTGGCCTTCACCGAGGAGTCGAGAACGGGTATGGAGACGAAGAGCGGTTTCCCGTCGGCTGCGTTGAGCTCCCGCAAGGGCATATAGTAGACATTGTTCGGCGTGTACAGCTCTTCCTGTATGCCGTTGGGATTAAAAAACAAAAAAAAATAGCCGTACCGGTAGAAGAGGCCGATCCCCGTGATCTGCATGCCGAGGT
>CAYXOW010000168.1:0-3935 GCA_964466815.1 uncultured Treponema sp.
ATTGAAACATGCCGAACACAAGGCCAGCAATGAACCGCTCGCGTCGCGCCCCGCGCGGGCGCGTGGATTGAAACTGAGATGGTTTTTGTGATACCAAGCGGCTCAAGCGTCGCGCCCCGCGCGGGCGCGTGGATTGAAACTGGATTGGGTATTCAGTAGGTGGTGCAATAGCAAGTCGCGCCCCGCGCGGGCGCGTGGATTGAAACACGATTTTGTCGATTTTTGCATTGATCCGTGCCTGTCGCGCCACGCGCGGGCGCGTGGATTGAAACTATGCCCTCGCCGAGGGAGTCGGAGATTATCTCGAGTCGCGCCCCGCGCGGGCGCGTGGATTGAAACCGACTTCGCCGACGCAATCCTCTCGAGCGCGTCATGTCGCGCCCCGCGCGGGCGCGTGGATTGAAACGCGCATGAGTATCGATAGCGGCCGCGCTATCGCGTCGCGCCCCGCGCGGGCGCGTGGATTGAAACTATTGTCACCCGCAGGCGATGCCCGCCGCGTGGATTGAAACACTTGCTATACGGCGGGATTCCTGCTTGGCGCGTGAACTGAAACTGAAAATCGACTTCGAATGATTAGTAAGTAACGATGCTCTTGTTGCTGCTATGGAGCAAGGTCTCTAAGAAGGTTAACCTTATAAACTCAAATATGAAGACTAGGGCATCGAGTTTAGCAAGGCTGTCAAGTCTCCAAAAAATTATTTTATATGAAATCGAATTTGTAGACTGCTCTCAATTGTTTTGCGAGAAAGCTGATATTTTCGGATTTTGGGAATCCTCACCCTCTTTCCATCTCCGCAACAAACTCTGACACGATGTGCGACTTCTCTTCGGTGGTCAGATTTTCGCGGACGACGGCGAAGGCGGTCAGTCTGCCGATCATGGCGCCGAATTCGTCCTCGAATTTTGCGCGGATGGGCTCACCCGCAGAGCCTTTGTTCGAGACGAGGAGGGAGCATTTTTTACCAGCGAGTTCTTTTCCATGGAGGGAAAACCAGGTTCGGATAGGAGGTGGGACACTGCCAGCCCAGGTGGGTTGAACGAAGACGACATGATCGAATCGTTCGAGCGCGATGTTCGGATCGACGATCGGAGTGGTTATCCCCTTCATGGATTGGCGGCCGGTGTTCATGTAGCCGATAAAGCCCTTGCGGTTGGTGCCGTCGACGATTTCGTAGATTTCGGAGCCTGTTTTGGAACTGATGTCCTGTGCGAGCGCTCTTGAATGCCCATCGCGGGTTACGTACACAACGCAAATGTTGGACATGGTACGGTGTTTCTCCTTTGCGACATACAATAATGAAAAATCGGAGAGATACAAAGGAAGAAGTTGGGCTTCGCGTGCGCTTTGGATGCAAACGCTAAGAGAGTTGGCATTTATCATGATAATCGCCAACTATATTGGCGTATGTTTTCTATCGGCGTGATAAAGCGAGGATGCGTATTAGGAAACCGGATAAGAATTGATCATGAGAATCGCAGGTTTACAGGTGTCATATCACGGGATTATACTGACAAAATAAGTTTCCGCCCATAAATGAAGTGAAAAACGTGCTCTGGCCGACGAGCGTCGGTGTAGAGATCTAAAGGGTTTTAAGAATAATTACTTCTAGGGAGAAGGAACGATGGAGCAGAGTAAGGCTGCGGCGGGGATCGAAAGCACGTATCAAGGGTCTGGACTTCTCGATGCGGATATTGAAGCGGCGCGAAGGCAGTATGGGTACAATGAGGTTCCTCAGAAGAATGTAGGCCCTGTTATGGGAACCCTGAAGCGGCTCTGGGGTCCGATTCCTTGGTTGCTCGAAGCGGCGATGTTCTTCGAGCTCATTCTGGGTAAGGGGATTCAGGCAGCAATCGTTTTCCTGCTCCTCATTTTTTCCGCGGTGACAGGCGAGATTCAGGAGAAGCGCGCCAAGAAGGCCATTGGCTATCTGCATCAGCAGTTGCAGATCAGCGTGCGAACTTTGAGGAACGGCTCGTGGCGGACAATACCGTCGCGCGAGCTTGTTCCTGGCGATATTGTGCACGCGAGAGTCGGCGACATTGTGCCGGCCGATGTGGAAATTCTGACCGGCACTGTAAGCGTCAATGAATCCGCGCTGACCGGTGAGTCGATCGATGTCACGAAAGAGGTGGGTCAGACCATTTTTTCTGCATCCACAATCAGCCATGGAGAGGTTATCGCACGCGTTTCAGCGATAGGTTCAAACAGTTCGTACGGGAAAACAGCCGAGTTGGTACGGACCGCCGAAGCTCCGGGACGGCTGCAAGTATTGCTGTTCAACATAGTCCGATATCTTGCGTATCTTGATATTTTCCTTGCCGTGATTCTCGTCATCGCAGCGTTGATTCGCGGGACTCCGTGGCAAGAGTTGTTGCCATTTTTGGTTATTCTCTTTATCGCAACGATCCCAATCTCAATGCCATCTAGTTTTACCGTGGCGAATTCGTTGGAAGCTAAAAATCTTGCGAAAGACCATGTACTGGTTACCGGCCTCAGCGGGATTCAGGAAGCGGCTGGCATGAACATTTTGCTGGTCGATAAGACCGGAACTTTGACGAATAATCGTCCTGAAATCGCCGAACTGGTTCCGTTTGGGCAGCTTGCGGATACCGAATTGCTCACATTCGCCGCTGCCGCCAGCGATGATACATCCAGCGATACGATCAGTACAGCCATTCTTCAGGCTTTTCAAAAACGAACATTGCCCATGCCCGAAAGGACCTCGTTTACCGCCTTCGATCCGATACACAAAGTCTCAAGGGCCCGGATTGAACAAAGCGGGAAGCAGTCGAATGTGGTGATGGGTTCTCCCTCGGTCATCGCTCACATCGCGGCTGTCCCGGATGATTTTATGGAGCGTGTGAATGCGCTGAGCGAAAAGGGTTCGAGAGTGCTCGCGGTCGCGGCTGGCGACAACGAAAAGCCGGTGTGCCAGGGGCTTATTGCCGTGGCAGATTCTCCACGGGCTGATGCCAAGGAATCGATTGCCAAAATCAAAGAATTCGGTATCCGAGTAATCATGCTTACGGGCGATACGGTGGGCACCGCCAAGGCGATCGCGAAACAGGTGGGAATCGGCGAACGCATCGGGACACTGCAAGATGCGCTGTCCAAACCCTTAGACTTCGATGGGTTTGCGAATGTGTATCCGGAAGATAAGTACAAAATCGTCCAGGCGCTGCAGAACTTGGGTATGGTTGTCGGAATGACGGGAGATGGCATCAACGATGCTCCGGCGCTGAAGCAGGCTGATGTCGGCATAGCGGTGAGTACGGCCACTGATGTCGCGAAGACTGCCGCGCGGGTTGTTCTGACGCAGCCGAAGCTGTCCGACATCACGAAAGTGATCGATGGCGGCCACCGTGTGTATCGGCGCATGATGACCTGGACAATCACCAAATTGGCGCGCACCGCCGAATTGGCGGCGCTGTTGACCTTCGGATTCATCTTCACAGGGTTCTTCCCGGTTTCCTTAAGCCTTATCGTGTTCATCATAGTGATGAACGATATGGTCACGCTCACCCTGGGAACCGACAAGGCCTGGCCGACGAAAGTCCCTGAACAATGGAACATGCCCAAACTGGCGAAGATCTCCGCGATTTTTACCATCGGCTGGCTGGCGCTTGGCCTTGGGCTGCTGTGGTTTTACCATGTGGTTCAGAATTTGAGCGCAGCTCACATAAGTTCCTTGATGTTTGTCTACCTGATTTATTCGGCCATGGAAACCATCATCATGACTCGGACGCGCGATCGTTTTTGGTCTTTTTGGCCGAGCGCGTTAGTGAGCGGGATGGTGGCGATCGATATCGTCCTTGCGACACTTATGGCTACCTTCGGCTGGGTGATGGCCTCCGTTCCCCTTGCATCAATTGTGCTCCTCGCGGTCATTACCCTCGTTGCGATGCTGGTGCTCGATAGTCTCAAGATGCGG
>CAYXOW010000169.1:0-2572 GCA_964466815.1 uncultured Treponema sp.
AGCATGCGCTTGACACCTGTCGCGGCGGCAGGGGTGCGCCCGTGTGCCGGCTGAACGGAGTCGAAGTCGAAGTACAGGTCCGCCCATATCGAGCAGCCGACGGGGTTGGTGATGATCGCTTTAGTCTGAAGGCCCATCTCATCGACAACTTCGGCGATGAGCCGGTGGATCACGCCGTGGCCGCAGCCGGGGCAATACTTGGTCTGTATCGGTTTGAGGCTCTTGGGATGCCCGTATGCTAGTTCCATATTCAGCTCCTTACCTTATTTGCCCAGAAGGCGTTTCACTTCGGCGAACACCTCTTCTTGGCTGGGTATGTTTCCGCCGCAACGGCCATAGAAGTACACGGGCGCAGCGCCTTCGACGGCGAGCTTCACATCTTCGACCATCTGGCCCATGCTCATCTCGACGCTGAGGAATTTCTTGCCCTTCTTCGCGAGCTCATTGAGACGGGCATAGGGGAAGGGCCAGAGCGTGATTGGGCGGAAAAGTCCAACCTTTATTCCTTGCGCGCGTGCCATCTGCAGCGCTCCGTGCGCTACGCGCGCCGAAGTGCCGTACGCCACAAACACGAGGTCGGCATCGTCGACATCGATCTCCTCGTAGCGGATGAGTTCTTTTTTTATTTGCGCGTACCGCACGAAACGCGCGCGATTCGCCGCCTCGAGCTCGTCAGGCACAAGATTGATACTCGACACATGATTGTACTCGCGCTGCATCTGTGCCGCATGGCCAGCGGCCCAGGGCTTCTGCGGAAGCGTAGCCGGATCTATTGGCTCCGGGAGCACGACTCCCTCCATCATCTGGCCGATGAGACCATCCGCGAGGATGAGGACTGGCACTCGCCACTTCTCGGAGATGGAGAAAGCCTCGTAGGTGAGGTCGGCTGCGTCCTGAACGCCCTTCGGCGCAAGCACGATCGTGTAGTAGTCACCGTGGCCGCCGCCGCGCGTCGACTGAAAGTAGTCACCTTGACTCGGCGAGATGCCGCCAAGTCCTGGTCCCGAGCGCGCCACGTTGACGATGACTGCCGGCAGATCGGCGCCGCAGAGGTAGGAAATTCCTTCCTGCTTAAGCGATACGCCGGGGCTCGATGAGCTCGTCATCGCGCGAGCGCCTGTCGAGGCGGCGCCGTAAACCATGTTGATCGCCGCGACTTCCGATTCGGCTTGAATAAACGTTCGCCCCGCTGCGAGCATGTGTTTCGCCATGTAGGCGGTCAGCTCGTTCTGCGGGGTGATGGGATAGCCGAAATATGCGCGGCATCCTGCGCGGACAGCCGCTTCACCGATCGCTTCATTGCCTTTCATTAGGCGGATTTCTTCAGCCATTTCCGTTCTCCCTCAGAGTTTGTAGACAGTGATCGCCACGTCGGGGCACACGGTGAAGCAGGCGCCGCACGCGATGCACTTATCGGCCGCGATCACGTTCGCAGGGAAGTATCCCCAGGAGTTTGCCTCGGCATCGACACCGAGAACCTTCGTTGGACAGGCGCGGATGCAGAGCTGGCAGCCTTTGCAGCGTTCCCTGTCGATCTCGACAGTTCCTTTTATCGCCATTCGACTCTCCTTATGTTGAGGCCCGAGGACGCTTGCCCCCTAGAAGGGAAGCGAGCGCAATCGACGCCAATTTGGTTTCTGCGCTGTCGGCGCGACTCGTGAGCACGATGGGAACTGTCGCGCCCATGATCACTGCTGCACCCTTTGCGTTCGCCAGATCGAGCAGACATTTGTAGAGTATGTTGCCCGCTTCGATATCAGGCGCTACGAGGATATCCGCATCGCCGGCGACTTCGGACTCGATCTTCTTGATGCGCGCGCTCTCGGCGCTGATCGCGTTGTCGAGGGCAAGCGGTCCATCGATGATGCAGTTCTTAATCTGGCCGCGACGATTCATCTGCGTGAGGAGTGAGGCCGTGACCGTGCAGGGCATCTTTTCAGGGTTGACCTTCTCGACCGCAGCGAGAACCGCCACCTTCGGCCGCTGCACGCCGATCGCGTTCCCAACCGCCACCGCCGAGGCGATGATGTCGACGAAAGCGTTGAGGTCTGGCGCGATATTGAGTGCGGCGTCCGTGAGGATAAGGAGTTTATGATAGCTCTGCACTTCCATCACCGCCACGTGACTCGCGAGCCTTCCCGCGTTGAGCCCAGACTCTTTGTTGAGGGCAGCCCTCAAGAGAAGGCTCGTGTCGATGATACCTTTCATGAGGAAGTCGGCTTCGCCTGCGCGCACGAGCTCGACCGCTTTGGCTGCGGTAGCGTTCAGGTTCGGTTCCGCGACGATCCTGAAGTGCGAGATGTCGACGCCGGCGCCTCCATTCGCTTCACGAGCCGCTGCCCCGATAGCCTCAGGGTCGCCAACGAGGATCGGGTCGGCGATTCCCTCGCTGTACGCATCCGACACCGCCTCGAGGACCGCAGTTTCCTGCGCCGAAGCGACCGCGAGTCGCTTCCTGCCCAGCGCCTTCGCGCCGTCGATGATCTCAGAGATATGTTTCATGGCACATACTCCTTTATCTTTTCCTCGCCGGAGAGCGCCATAGCCCCGGCTGTCGCGAGCGCTTGTAGCT
>CAYXOW010000169.1:2593-2852 GCA_964466815.1 uncultured Treponema sp.
CTACGGGAGCGATGAACGACACCATGCTCGCGATACGATCCGTGAGTTCCTTTGAGTACGCGATGCCGCCTGTGAGTATGATGGCATCGATTCTCCCACTGGCCGCAGCAGCTTGCGCTCCAATATATTTCCCGACTTGATAAATGAAGGCCCGATAGTACAGATCGGCCTCCACGCTGCCTTCGCTGCGCAGACGATCCACCTCGCGCATATCGTTTGTGCCCAAAAAGCTCACCATACCGCCTTTACCCGAAATCAT
>CAYXOW010000169.1:2878-3893 GCA_964466815.1 uncultured Treponema sp.
CGGAAGACTGTATTTACCGGAAAAACAGAGCCGCGCCAGATCGCCCGCGGGGAGCGTACCCGCGCGTTCAGGCGAAAAGGGGCCTTCGCCGTTGAGCGCTTGATTGACATCGACAACCTTGCCGCCCCTGTGAAGGCCGACCGACACTCCACCACCCATGTGCGCCACAATGAGATTCAAATCCTCGTAGCGCGATGCATGTTCACGCGCGTAGCGGCGAGCGACGGCCTTTTGGTTGAGCGCGTGGAAAATGCTGATCCGTCTGAAGAGTTTGTGGCCCGACACGCGCGCCACGTCATCGAGCTCGTCGACGACGACCGGATCGACGATGAAAGCAGGAATACCGAGGGGCGCCGCAAAAGCATCGGCGATGAGCGCACCAAGGTTGGACGCGTGCTCACCGTACTTCGCAGCGATAAGATCGGCTTTCATCGCCTCGGTGATTCGGTAGGTGCCGCCGGGTATCGGGTGCAAGAGCCCTCCCCTCCCCACCACCGCATTCAGCATCGATAAATCGAAATGTCGCTCTTCCAACGAGCGCTGTATCGCGTCTTTCCTAAATTCATGCTGCGATGCGATGTTCGAAAAGCGTGCCAATTCTTCGGCAGAGTGGCTCAGCCCCTGTTCGAAAAGGCAAACCCCATCGCTGAATACCGCAAACTTCGTACTTGTGGATCCAGGGTTTATCACGAGGACGACAGATCGCATGCGGCGGCTCCCGAAATAGATTTTCAGATTCAGTATATCACTGGTACGGAGAAACGCAAGAGTAAATTTGCAAATTTTGAAAAGGTGTTTTAATATTTGAAACAAACATCACGGTGCAGTGTTGTCTTCCGCACTCTGCCCAGCCTTAGGTGGTGGAACACATGGACCATTTTCCTCTCGGATGTTGGCCAGACGCGGATCGCAAGCAACATGCCATATCGCCATAACAACAAAAGGCCGTCCCTCACGAGGAACGGCCTCTTTTTCAAGAATAATAATCTCAGTAATAGCAACACCAGCTGCTACC
>CAYXOW010000170.1:0-231 GCA_964466815.1 uncultured Treponema sp.
CTTGATATCGATTTATAAGGCGCACCTGTCCACGATGGGAAGTTAAGTACATCAGCGTGCGTCAGTTCAAGGTCTCTTCCAAACTCTTCGGCTTCCTGATCCGAGGGAAGCACGACGATGCATTTTCGTTTAGTCTTGGCGAGCAGCGCAGCCAAACTGAACGCCAGGAGTGCGTTTTCTGTGTTTTGCACATGAATCGGTAATTCGCCACGTTCTATCTGCGCACGCATG
>CAYXOW010000170.1:276-3735 GCA_964466815.1 uncultured Treponema sp.
GCAGATTGTCGGGTTTCATCGTATGCTTTTCCGTCGCATGCGGCGCTAAGTATATCTAGAGAAGCTTTCGCTTTCTATAGGCCAAAATAAGAATAATTATGCTTGCATTACTATTAATAGAAGAAGATATTGTCGCTGATCTCGCGGTTAAGGCCTTAATGGATGAAGGCATCTGCGCCATCCGTTTTCGTGACCCACTCAGATTGATCGAAGCGATTCAGGAACTTCAGCCGGATATTGTGGTGATCCGGCACCGCGACTTTCCTCTTCATGAGCGAATGATTATCGAGTTTGTTCGGTTCTATAATCCAATCGCTCAATGTAAAATACTGACGATTTGCCGCAATTATGACGTTGAAATGAATGTAACCGCTATTATTGAAGATCAATTTCTCAACGATCCTATGATTCTATTGAGAAGTTTGCCCGGTATGAATCATAGTCATGCGCGCCGCGGCAGTCTGCTCGTTGCGAAAGCCCAACGTATTATGAAAGAATAACATATTAAACTTGCAATTTTATAAAATTCCCTATATACTACTCGCATTATGGAAACGACACCCAAACCGTGCAATGAAGCGCAATTGTCGCCGTACGCGCAAAAATACAAAGCGATAGGACATCCGGTCAGACTCAAGATCCTCTGCCTTATCGCACAGCAAGATGTGCCATGTGTCGGAGACATTTGGCGCTGTCTCGATCAGCCGCAGCCAGTCGTATCACAACATCTGGCCATCCTGAAAAAAACCGGCATCGTCGCTTCGGAAGTCGTCAAAACTCGCCGTGTCTATTCCATTAAACATCTGGCGATTTTAAAACGCTATGGAATTGTCGCCTCCGAGGTCAAGAAAACGCGGCGCATATACTCAATCAGCGATCCTTTTATCCGAAGCCTCGTAGATTCAATGATTTGCGAAATAAACGAAGAAGAAAATAAAGCCTTTAAAGGTAAAAATTAAATTATCGATCCCATTTGAAATGATAGGCATATTTCTGTATTAAAAAGATGAATTCGAACTCAGCAGTGCATCGAGTTCTGCTTGAAACGCCGCGTCCGCATGCTGCGCATCGATTCTGCGCACGATTTTTCCGTGTTTAAAAATCAACACCGAGTTGCCTGCGCCGGTGATGCCCAAATCCGCGTGCCGCGCTTCGCCAGGACCATTCACGACGCACCCCATCACCGCCACTGTAACGTGAGCATCGAGCGAATAGAGCCGCTCACTCCACCGCGCAACGAATGCATGTGTATCGAATGACGCTCTTCCGCAGCGAGGGCACGACACTATTCGGATCCCCTGCTGCCCACCATCGACACACCCAAGAATCTCCTTGCCGGCGATCACTTCTAGTTCCATCGTATCCGAGAGCGAAACGCGAATAGTCGCCCCGATCTTCTTCTTCAGTAGTGGAACTAGAGCAGCAGTATTTCGAACGACTCCCGCCACAAGCGGCCCTGCCTCGGTCACACCCAAGTGCAACGGATACGGAAATCGCTGGGCGAAGAGCTCATTCGCACGCACCACATCCTCAGGATCGTTCATTTTGAGCGACACGACGATATCGTGGAAATCCATTGAGGAGAGCACCTCGATTTCGCGCTCCGCAGCAGTGAGCGCCGCGACCGCGAGATCTTTCTCTGCTAAAAGATCTTTGGGCAGAGAACCGGCATTTATACCGATGCGGAGGGGAATTCCTCTGTCCTTCGCCTTCGCCACCACCTCCCGGACCTTCCACTCAGCACCGATATTGCCTGGGTTAATGCGTATTTTGGAAATGGGAAAATCCATGCAGCGCAGCGCGATTCGCCAGTCGAAGTGGATATCGGCGACCACCGGCATCGAAGCTCGGCCAGCGAGTGCACCGAGCGACTCAGCCGCAACGATATCCGGCACCGCGAATCGAATTATTCCACACCCAAGTTTTTTCAACGACGCAATGCGGTTCAGAATAGGCATCGCCGCTTCATCATTCGCGCTTAAAAAATGTGGGAGCGGATCCTTCCACATAGTTTGAATGCTCACAGGCCATTCGCCGCCTATGAGAACATCGCCAACTTTGACGGTGCGTGTCGACAACATGGAATTACCCGCTACTCCCCGGACATCCCTCTCCGCTGCGTTCAGATCGCGCTGAACGTGAATGCGAGCACAAAGAGCGCGACAGTCTCGCAGAGACCGACAACGGTGATATAGTTCGCGAAGCCTTTCCCCGTTTCACCGTATGCGTCACAGCCAGCTGCAGCCGCTTGTCCCTGTGCGACAGCCGACATACCTATGGCCAATCCCGACATGATTCCTGCAGCGAGTAAAAGTAACGGATCTTTGTTGGAGTTGATGATTCTTCCCATCAGGATGAATCCATAGATCGTCTGGGTCAACGGCGCACCTGCGAACGCGACGAGTAAAAAGGATGCTGCCTTGTTGCTCAGATAAGAACGTTTCCACGATCCGATCGCAGCCATACCCGCAATTCCCGCGCCAATACCGGAACCGGTAGCCGCAAGTCCAAGGACACACGCAGCGCCAATCAATGCAATGTTCATACTCCTGTCTCCTCTAGGGTAGATCGCAGAACCGCAGAGGAATGACGTGGTTCCCTCAGCGGATCATATTTATAACCGGACCACTCCATACCGAGATGTCCGGAAAACTCCAACATATTGAGTCGAATACCATGTACAACGACCGAAAGAATCGTGAGAACAAAATTGAGCGAATGGCTCACCAGCAACAGGGCAGCCGCGATAAAAATCTTTAAAACAAATCCTAGGATGAATCCGGTTGCGCCCCTGACAATTCCTGACGCCATTCCATTGACTGTTTGCGAGATCGCAAGGCCTGCAAGACCTACTGCCCAAAGTCGAATATACGAAACGATATCCGCAAATACGCTTACCGTACCTAGGAAGGTCGGAATTATACCTTTCAGGCTCTCGATGATACTGGAACCAAGCCTGCCAGTCCAATTTCCGAATATAAATACTAACGCAAAACCGACTGCAATGCAGACGAGCGCCCAATTCTGTATCGGAAAGCGCTGTGCATCGATTACAAGGTTGAGCGCCGCATCGAACATCCCCACGAGAAGCAGGAGAGAACCTGCTTGGGCAATCGCTTTTATGCTGTGAATATCTCTACGAATGTTTTTAATATGGGCGATGGAGAGTTGAACCAACCCGATCATAAAGCAGAAAATCTTGATGTTACTCTCAGAATCGGGTGATTGCCCATTTATGAGAGGAATAGAGATATTTTGAAGAAGTCTCGGTAAATGTGAGAATTGAATCCCAAACCAAGAGCCGGTGAGCGCACCCCACACCACCGTCACGAGACCCAGAAATAAAAATAGTTTCTGCGCATCGCCGACGGGCTTTCCTTTCATTCTCGTCATGATCATCGAGGCGCCAACGGCTATCACGATAAGCGAACCATATCCTCCGTCGGAAAAAATCATGGC
>CAYXOW010000171.1:0-2931 GCA_964466815.1 uncultured Treponema sp.
AGCGCACTCGACCGATAGCTATTTCAGAATCTTGAGGCCTTCGAGCAGATACTGATCCGCGAAGGTTTTCTCGAAGGGTTTCACGGGGTTGCCCTTGGGCACATTCGGAACCTTGCTGTCGTAGAGGGCCTTCATGTACATGTAACCCAGCGAATTCTTCGTAGCGAACCAGGCCTCGTACTCATCCTTGGTCGGCGCCACGAGGTTGATGGGGTCGAAGGTGCCTGCGGGTTTTTGACACAGTTCCTCGCCGGCGCGCATGGTCGCGTCGAGGTTGTTCGCTCTCCAGAACGCCGCTTCGAGAAGGGCGTTGATGAAGTTCTGCGCGACCTGCGGATTCTCTTCGAGCCACTTGTTGCTCGCGACCCAGGTGGATGGGAAGGATTTTTCGGGTGGGAAGTGGCTCACGGTGGTGGCGATCTTCTCGACGTTTTTGTTCGTCTTGAGGATGGTGCTGGTAGCCGGGGAGAAGCCCGCGACGATGTTCATGCCGCCGCTCGCGGTGGCCATGCCGGCGGGGAGGTTCGCGTTGAGCGTGTTGACGACGGTGACTTTGTACGCCGGGTTGGTGTTGGGCGCGGTGTAGCCGGCGAGGTAGGAAGAGGTCTCACAGGAGATCCAGAGTTTCTCGGCGTTCGGTTTGTCGGCGTTGATGAGGTCGAGGAGATTCTTGAACCAGCCGCCGGGGGTGGTGCCGACTTCGATGTAGACGGTTTGGCCCTTGAGTCCGGCGTAGAGTTCGTTGAAGTCGTACTTGCCGTTCTTGTTCGAGTCGACGAAGATGCCCTTCTTGGCGAGGAGCATCTCGGAGTTGCTCAGGTTGTCCATAAAGACGAAGGAGAGCTGGTTGCCCGCGCCGTCGATGGGGTTCCACGCGACTCCGGCGCCGATGTAGCCGATATCGAGGGTTCTGCGATCCGCGCGCATGGCGGTCATCTCGGCGGGTCCGCTTTCGACGATGGTGAATATGGGGTTGATGCCCCACTTCTTGAAGAATCCCTGGTCTTGGGCGACCGCGGCGAGCGGCGCTCCGCCTTCGTTCGCGTGGACCGCCACGCGGACATTCACGAGGTCGGCGGCCATCGCCGTACATGTGGCGAGGACGAGCAATACCGCGACAATCAATCGTTTCATGATTTCTCCTCCTTCAGGGGAATTCACATATCTCGATCAGGCGCATGCCTGACAGTTCACGGAATCAACATTGTGCGTAGCAAAAAGGCGCGACGCTGCGAGGGGGCGCTTTCATCGCCGTGTACCTCCAAAGTCACGCGTTTTCAAAGTGGCGCGCCTTCATGCGCACAGCCGCCCTCCCTCACTTCCTCACCTCGAGGAACATCTTGTAGACCGTGTCCCAGATGTAATTGCGGTACTTGATGAACTCGGTGTCTATTTTGGTTGCTTGAGTGCGGGGGTAGGGCAGGTCAATATCGATGATTTCTTTGATTCGTCCCGGCCGCGCGCTCAAAATTACAACTCGAGTGGCGAGGAGCACCGCCTCGTCGACATCGTGAGTGATGAAGATCACGGTCTTCTTCTCTTCTTGCCAGGTGTGGAGGAGGTCTTCCTGCAGTTGTGCCCGCGTCTGGGCGTCGAGCGCGCCGAAGGGCTCGTCCATGAGGAGAACTTCGGGGCTCTGGGCATAGGCTCGGGCGATCGCCACACGCTGCTTCATGCCGCCCGAAAGGGCCTTGGGATAGCTATCCTCGAATCCTAGAAGGTTGACCATCTTGATGTAGTACTCGGCGATTTCACGCTTTTTCTGTTCGTTGTAGCGGATGCTCCCGTTGGGGTTGCGGAGGAACTTCATGCCGTACTCGATATTCTTGCGCACCGTCATCCAGGGAAAGAGGGCGTATTGCTGAAAGATGACGCCACGCTCGGGCCCTGGGCCGATGATATCTTCGCCGTGCATGGTCACTTTGCCGCTGTCGAAGGGTTCGAGTCCGGCCACGATGTTGAGAAGCGTCGTCTTGCCGCAGCCTGAAGGTCCCACGAGACAGACGAACTCGTTGCGGCTGACCTCGAGGGAGACGCCGTTGAGCGCCTTGACGTTTTTGCCGTCGGGGACTTTGTATTCCTTGAAGACGTTTTCGATCTTGATGATGCTGTCGTTCACGCGCGTCTCCTATTTCCAGCGGGTCAGCCGCTTTTCGATGAGCAGCAGGATTTTGTCGAGCAGAAAGCCGATTATGCCGATCGTGATGATGCCGAGAAGGACGATGGATGTGTCCATAAACTGCTGGGCGCCCTGGATGCGCGCGCCGAGGCCGAAGGTTGTGCCTGTAAGTTCGGCGGCGATGAGGGTGGTGAGTGAGGCTGCCATGCCGAGGCGCGCGCCGACGAGGATGAAGGGGAATGCGGCCGGAATCATGATGTCCCAGAAGATGTCCCGATCGGAGGCACCGACGGTGTAGGCAGCCTTGATAAGTGTTTTATCCACTTCTTTGATCCCCTGGTAGATCGTGACCACCATTACGAGAAAAGCCGCCACAAAGATGATTGTGTACTTGGGCGGTTCGCCGAGTCCCATCGCGAGGATGACGAGGGGAATGAGGGCGATGGGCGGTATGGTGCGGAAAAATTGGATCCACGGCTCGACGATGCTCCGCACTTTGGGGTACCAACCCATGAGGAAGGCTACGGGGATCGAGGCGATGAATGCGAGCCCAAAGCCGATCAGTATTCGCTGGAGGGAGATCCAGATGTCTTTGAAGTAGCGCCCTTTGGCTGCCGACTCCGAGAGGAGGGCTGCAAAGACCTGTTTGGGGCTCGCGAGGAAGGTGTTGATGCTCGGTATGAGGGTGATGAGGTACCACAGCAAAAAACCGAGGACTATCGATCCAATGTTGAGCGCAAGGCGTACTCTTTTGCTGCCGTCGCCGAAATCTTTTAGTCGACGTCGAGACTTCTTCGTCTGAGGTATATCCT
>CAYXOW010000171.1:2941-3726 GCA_964466815.1 uncultured Treponema sp.
AGGACCGCGCCAAGCATTTTCGCCCCCGCCGCTTCGAGGCGTTGCGCCGCGAGCGCCCACCGTGAAGGTGGCTCATCCGGCGCACAGGGTTTGCAAAAATTTGCACACGTTTCCGGTGCATGAACCGAGATATTCAATTATCACGCATAAAACTTGGTTTGTAAAGCAAAATTTTTCATATATCGTGCATATTTTCCCTGTACAACCGCAAAAAGCTGGGCTACACTAAGTTTGTGTGCAAATTCTATGAAAATTTTTGCATGACTATTCCGGGCTGGCAATGCGAGGAGCGGGTGTGAACTATATTTTTCTCAACCTCAAGCGATTCGATATCGAGCCTCGATTCGGCGGTGTGAACAGGATTGCGCCCGCGCGAAAGTGGGGCGCCTCGATAGCCGCAGCCCTACGCGATGGGCTGGCGGTACGTCCTGCATTGGCTGGGCGGCTGAATGTTGCAGCCTTTTTCCCGGAGGCGCACATTCCAGGTGCGTTCAGCGCCCTCGAAGCGAGTTACTCGCCTTCGCTCGCCATAGGGTGCCAGAGCGTCCACTTTGAGGACGTGGCGCCTCAGGGTAACTTCGGGGCTTTCACCACGCTGCGGCCCGCGAGCGCGATGCGGCAGCTCGGCTGCGATTGGGCGATCATCGGCCACAGCGAGGAGCGCAAGTACCTCGCGGCGATCATGGCGCTCGCGGGCGCGACAGCCGAATCGGCGCGCGTAGTCTCCGAACTCCTCGGCGCGAAGGTGCAGGCGGCGCAGAAAGCTGGGCTCAAGGTGCTCTTCT
>CAYXOW010000172.1:0-3578 GCA_964466815.1 uncultured Treponema sp.
CTCTTGGCGTTTATCATAATAAACGCCAAGAGAGTTGGCGATTATTATAAAGGTAGGAGGCTGGATATGCCAAAGGAATACTTCCAGCGAATTCTGGATGTAAACTCAGCGCTTGCGCAGAAATCAGTGTTTCTTTTTGGCCCCCGGCAAACGGGGAAATCCTCCTATGTGCGTGAACAGCTAAAACAGCAGCCAGCGCTCAGCTACAATCTTCTCGATGCGGGTCTGCAACTCCGACTCCTTGCGGATCCTACCTTGATGCGCCAGGAAATAGTTGCGGGGAACTTGCGCGATTGTGTTGTGTTTATTGATGAGATACAGAAGTGCCCAACTCTGCTCGACGAGGTGCATCTCCTCATAGAAGAGCGCGGCATTCGCTTTCTTTTAACTGGTTCAAGCGCGCGAAAGCTAAAGAGAGCTGGTACGAATCTGCTTGGTGGGCGTGCGAGAACGAAGTATCTGCATCCTTTTGTGTACCCGGAAATATCGGACGATACAAATCTGCTCGAGCATGTGATGGCTAGGGGGCTTTTGCCGTCTCATTTCTTGTCGGATGCTCCGGATGAAGACCTGCTTTCGTATGTGAATACATACCTTTCGGAAGAAATCGCGGCCGAAGGGCAGGCGCGCAACCTGCCCGCCTTTGCGCGATTCTTGGAAACATCTTCAACGCTCAACACAAAGATAATTAACTACACAAATGTTGCCAACGACGCCCAAGTACCACGTCAAACCGTGCGGGTGTGGTTCCAGATTTTAATCGATACGATGTTGGGTTATGAACTCCAACCCTATAGATCGACTGTAAAGCGCAAAGCTATAGAGACCGCGAAGTTCTATTTCTTCGATATTGGCGTAGTGCGCACGCTGCGACATCTACCTCCGATTCTGCCAGAATCCGCGGACTTCGGTGAATTCTTTGAACAGTATATATTCATGGAATTGAAAGCTTGGATTGATTATCGAAAACCTGGCGCTCGACTTTCATACTGGCGGTCAGTATCGAACTATGAGGTTGACTTTGTGATCGATGACGATGTCGCCATCGAGGTAAAAACAGCCAAGATTGTTCAACAAAAGCATCTGGCTGGTTTACGCGCCCTGCGGGAAGAGGGAAGAATCAGGCGGTTCATCTTGGTTTGCAGGGAACCTCGTCCGAGGGCTATCGATGGGATAGAAGTGCTTCCATGGCGTTTGTTTCTCGATAAATTGTGGGCGAACACTATTGTAGAAGGAGTCTGAAATTCTTGTACAGCGAAGATGAACTTATCCCTATCTCCGCTCTTCAGCACATGCTCTTCTGTGAGCGTCAGTACGCCCTCATCCATATCGAGCAGGTCTGGGAAGAAAATCGATTTACCGCTGAGGGAAAAGTTCTGCACGAACGAGTCGATGTAGAGCACCATGAGTCGCGAAGGCTGTTCCGACAAGAGTATGGTCTCGCGGTGCGCTCGCTGGAGCGAGGATTGATAGGGAAGTGCGACCTTGTGGAACTTCACCTTGCCCCAAGAGGAGAGGTCGCAGAAGTCATACCGATCGAATTTAAGCGAGGACGAAATAAAGAGGAAGATGTAGACCGAGTTCAGCTCTGCGCTCAAGCTCTCTGTCTTGAAGAGATGTTCGGTTTATCCGTTGCGGTCGGTCAGCTTTATTATCTTCAGGAACACCGAAGGACTACATTGAATATCGATGGCCAATTGAGGGCAAAGACAATAGAGATTATTGATAGAATAAGAAAAGCCATGTTGGGCGAATCCACTCCGCCGGCGATATATGAGAAACGGAAATGTGATCGGTGCTCTCTCTTTGAATGGTGCATGCCCCAAAGCGCAGGTGCGGGTGGAAAGAGAGTTGATCGATTTCTCGAATCGCAGATCCGCTCGGTGCGAGAAGAGTGCGATCAATGATGGACTTCGATCTTCTGCATTATTGGAGGTAGCGTGAGAAAACTTCTCAATACGCTCTATGTCAGTTCACAGGGGGCGTATCTCCATAAAGAGGGTGAGACTATTGTGGTAGAGCGCGAGCAGCAGAAACTCTTGCAAATCCCCGTACACACGATCGGAGGAATAGTTTGTTTCGGCAATGTGCTCTGTTCTCCATTTCTCTTAGGATTCTGTGCTGAACACGACATCGCGATATCGTTCCTGACGGAGTACGGTAATTTTCTTGCAGCGGTGCGTGGACCTGTTTCAGGGAATGTACTTCTTCGCCGCGAGCAGTACCGGATGGCTGATGATTCTGAGGCGACTCGAAAAATCGCAGCGAATATTGTTGCGGGTAAACTCTCCAATTCTCGATTGGTCTTGGCGAGAGTTGTGCGCGATCATAGCGATAAGATTGATGTCACGTCGATTAAAAGTGCTTCGGCTTCCATAGACCGGCTCATGGAATCATTGCCTAACGCGGTTGATTCAGATACGGTTCGGGGTATTGAAGGTATGGCTGCTGCGGAATATTTCAGCGTTTTTAATCAGTGTCTTGTAGATCAGAAAAAGGACTTTATTTTCAAGGATAGGAACCGGCGACCTCCCTTGGACCCTGTGAATGCGCTCCTCTCCTTTGTCTACACCTTGTTAAGCCACGATGTCCGATCAGCAATCGAAACGGTAGGGCTCGACCCCGCAGTGGGATTCCTGCACAGAGACAGACCAGGCAGGCCAGGCCTCGCGCTCGACCTCATGGAAGAATTCCGGCCTGTCATCGCGGACAGACTCGTGCTTTCTCTTATCAACAGACGACAGGTAAGCCTCCAGGGTTTCAAGATAGCAGAGAATGGTGCTGTCGTGATGGATGATGCCACACGGAAAATTGTGCTTATTGAATACCAGAATAGGAAACAAGATGAGGTGTATCACCCCTACATCGAAGAAAAAATACCTGTCGGTCTTCTCTATTTTGTGCAAGCAAACCTCATGGCTCGATTCATCCGAGGTGATATCGACGGCTATCCGCCTTTTTTCTGGAGGTAAGTTGTGTTTGTCCTTGTAAGTTATGATGTTTCCATTTCGACACCGGGCGGTGCTCGAAGGTTACGGCGAGTCGCGAAGACGTGCCTGAATTTTGGTCAACGAGTCCAATGCAGTGTATTCGAGTGCATGGTCGAACCTGCCCAGTGGGTGGCACTCAAGAGCCAGCTTGAGACCATCATCGATCCCGAACATGACAGCCTTCGTTATTACTTTCTCGGCGCGAATTGGAAACGTAAGGTCGAACATATTGGCGCAAAACCTGCTCTCGATGTCGACGAACCCCTTATTGTTTAGTAAACACAGCAATGATCAATTTTAGTATATTTCAAAATTTACCGACTCATTTTATCAATAATGAGAGGGGAATCCTTGCGCGAACTCAAATGACACAGAAAAACATGGAAAGATCGCGCTTTCGATAAATCAATGCTAGATAGATCTTTGATAACATAGAGAAGGGAGAACCTCTATAGTACAATTGCTTGTCGGCTATGGTTCGCGCTATTGTGTCATTAATTGCTTCTATGTTAAAAATTTGAACCGAATATAGTCGCGCCCCGCGCGGGCGCGTGGATTGAAACTGTGTGTCCGTCAGCCGCATCCAGA
>CAYXOW010000173.1:0-3571 GCA_964466815.1 uncultured Treponema sp.
CTCGGCCTCGCCCTCCAGAAGCCAATTCGCGAAATCCGCATCGTCAAACCGCGCATCGGAGGCGGCTTCGGCGGCAAGCAGCAGATCCATATCGAACCCTTCGTCGCGATGGTGACGCTCAAAACCGGCAAGCCCGCACGCCTCGCCCTCACCCGCCGCGAGGTCTTCGAGGCCACCTTCACACGCCATGAAATGCGCGTCGCGGTTCGGCTCGGTGCCGACCCGAACGGCCACCTCCGCGCGATCGACATGCAGATACTCTCCAATACCGGCGCGTATGGCGAACACGCACTCACGACCTTCATGGTCGCCGGATCCAAGACTCTTCCGCTCTACAACAAAGTCGCAGCCGTCCGCTTCGGCGGACATGTCGTCTACACCAACAAGGTGTCGGCGGGCGCGTACCGAGGCTATGGCGCCATTCAGGGCCTCACGGGGCTCGAGGCGGCCATGGACGAGCTCGCACATAGAATCGGCATGGACCCCGTCGAGCTGCGCAGAATGAACATGATCCACGAGGGCGAGACCAGCGATGTGTTCCGCATCATGGGCGAGGGCACCGAAGGAGTGGCGATGACCATCGAGTCGTGCAAGCTCGAGGAGTGCATCGCCCGCGGCAAAGAGCTCATCGGCTGGGACGCCGCCCACCTCGTGCGCGAAGTGGCGCCGGGAAAGCTGCGCGCCAAGGGCATGTCGATCGCCATGCAGGGTTCGGGAATTCCCCTCATCGATATGGGTTCGGCGCGGATCGAGTTCCAAGATGGCGGCTTTTTCAAACTGCATGTGGGCGCGACCGACCTCGGCACTGGATCCGACACCATCCTCGCGCAGATCGCCGCGGAGGAGCTCGGTGTCGAAATGAAAGATATCGTGGTTCACTCCTCGGACACTGACCACACCCCATTCGACGTAGGCGCCTATGCGTCCAGCACGACCTATGTATCAGGCTCCGCAGTACAGCGCGCGGCGCACAGTCTCAAAGAAAAACTGATCGTGTCCGCCGCCCGCAAGCTCGGTGTTATGCCCGGCGACATTGTGTATGAGCGCAAAATATTCCGCACTGCCGACGGCACTAAGACCTTGAGCCTCGACGACTTCAGCTTCGATACACTCTATCACGACGGCGCGGCGATGCAGACCATCGAAGCCACCGAGTCGTTTTCAGGCGAGAAGTCGCCACCACCTTACTTGGCGGCCTTCGTGGAGGTCGAGATCGACACCGATACCGGCAAGGTCGACGTGGTGCACTATGTCGCCGTCGCCGATGTCGGCACGCCGATCAGCCCCATGCTCGCCAAGGTACAGATCGAGGGCGGGCTTCTCCAGGGCATCGGCATGGCCCTCTACGAGGACGTGCGCTACTCCGAGAAGGGGCACATGCTCAGCCACAACATGATGACCTACCCCATCCCCTCGCGCGAGGATGTGGGGCGCATCACGGTGGAGCTCGTGGACAGCTACGAGCCTTCGGGTCCTTTCGGCGCAAAATCGGCCGGTGAAATCGGCATCGACACACCACCCTCGGCGATCGGGAACGCGATTCGGAATGCCACAGGTGTGCGCCTCACCGAGTACCCCTTCACGCCGGAGCGCGTGCTCGCCGCGATTCGGACTGGTGCGGCGAGGGGCGACAGAGACCCCCACACCAAAATGCAGGCGCCTTTTGCCAATAACGCACACCGGCAAGAGCGCACGGCCAACGCGAAGTGAGCCGGCGGTGAATCAGCTTCGAGATTGGGTGGCGTCGCGCCTCGCGCGAGGCTCCCGGGTCGCGCTCGCTGCGGTAACCTGGGCTTCGGGTTCGACCGCGCGGGGCACGGATGCGCTCATGGCGATGGATGCATCCGGCGCTATGATGGGCACAGTTGGCGGTGGTTTCGCCGAAGGTCAGACGATCGCCGCAATGCGGACGCTGCTGGCGGCGTCTCACGACAGCGCTGCCTATCAAGATATGGGCTTCGATCTCAGCCCGGAGGCGAATCAGTCGCAGATGACCTGCGGCGGCTCTCTTGCCGTTCACCTCGAGCGAATCGATCCCGACAGCGAGGCCGCACGAGCACTCCTCGCCTGCTTCGCGCGCGTTGATGGCGGAACCTCTACGGGAATCGCCTTTTTCGATGTATCGGAGAGCGCGGAACATTGGTCAATGCCGGCCCACGAAGGGCGCTTCAGAGTTGCGGTGGCTTTTACTGAAGATTATTCGGCAATCAATGACAAGCCGGAAATGAGCCTTTCGCTCAAGAGCGCCCTCCGCGAAAGCAAACCGAGCTTCAGCGGCGCGGCGATGATTACACTCCGACACTCGTCCCTCGAACCTGCCCATGAGCGGGCCGCCCACACCGAAGGGGCCGCCCACACCGAAGGGGCCGCCACAACCGGAGAAGACGCCCCCACCGCGTTTCCCACGCGCGCTTTCTGGCTCGGCTTTTCGCCAGACCCGACCGTGTACATCTTCGGCGCGGGGCACGTCGGGCTCGCCACCTGCGAAGCGGCCTCTCTCGCGGGCTTCAACGTGATAGTGACGGACGATCGACCCGAGCTTCTCACCGCCGAGCGCTTCCCGCACGCGAGGACACTGCGCCACATCGAGAGTTTCGCCTCACCGCTCGCCGCTGGACCACACTGCGGCGCCATCGCGCCTGGCTCCAATGACTGCGCCCTCATTCTGACGCGAAAACCCGATATCGATCGAGAGATGCTCGCGAGCCTCCTCACCACGCGCGCGGGCTACATTGGACTTATCGGCTCGAAGACAAAGCGCGCGGGCATTTTCGCCTCCCTCAAAGCGCAGGGCTTCTCCGACGACGACCTCGCGCGAGTCCACGCCCCCATAGGCCTCGCCATCGGCGCCCGCACTCCAGAAGAAATTTCGATCAGCATTATGGCCGAGATCATCGCGGTGCGGGCAGGCGTGCTGCCTGCGGTTCGCGCACCTGAACGCGCGCCGCACGCAAACGAGCCATGAACACCACAGCCTTCTCAATGTCACTCGACCATATCGGTGCCATTATCCTGGCCGCAGGGTACTCCTCGCGGATGGGCTCGTTAAAAGCGCTTGTCGAAATCGACGGAGCAACCATGCTCGAGCGGGCGGCGCGCACCTTCGCGAACTACGACAGCGTCGCTGCTCCGCGAATTTTCGTGGTGACCGGCTTCGACGCGGATCGCCTGGCGGAGACCTCGCGCGCGCGCGGCCTCACCCCCATCCACAATCCGCACTTTAACCGCGGCATGTTCAGCTCGATCTTGGCGGGACTCGCCGCCCTCCCCCCCGACATCTCCGCAACCTTCATTCTCCCTGTCGACATCCCCTTCGTGTCGCCTGCCACCCCGCGCGCGCTCGCTGACGGCATCGGCGCGCACCCAGCGGCCCTCCCGAGGTACCGAGGAGAAACCGGGCATCCTCCCCTCATACGCAGGGCTTGGTTCGACCCGATCCGACACTGGAACGGCGCCCAAGGCCTCCAGGGATTCCTACGCGCGCACCGCGCGGACATCGCGCTCGTCTGGGCGACACGGGATCCGTCCCTGCTCGAGCTCAAGCTCGGCGCTTCGTTCACGAAGCTGCAGT
>CAYXOW010000174.1:0-3523 GCA_964466815.1 uncultured Treponema sp.
CAGGGCGAGGACGCGATGATCGTCATCGGCTCGAACCGATTCATTCCGGGCTTCGAGGCCGGCCTGAAAGGCGCGAAGGCGGGCGAGCGCCGCGACGTGACCGTGACATTCCCGAAGGATTATCAGGCGGACCATCTGGCGGGCAAGGCCGCGACGTTCGACGTGACAATCAAGGAAGTGGCAGCGCCGGTGCAACCCAAGGCCGATGACGAGTTCGCCAAATCGCTGGGCCTTGAGTCCCTCGACAAGCTGAAGGATGCCATTCGCGCGCAGCTTCAGAAGGAACTCGACACTGCGGCGCGCAACAAGCTCAAAAAGGCGCTGCTCGATCAACTGGACGAGCGCCACTCCTTCGAGATGCCGCCCTCGTTGCTGGACAACGAATTCAACGCCATCTGGCGGAATGTCACCCGGCAGCTTGAGCGCGCGAAACGCACCTTCGAGGACGAGGGCACGACCGAGGAAAAGGCGCGTGAGGAATACAAGCGGCTGGCCGAGCGCCGGGTACGGCTGGGCCTCGTGCTGTCGGAGATCGGCAATCGCAACGACATCCGCGTTCTCGACGAGGAACTGCGGCGCGCCGTGATCGACCGGGCGCGGGAGTTCCCCGGGCAGGAACGCGAGGTTGTCGAGTTCTACAAGAAAAACGTCGACGGAATGCGTAAGAATTATTCAAACGCCCTTGAAGAGGCGAAGACGCAGCTGAAACAGCTCTGCGGACTAGGGTCGGAGTGAGCCAGCTTGGCGCGTCCATCTCACTTCGATTCTGAACGCCGTGTCAGCGCGATGTAGAGCAGCGCCGCATCGGACTTTCTCACACCAGGAGTTCTGGATGCCTGCCCAAGGCTGAGCGGGCGCAGCGCCGAAAGCTTTTCCAGCGCCTCTTTCGACAAGCCCTTCCCGCTCGAGTAGTCGAAATTAGCGGGAATTAACAGCTTATCCGCCTTCGAAAGCCGGTTCGCGAGGCGCTCTTCCTTTTCGAGATACCCCCGGTAGCGCTCGTTGAGGAGCGCGGTGATGACACTAGAGTGCGGCAGCTCGCCGGTGCGAGGAAGAAGTCGGGCGATCCAGTCGAGCGCCGATACCTCATCGTCGAGGAGCGCACCCACTTTGGGATCGCGGAGTGCGTCGGCAAGAGGCTGCCCGAGGTGTCCCTCGAGTTCGGGCATCGACTCGATATCGTCGCGCGCCACTTTGCGCGAAGCGAGAAGCTCTTTCGTCTCGTCGATGGCGCGCAGGCGCCGCTCGAACGATTCGCGCCGCCGCTCGTCGGCGAGGCCGATCTCCAGCGCGTAGGGAGTAAGGCGAAGGTCGGCGCTGTCGTGCCGCAGCGCGAGACGGTACTCGGCCCGGCTGGTGAACATGCGGTAGGGCTCTTTAGGCGACAGGGTGACGAGGTCGTCGATAAGCACGCCGATATACGCCTCGTTGCGGCCGAGGATGAGGGGCGGCTCCCCGTCGAGCGCGCGGCGGGCATTGATCCCCGCCATGAGCCCCTGCGCCGCCGCTTCTTCGTAGCCGGAGGTTCCGTTCGTCTGCCCTGCGATAAAGAGCCCGCGCACAAGCTTCGACTCAAGTGATGCATAGAGAGCGGCGGGATCGATGTAGTCGTATTCGACGGCGTAGGCCGGCCGCACGATGACCGCGTGCTCAAGTCCGGGCAAGCTGTGATAGAAGCGCTCCTGTACATCTTCGGGCAGAGAACTCGAGAGGCCGTTGAGATAGACCTCGTCGGTCGAGAGTCCTTCAGGTTCGATGAACACTTGGTGGCGCTCGCGGTCAGGAAAGCGCACAACCTTATCTTCGATCGAAGGGCAGTAGCGCGGGCCTTTCCCTACAATAACGCCCGAGAAGAGCGGCGAACGGTCGAGCCCGGCACGAATTGCCGCATGCGTGGATTCGTTCGTGTAAAGAATGTAGCAGGGAATGTCGGGCCGCCCGTAATCCTGCTCAAGAAATGAGAAAAATATCTTTCCTGGATCGCTGCGCTGCGCCTCGAGTTTCGAAAAGTCGATGCTCGAGCGCTTGATACGCGCGGGTGTGCCGGTTTTCATGCGGCCAACGGGAAAACCTTTGGCCCGAAGTGCGGTGCCGAGCCCGAGCGCCGCGGGCTCGCCGAGGCGCCCGCCCGGTCCGGTCCACTGGCCGATGAAGAGTTTCCCTTCCATAAATGTGCCCGTGGTGAGGACGACGACGCGCGCGCCGATGGTGTTGCCGCGTTCGGTGCGGACGCCCTCGATGCGCGGTGTGGTGCCTTGGGTGACGATGATGTCCGTCACGGTGTCCATAAAGATGGTCAAATTGGGCTGAGCTTCGAGGATCTGGCGGGCCAGGCTCGAGTAGAGCGCCTTGTCGGCTTGCGCGCGAGGCGCCTGGACTGCCGCACCGCGCGACTGGTTCAGCATGCGCACTTGGATTGAGGTCGAGTCGGCGAGGATGCCCATCTGGCCGCCGAGCGCATCGATTTCGCGGACAAGATTGCCCTTGGAGAGCCCGCCGATCGCGGGGTTGCACGACATTTTCGCAATGGTATCGGGGTTTTGCGTGATGAGAACGGTGCGCGTGCCCAATCTCGCGAGCGCGAGCGCCGCTTCGACGCCTGCGTGCCCGCCGCCGATGACAATCGCCTCAAAATCCGACATATATCCTCATTTTCCTAAACAGAAGGTGCTGAACACACGCTCCAACACTTCGTCCGGCGCGATTTCACCCGTGATTTCGCCGATGTACTCGGCGGCCTCGCGCACGTGAAGGGCGACGAGGTCGAGACCTGCCTGCGCAGCTTGAGCTTCCATGGCGTGGCGAAGCGCGTCGCGCGCCTGCCGGACAAGCCGCGCCTGACGCTCGCCCGCAATGCGAACTTGCGATTCGAAATCCTGCCCGCGCGCCTCAATGCCCGCGACGCTGTGTACATGCGTGCGCAGCGCCTCAGTCAGCCTCGACTCGAAAAGGCTGAAAGCATGGATATCTTTTGCGCTCAAAGAGAGCCATCCAGAAGGCGCAGTCGCACACGAGGGGAGATCGGCCTTGTTCCACAGGAGCATCGCCGACGGGTAGCGAGCAACAAATGCCTCGTCTTCAGCGTTGAGCCCACGCGTTCCATCAACCATATACAGAATAATATCAGCACGAGAGAGAAGCGCAGTCGATCTTCGCACTCCTTCAGCCTCGATGCTGTTCGAGGAAGTTCTGAGCCCTGCGGTATCCACGAGACGCACCGCGAACTCGCCGATCGAAATCCACGACTCGAGCCAATCTCTCGTAGTTCCCGGCTCGGGGCTGACAATCGCGCGCTCTTCGCGGACAAGGAGATTGAAGAGGCTCGATTTACCTGCGTTCGGCCTCCCTGCGATCACTACAAGGAGTCCCTCTTGTCGAAGTTTTGAGCCTGGATATCCCTGAAGGAGGTCTTCGAGCTCGTTTTGAACGCGCTGGAGTATGCCCATCCATCGGCTCTCTTCATCGGGACCTTCTTCTTCGGGATAGTCGAGTCGCGCATTGATGTCGGCGAGCGCATCGATCA
>CAYXOW010000175.1:0-2826 GCA_964466815.1 uncultured Treponema sp.
AGCTTTCTCCCGGCGAGGGACTCTTTGTCCCTCGCCGGGAGAAAGCTTCAGAATATCGAAGAGAAGCGGACCAAATTGCCCAGGGTCGTGGGGGTAGAGCTCCTGTAGCTCGAGGATGAGCGCTCCGGCGTCGCGAGCTCGCTCCCAAATCGCACCAGCGAGCTCAACTGCCCGCGCCGTGAGCGTCGCCTCGAACTGGGCGGCAAAAGCCTCGGGTCGCATTGAGAAGAGCCGGCGGATATACTCTCTGAAATCTTCAGGCTGCTTCACATTGAAGTCGAGCAAACGCGCAAGCTCTGGACCGAGGAGCTCCGTAATCTCCGCAGGACTGCGGAAACCCGCCATCGCCGTGAAAGGCGTGAGCGCCACCGCGAGTTCCGGTTTGTGCCGAGGGTCTTTAAAGGTCCGCTCGGGATTCGACCGCGACAGACCGCTCTTCTCTTCCCGCGCGAATCCTTTCTGCGCTTGCGCGATGGTAGGGTGCACTTGGAGCGAAAGCGGCGTACCCGCGGCGAGCACTTTGAAGAGATACGGCATATCGTGGTAGCGCTCTGCGACGCTTTTGCCGAGCCAGTGCTGGGGATTCTCGCGTATGAGCTCGTCGAGGGGCTGCAAATCTCTTCCGAGGAGAAGCGAAGAGGGGGCGCGCTCGTGGCTGCCCAACCACACTTCACCGATGGGGAAACCAGGTTCCTTTCTCGCCTGAATGAAGGGCAGAATGCCGTCAGTGTCGCCCCACGCGTACTGCTGCGCCGAATTTTCAAGTTTTGCGACGCAAGGCGCGTCCATGTGCTGTTGCCGCATCTCATTGATCCTTTCTATTGCAGTCTATCGCTATTTTCACCGCTTTACGCGTCGTTTTCAAGGAATTCCTCGACAGCGCCGCAGATATTGTGCAGATCGGCAGTCTCGAGCTTGCACTTTGGCAGGCTCGATATGAAGAGATTTCCGTACGATTTCTTCACGATGCGTACATCGAGCACCGCCACCGCTCCTCGGTCCTTCGAGTGGCGAATGAGCCGACCGAAACCCTGCTTAAAGAGGATGACCGCCTCGGGAATGCTCATTTCCGCAAACGAGTTGCCTCCACGGGCGTCGATGGCGGCCGCGCGCGAAGACTGGATCGGGTCGGTGGGCACACGGAAGGGCAGTTTTGCGATGATGACGAGCGAAAGGGTTTCGCCCGGCGCATCGACGCCTTCCCAGAATGACTCGGTGGCGAAGAGCACGCTCGATATATCGTTGACAAAGGTGCGCAGGAGCGAATAGCGGTCCCTTTGACCTTGTCTGAGCGCGAGGATCCCTTCTTGTTCGAGCTTGGGCGCGACCGCGTCGTAGGTATCGCGGAGCGCCTTGTGGCTCGTAAAGAGTACGAGCGCGCGCCCGTGGGATGCCTGCAGCAGCTGCGCGACAGCCTCGTTGAGATAATTCTGGTAGGCGATTCCTTCTGGCAGCGGTGCGCTTGTGTCGATGGCGAGCATGGCGTGGCGAGCGTAAGGGAAGGGCGACGGGTAACTCTTCTCGAGCACGCGCGGGAGGGGAATGCCGCTCTTCTTATGCGTGCCGTCCGATGCGCGCGCGGCAGCGTCATCAAAATCACCCCGCGTTCCGGCAAGCCCGACCCTTCCTCTCCACCATCGAAACGAATTGTCGATAGTGAGCGTTGCGCTCGTGCACACACAGGAGCGGACTTTACTGAAAAGTCGTTCTGCGAGGAGGGGCGCTACTTCCAAGGGAGTCGCCGTGCACACCGCGATACTCTCTCTCGGGTTTTTACGGTTGATTTGCAGCCAAAAGATCGTATCAGGTTCGGACTCGGGCGTCTTGAATCTTGGAACGAGCGCGGCGATCTCGCTGATCGAACGCATGGTGAGTTTGAGCTCGACAATATTCTCGTCGTCCTCAAGTTCAGGTGGAACAGTCTCGAGGAGTTCATTCAGGCTCGTTAGGAGCGCGGTGAGTTCGCGCTCGAGATTGTGGAGCGCGGCCGTCATGGAGCTGCGGCTCGCGCCTTCGAGTGCACGCACGAGCACGCTCGACTCCATGCCGGCGCACGCGGAGAGCGCCGCCGCATCGAGGGCATCCGCAGCGCTCGCCGCCCGGTCGATCCGCCCGCGAGCGGCATCGAGGTACTCGGTTCGGATCTCCGAAATACGGGAAAGCGCCGGTAAAATCCCTGACTGCGCGCGCTTCTTGCGACGCAACAGCCGCGAGAGGAGCCGCAGCACGGAACGTTTCGAAAACTCTTCGGAGAAGAGACTCGTGGCGCTTCCCTCAAGGGCGTGCGCTTCGTCGAGCACGAGGGCTTGATAGGCAGGAAGAACCGTGTTCGCGCTGCCCTCGCGGGTGCGCTTCGACTCGAGCACATGGTGGTTGGCAATGATGAGCTGAGCGCTCGCAGCTTCGATCCGCACACGTACAATGTGGCATTTGTCGTGGTAGGGGCAGCGCGACGACAGACAGTAATCGCTCTCGGAGCACACGCGCCCCCAAACCGGGTCATCCTCGGGCAGCGCAAGGTCGGCCTTATCGCCCGATCCGCCCGCATTGTCCCACTCGAGTATTTTCTTGAGCTTCTCGGAACTGTCCGAGAAGAGCGCGTCCTCCTCGATGGCCTCGTAGAGTCTGCGTTTGCACAGGTAATTCGCCCGGCCCTTCACCACGGCAGCCTTCGCTGGCTTCTTGAACAGCGAACTCACGATCGGGAAGTCCTTTTTGAAGATCTGCTGCTGAAGATTGATCGTGGCGGTCGAAATGACGACGCGCTCTGCGTTGCCGATCGCCCATGCAAGCGCAGGTATGAGATAGGCGAAAGACTTGCCGACA
>CAYXOW010000175.1:2836-3481 GCA_964466815.1 uncultured Treponema sp.
CCGTGCCTGCTTCTGCTATAAGAATACCGCCATCGGACATGACCTCAGTCACATCGTGCGCCATCTCCACCTGAGAGGCGCGCGGCTCGAACTCAGGCATGGTTTGGGCAAGTTTGCCTCCCTCGTCGAGCACTCCGGCGATCTCGTCGGGATTGAGAGGGCGCATCGTCTTGGGTCGCGCAGGCTCGGTGACCACCATGACTTGCGTAACCTCATTGTCCACGATGTAGCTTCCGATGCCCTCGGCGCCAGCCTCGGCCGCGACCATGATATCGGCATCGGAGGGGAAGAGTGTGCCCGAAGGGTGGTTATGGATGAGCACGTGCGCGTTTTCTCTAAAGCGGAAGGGTGCCGCTACGGCCTCTTCAGTGCCGCGTGCGACGATCTCGAGTTCGCTAACGATGCCCGAAGCGTCGAGCGCGCCGATCGCGAAGACTTCTCGCCCTTCCATATTCGCGATGGCAGTTCTCAATTCGATTTGCGCGGTTGGTGAAATCCTCGTCGTCGCATCGACGAGGGCGCGCTGTTTTTTCGTCACGCGCCCCAGTATAGCACAGCGGCGAAAAAGGAGTAGTTGCGGATACCGCTCACCGGGTATATTCTGTAGACTCGCATGAAAAAGGATTCTACTACGGAAAGCAGTCT
>CAYXOW010000176.1:0-287 GCA_964466815.1 uncultured Treponema sp.
GAAAGGAGAGCCCAATTTCACGCTTTAGGGTACGAGAAATGTGAGATGGACTGACTCCGAGAACCTGAGAAACAGTTTCGATGCCGATGCTCTTCATGAAATTTTCATGAAGCCAGGAGAGCACGCGACTGGAGAGCACGGTGGATTGTACAACCTCGGTCGGTCTCTCGACGAGCGCTGAGCCTGATGGAAATGGCCGTAAAAAGAGCACTGGGGTGCGCGAGCTCGTGAGATCGAGCGCGGTCTTCGCCGAAGCGAGTGCAGATCCGAGGTGCTCGGGCGCACCC
>CAYXOW010000176.1:323-3471 GCA_964466815.1 uncultured Treponema sp.
CAGGTGCGCGTCGACGCAGCGAGCATAGAAGGCACCGATGGCAGATCGTGCAAGATTTTCGATCCGCACACACAGATCTTGAACCTGTGAGACTGAAGATCTGTTTGAATCCGGTTCATCGAGCACAATGAAGAGCATCGTGGCGACAGGATCAGGTCCCTCGCCTCTCGATGAGGTGAAGATAAGGTTACGCTCGATCGACAGGCCAAGATCTTCAGCGAGGTAGCGGCGCGCCAAGGCTGAAAAGGTGCGGCGAAACGCGTAGGTAGCGATGGACGTCGGCGTGCCTACGCGCGGAACCGCCTTCGTACTCGCCGCGAGAACAATGCCAATCCACACAGCGCGCGGCGACTCGAGCGACACATAGTGGCGCAAACGCGCAGCGTCGATATTTCCCACGCCGAGCTCATCCTCAATGCTACCTTTCAGCGCATCCTTGAGATCATCGGTGATGCTTTGAGCAGCTCTCTGGCGCTCTGCCTCTTCCCGCTTATTGGTGACGGCGCTGACGCATTTTTGGAATGCACTGAGTACATCGGATGTCGCAGCCGGCTTCAGAAGATATTCTTTCACTCCGAAACGGAGGGCCGCTTGGGCATAGGTAAAATGGTCGTAGGCGATGATCATCACGATCTGCGGAGGGGCCGGGAACGACGCGAGTGCACGTGCTACTTCGAGTCCATCGAGGCCCGGCATCCGAATATCCAGAAAGGCGATATCCGGCACCGCGCGTTTCGCCATCTCGAGTGCCTCAACCCCATTTTCGGCTTCCATTATTTCAAGCGGCTCTCGAAGGGCCGAAGCACCAAGGATTTTGAGGATCGCGCCCCGCTCGAGGGCTTCATCGTCTGCGATGAGTACGCGAATCATGCCTCCTCCACAGTATAAGGAAGCATCACGCGGATGATGGTTCCACGCCCTTCTTTCGACGCGATGATAAAATGGGCCTGTTCAGCGTAGAGAATGCCGATCCTCGTGGCGAGGTTGGCGAGCCCGATGCCGGTGCCTTCGAGTAGACTGTCTCCAGCGGACTCCGTGTGCGCAGAACTGGAATTGCCATCCGCTGGCGTTGTTGACGCGAGCGACCGGCCGTCGGTATAGGAGGATGGTCTCTGGGCAAGGGCGGCTTCGATGGTCTTCCTCACCTCTCGCAAACGTTTCATCGACATACCGATTCCATTGTCGACCACCCAGAGGAAAAGGCGACCTTTTCGTGTTCTGACTCGAATGCACACAGTGCCGCCATCGATTTTCGGCTCGATCGCGTGACGCACCGCGTTTTCGACGAGAGGCTGGATGAAGAGCCTCGGAATCTTCACCGAATTCAGCGAGGCCGGCACATCGATGTTCCACTGCAACCGTGATCCAAACCGCGCGTGCTGAAATTCCAAGTAAGAGCGGGCGAGCGCCACCTCCTCGTCGAGCGAAGAGAGAGGGCCTGTCTCTTTGATGGTCGCACGCAGCAGCGCCGCGAGCCCCATCGCCAGCGACTCGGTCCGCCCCGCGCCCTCGAGCATGGCGCTGCGGGCGATCGTATTGAGGGCATTGAATAGGAAGTGCGGTTTCATCTGCTCCTGGAGATTCATGAACTGCGCCTCTCGGAGCGTTTTTCCCATACTTACCAGCGCAAGCTCCTCTTTGTGGAGAAGTCGCTCGAGTTCAGCCTTCTCTTTCAGCCCCTCGACCATCTCTTTGATGCTCTTCGCCATCATAGCGAAGGAGTGGGTGAGGGTTTCGACTTCATCGCGCGTGTGGGCCTCCACAATACCCGCGTCAAGGTCGCCGCCAGAGAGTTTCTCAGCCTCCTTCGCGAGGCGACGAAGCGGCGAGGTGATCGCCTCGGTGACGATGACGATAACGATGAGCGCGAGAATGCTCGCAAAAATCATGAAGATAAGGATGGTGCGGTTGAGCGTCTCCGCTCTCGATGAAAGAGCTTGATAGGTTTCCTCTCCGCTTTTCATGAGTTCGGAGAGCATCCTGTTGAGATAAATGTCGAGATAGCCTTGAACACGCGTCGCTTTAACGAAAATCTGATAATAATCCGCCGAGCCGCCTGCCCTCAATCCGACAGCTTTGGATACAAGCGGGAAATAAGCGTCGAGTCCATACCCGGTGGCTCGAACTTCAAACATTACTGGAGTCGAAATGTCCTGGAGAGGAAGAAGTTTCGTGTACTGCGTGTTGAGGGTGCCAATTCCTTTGTAGATCGACTCAATGTCGACAGCACTGGGTTCACGGAGATAGTGGTCGGCCTGGGCATGAAAGGCGGTCAAATCCAAGCGAAAACGGTGCACGAGCAGGTAATTGGAGAGATTGAGACTGTACTCCTTCGAGAGCTTCATAGTCTCGGATTGCATAATCAACGTGAGCATCAGAAAAAAGGCGAGGAGAATCACAAAGCAGAGCAGTATCTTCCCTCGAATCCCAGGACGGAAACGTCGGGAGGAAAGGGACTGAAGAAAGCCACGCTCTGCTGACATCATTGCGCCGCGCGACGAATGGTCCTCAGCCGAGGATGAGGGGCACGAGATGGCGCTCGAAAAGATTGTTCTTCACATTTCGCGCGACAGATTCGCGATACACTCTGAGCGCGTCGAGATACTCTTCGCCCATTTCCGCGGCAATGCGAAAACCGACGTGCATGAGCTGGCGCATATCGGGCTGCATGGTTTTCGAGCCCGGCTCATGGCGGAGCGCGCCCACGAAGGTCGTGGAATCCCAGGCGGCCACCTGCTCAGGCTTTGGTAAACGCGCTCGATCGATCTCCACCACATTCGCATAGGGCGCGGTGAGCTCGTCGATCCGAGCGAAGGCGCTCGCGTAGACTCGCTTGGCCATCGCGAGTCCGTCGCCGCCAGCCTCGGCGAGACCGACGATCTCTTCGAGCCAGGTCGTACCGGCGGTCTTGAGGTGGACACCGGAACCGAGCCTCGTGATTATTTCATGTATTCCTTTATATAATTTATATTTATCGCTACCTGTGTGGATCGATAATTTTAGCCCTTTCGGTACGCCGAGCGCAGATGGCGCCCACTGTACGATTTTCGTCTCTTCTTCGAAGGCGCGCATGAACTCTGCGACATCGCCCACATAGTCGATGCCTTTAAGGAATTTCCCGGGAAAGCGGGGAGCAAAGGTGGCGATG
>CAYXOW010000177.1:0-3432 GCA_964466815.1 uncultured Treponema sp.
GCCATCGATTTCGACTCTCGACACCGAGGATCCCGCCAATTTTGTCAGGGTCGGATCGGGAGACCTCCTCGTTGAGCGCTGGAGCGATACCTCGATCGATGTGAGAATTCCGAGCGGGGCAGAAAATGGCTACATTTTCGTGCGGACGAAGAACGGCGACTCCAACACGTATCCTATTTCGCTCTCGCATGCGGCGGGTTTCCTACGGAGCGGCAATGCTGCATCCTACACGCTCTTAGATTCAGTGCACATTAAAGTGAATAGTGCGGGACAGGAAAGCAGCCTGTCGTTATTCATGCCGATACCTCTCGCATCGAAGCGGCAGAGTGTCTCCGTTGAAGTTCAAAGGGGGGCAAATCAGCTCGGAATGCAGACGGAAGGATTGCAGGAGTTTAATTTTACGCATGCGGACCTAGGCGCACGCTCGATTGAAATCGCTCGAAAATATGTGGTCGATGTCGCGGAGGTAAGAGCCGATATCGCGACAGGATCCATCCAGCTGCTCGATGCGACACCTCCACGCTTTTTAGCCCCGTATCTCGCTCCCGACGCCCTCGTGCCGTCGAACGATACCCGCATCCTCGCTGCTGCAGCTGCGATCCGCAAGAAGGATAAAAATACATTTCGGCAGATCGCTCTCGCCGCAGAGTGGGTATTTGCCAATTATAAGCTGAGTGCAACACCGACTCAGCTGGCATCGGCAGATCAGACTGTGGTCACCTCTCTCGCTGCCGCTCAGAGTCAATCCATCGCCTCCGGCGATCCTCTTGCGGCGTTGAACATGAAAACGGGAGACGTAAGGGCGCTTGTACTGCTGGACTGTGCGCTGCTACGCGCACTCGGCATCCCCAGTGTCCCTGTTTCCGGTTTTTTGGTGGGATCGGGCTCTACGCTGACTCCTCACTACTGGGGAGAGTATTTTTTGCTTGGAATAGGTTGGATCCCCTTTGATCCCGTATTGGCGACCGGAAAATATCCACAGGGATTTTCACTCGGGTTTACCGATCGCCTCACCTACTATCGCGGTATCGACGATCGACACATCGAAGTGGCAAAAGGCTACCATGCACGCTCGCAGGTGCAGGCTGACGCGCAGAAGAAAGCGAGCATCCCATGGTCGTTTTCGGACTACGATGAGGTCGCATACCGATTGGGATACGTTTCCACATGGAATATCCCGAGTTGCGAAGAGCCGGCTTCGTGGCCACCTGCGACACAGCCCACATCGCAATCCGCACCGAGGCAATAGATCATGCGGGCTTCGACGCACGCCGCCATTTGTAGTATTAGCAGTGTCTCTGTGCTAAAATGACCTTGGGAGGAGATATGTCCTACATTCAATCCTTGGATCCTGAACTCTTCGCGGCGATGGAGGCGGAACGGGCCCGCCAACGCGACAAGCTCGAACTCATTGCGAGCGAGAATTACACATCCAGAGCGGTGATGGAAGCTGTCGGCTCCGAGCTCACCAACAAGTACGCCGAGGGATATCCCGGCAAGCGATACTACGGCGGGTGCGAGTTTGTCGATATTGCCGAAAATCTTGCGCGCGATCGAGCGAAGAAACTCTTTGGATCTGATCACGCGAATGTTCAGCCTCACTCGGGTAGCCAGGCGAACATGGGCGTGCTGTTTGCCGCGGTGAATCCCGGCGACACCATCATGGGTATGAGCCTCGCGCACGGAGGACATCTCACACATGGCGCACCGGTCTCCTTCTCCGGAAAATTCTACAAAGTTGTGAGTTATGGTGTGAATCCAGATACCGAGACCATAGATTACGATCAGGTCGCCGCATTGGCGCGCGCACACAGACCGAAGATCATCATTGCGGGTGCGAGCGCATACTCTCGGATCATCGACTTCGACGCATTCCGCAAGATCGCGGACGAAGTGGGCGCATATCTCATGGTTGACATGGCGCATATTGCCGGTATCGTTGCGGTTGGACGACACCCAAGCCCGATTCCGGTAGCGGATTTCACCACCACGACGACCCACAAAACCCTGCGAGGTCCGCGTGGCGGCATGATTTTCGTGGGGCGCGACAAAGAGAACAATCGCGGTATCATGACACCGAAAGGAGACGCCCTGCGCAAGTGGTCCGAGGTGATCGACAGCATGATCATGCCGGGGATTCAGGGAGGACCGCTCATGCACGTGATTGCGGGCAAAGCTGTAGCCCTCAAAGAAGCGCTTGAGCCCAGCTTTGCCGAGTATATCGACAGAGTGCTCGCCAACGCGAAGGCGATGGCGACGGCGCTGTCCGCCGGAGGCGCACGCATCGTTTCAGGCGGCACCGACCACCATCTGATGCTTGTCGATTTGACCCCACTCGAAATCACTGGCCGCGACGCCGAGAAGTGGCTCGATGAAGCGAATATAACGGTCAACAAGAACGGCATTCCTTTCGATAAGAAGAGCCCATTTGTGACGAGCGGCATACGTGTGGGCACGCCTGCACTGACGACTCGCGGAATGGGCCCTGCAGAGATGGAGAAAGTTGCAACTTTCATCATGGAAGTACTGAAGTCCAAAGGCGACGCGCAGGTGATCGCTCGCGTGAAACGTGAGGTTCTCACCCTCACCGCGCGCTTTTCTCTCCCCTGAGCGATGAGCCCCGACCCCTCGAACTATCTTGAACTCGATGAAGGAGCCGGCGCGCGGACCGCGCGCCGGCTCCTTTTGCACGCCGCTGAGCAAGGTTTTTTTTCGTATGCACTTCTCCACAAAAACGAGTGGGAAAGCGTTCTCTTAAAGCATGGAGCAGCGCAGGAAGAGGGCGAAGCGGGCAGGGAATCGTTTCGAGGGTTGAATGGGACGAAGAGTGGAGGCGCCGCCGCGATCGAAGAGCTCCGAAGTCGCTATGGGCTTGATTCGGCGGGAACAATGCTGGTCGTCGCGCTCAGATACGCCCCAAAAGTAGAAGCTGAAATGAAAAAAGCAGAGGCAAATGAACACGGTGAGCCTCAACATTTTCGTTTGCCTGCACCGATTCCCGATAAGCCCATCGTGAGAGTAGGGCGATTTGCACAGGGCGATTGGTACCGCGAAGTGCTCGACAGGCTGGCAGTCTGCGCAAGGGAGACCGCAAATTATTTGGTCGAAGAGGGCCTACCGCGGATACCATTGAAGCGATGGCATCGATTCGCGAATTCCCGATTTCCCGAAAAAGCTCTCGCAGTTGCAGCGGGACTCGGGACTTTGGGGCGCAACAGCCTGCTCATCGCCGAGCGGTCGAATCCAATCGGCACCGAGCTTGTGTCTTCATCGACAACAATACCGCGCTGGTCCAGCGCGGTCGTGCTGGGTATCATGCTCCTTCCTTTCGAGGTGCGCCCCGCCAAATCCGGCGCCACGCCCGCCGAGGTCGGCCCCATCGAATTGCGGTGCTGCCTCAAACTCGGCGACGATTACCTCTCCGAGACATGG
>CAYXOW010000178.1:0-3386 GCA_964466815.1 uncultured Treponema sp.
ATTCGCGGCACGAAAGATGCGCTCGGCGTCGAGGACCGCAAGCAGGGCCGTTCGAAGTACGGCGCCAAGAAGCCAAAGGCTTGAGCGAGGTGACACATGGGAAGAAAAAAGAAAACGATCGACAGAGGCCACGCGCCTGACGTCAAATATAATTCGACTATTGTGACGCGCTTTATCTGCCGCATGATGTGGCAGGGCAAGAAGTCCATTTGCACGGGAATTATGTACGATGCTCTCGAGCAGCTGCAGCAGAAGTCAGGTCAGCCCGCTCTCGATGCCTTCACGAAGGCTCTTGAGAATGTAAAGCCCTCCATCGAGGTTAAGTCTCGAAGAGTGGGTGGCGCGACTTACCAGGTGCCCATCGAGATCCGCGAGACACGCCGCGAGGCGCTTGCGATGCGGTGGATCATTGGAGCCGCACGAAGCCGCTCAGGCAAGCCGATGGCTGCCTGCCTGGCCGATGAGCTTTTCGATGCATTCAATAGCACCGGCACTGCGATCAAGAAAAAAGACGACATGCACAAGATGGCTGAAGCCAATAAGGCATTTGCCCATTACCGCTGGTAATGGACAAATGCAGGCTATAGGCACCGCGTGAGCGGGGCCGCTAGGCGAATAAAGCTTTTGCGCACTACAGGTGGTAATGAGTAAGAGCTAGCCATAGGGCCGACGCAGTCGGACCGTTTGGCCAACAAGGCTTTCAACCATCCAAAGCCGCCCCCAGAGGGCGGCTTTTTTATTCGGTGTGGCGGAAGTATACTGATATTGCAATGAATTCGCCGACGATCCGTGAAAAGGATCCACGCCCGCCGATTCGCAACATCGGCATACTCGCCCACATCGATGCCGGCAAGACATCGATCACCGAGCGTGTCTTACACGTAGCGGGCGTGCGCCCCCACGCCGGCAATGTCGACGACGGGACCACCGCCACCGACTACCTCAACATCGAGCGTCAGCATGGCATCACGATAAAAACCGCAGCAGTCCGCTTTCTGCATCGCGGCGTGCTGTTTCATCTTCTGGACACACCAGGCCACGTCGATTTCAGTGCAGAGGTCGATCGCGTGCTCCGTGTGCTCGATGGGGCGATCATCGTGCTCTGTGCGGTCTCCGGTGTCCAGGTACGCACCGGCTTCATCGCCAGCGGATGCAGAGCGCACGCAATTCCACGCATATACTTTATCAACAAAATGGATAGGCGCGGCGCCGACTTTCACGAGGCTGTGCAGCAGGTGGCGGGCGAACTCGGTGAACCTGTGCTGCCGTTGCAAATACCTACCTTCGATGGCCAACTCTGGAACGGAATCGTCGATCTTGTTGAAATGCGCTGGTTTCCTGTTTCGATCGAGAAGAATGCCCTGGAGTCGGGTGCGGACAATTCCGCTTCGTTGTCTGCCGAGACCTCCGCGCTCGGCGATCTCACCGATGTTCGGCCGCTGCGCGGTGCGATTACGTATCCGCTCGCCGATGCCCCCATCTCCGAGCGCGCACGCGATGAGGCCCGTGAGTATCGCGAGAAGCTCCTCGACCGCGCGAGTATGTACGATGACGCACTTATGGCAAAGGTGCTCGAAGGCGCCGACATCGCCGCCGAGAAAATCCGCGCTGCGCTCCGAGGTCCAATCTATCGCCAGGAGCTCACGCCTGTGCTCTGCGGCTCCTCATTCTCCGACATTTCGAGCGCCCTCCTTCTGGAAGCGATTATCGACTACCTCCCCGATCCTGAACCGCGCGGTTGTCCCGAAGCGAAGGATCTCCAGCGTGGGGTCACCATAAGGCTACCGGCCACTGCAGACGCCTTCTTCTCCGCCTACATCTTCAAAACCGTCGTCGGGCCGGATCTCGACGCGATCGCCTGGCTCAGAATCTGGTCGGGAACGATCAGAGATAATGCCAGAGTCACCGCGATCCCTGCGAAAAAGCACGTGCAGATTCAGCATCTCTACGGCATACACGGATCCGAAATTGAACCGGTGCAGACGGCGACTGCGGGCGAAATCGTCGGCGCTCGGCTCTCCTTTATGGAGGCGGGCGGAACTCTCTGCGCGCCCAATCTACAGCTTGCCTATGAGTCTTTTAAAACCCCTGAACCCCTCGTTTCAATCGCGCTTGAGCCTTCGTCCCTTCAAGATTTACCCCGCCTTCGCGAAGCGCTCGCTCGATATAGTCTTGAGGATGTTTCGCTGCGCGTGCACGAAGAAAAGGAGACAGGCCGCATCGTCGTTGCCGGTCAGGGCGAACTCCACCTCGATATTGTGATCGAGCGGTTGCGCAAAGAATATGGGCTGCATGTGCGTGCCGGCAATCCTCAGGTTCCGAAAGTGGAGCGCCTCAAGAAATCCGCGCGTGTCGAGGAAGTTTTCGAGGGAAATTTTGGGGGAGAGAAGCTCACGGCATCGATGACACTCGTTTTAGAAAACGACAAGGAAAGCGACGAAAATTCCTTGCTCTTTTCGCGGGGCCTTCGGGTGTCGGCGATCTACGAAGCGGCGATACATCAGGCGATGGAGACGGCATTAGCGGTTGGCCCGACGGCTGGCTGGCCTATGAGAGGCGTGAAGTCGGTGGTCGAGGCATTCGTTCAGCCGGCAACTTCAGACAAGCGTGCGGAAACGGCGGTTGAGGCGGCAGCCTCTGCTGCTTTTCGCCGAGCGCTTGAAGCGGCGGGAAGTATTGTCCTCGTCCCTATCGTGCAGATCGCCGTCGAAGTACCGGATGCCTGGTTTGGTCCTGCGCTCGCCTCGCTCCAGGCTCACGGCGCGCGGATCGAATCGGCCGAAGACGCGAGCGGAATCAAGACCATTGTCGCCTATGCCCCGATGGAAAAATTGTTCGGATATGCGACTTCGCTCAGATCGATCACCGAAGGGCGCGGAATTTACCAGGCAAAATTCGATCACTTTGGAAATGAGCTCGATTATTGAAAGAAAATGAAAAGCTGATTCGTTTTATGCCTATCATCAGCATATATTGCTTAAGAAAAGAAAAAGATGCGTTTGCATCATTGGGCTATTGCGTAATCTTGATTCTTTGCTTATAATCCGAAAGCCCAAATAAGTAAATTCTGGCGTAGCATCCGGCGGCATCGATGCCGGCGGACGGTATTCGCGGTTCTATTCATGTTGTGAAACGCTGCGAAGTGCCGGTGACGAAGCCAAGGAGGAGATGAATATGGCCAAAGAAAAATTCGAGCGTACCAAACCTCATATGAACGTTGGTACCATCGGACACATCGACCATGGCAAGACGACGCTTAGTGCGGCCATCACCATGTACTGCGGACGCAAGTTCGGCGACAAGGTGCTCAAGTACGAAGATATCGACAACGCACCGGAAGAGAAGGCACGCGGTATTACGATCAACACGAGGCACCTCGAGTACCA
>CAYXOW010000179.1:0-250 GCA_964466815.1 uncultured Treponema sp.
ATTCTCAACAGGGCACAAGGAAGGAATCGCTGGGAGTGGGCCCTTGAAGGCGCGCCGGTCGACGATGAGCTCGTTGTACTCTTCGGCAAAGAGAAGAAGTGGATCGCTCGCGAGGTCTTCCTTGGTCATGAGGGGCACCATTTTGCCGATCGAAGTTTCGACGAGGCCGATTTTGTCGAAGAGCGAAGGTTCACGCGGAAGAAGCGGCGCGAGCGAGGCGGCGAAATAGCGCGCGCCGTCGCGGATATTT
>CAYXOW010000179.1:260-1250 GCA_964466815.1 uncultured Treponema sp.
CGAGGGGGCGGCGCTGCGAGGCCGAGGCGCGCTGGATGATGCCGGCGGCGAGGGCGGGGAAGATGCCGGGGAGGGCGCCGAGGCCGACGCTGGTCGAAACGTATTCGGCGTTCGCGACGGCGCGCGCGACCGATTCGGTGTCGTTGCCGTCGATAGCGCGTACATTTCGCACCGGGATGATCTCATCGTCGCGGCCGTTGCGTTTGATCGCAATGGTGTAGCCCTTCCGCTCGTTGATGGCGCGCACAATCCGCGACGTCGACGAAGACTACCTCATAGCCGCTCGACGCGAAGAGCTGCCCGATGAATGAGCGCCCAATTTTACCCGCACCGAACTGAACAATGTAGCCCACTGCTCAACCTCCCTCGCGCTGTGCGCGATAGAGCTTCACAAGTTGATCGATGCGCCCGCGTTTCTCGCCGGGCATTTTTTCAATGTAGGTGCCGCCGATATAGAAGCAAGCGAAACCGCCTGCCACGACCGCCTCGGAGCAGGCTTCGACCATATCGAGCCTCCCCCTCGCGGCGCCCGCCTCCCGCTGCGCCGCCACCGCCGCCAAAAGCCCCCCAACAAAATTGTCGCCGCAGCCCGTAGTGTCGCCGGGCGGGCGCTCGGCCGACCGCAGAACCCTCGCCACCTCCGCCGAAACCGGCAGGGCGCCATCGTCGATCGGCGCGAACAGCCCGCCGCCCGAGTAAAAGCGGATATCGCGCGCACCGTCGGTCACGATCGCCGCGCCGGCGCCCTTGGCTCTGAAAAATGCGAGCGCTGCGCCGGTATCGCGCGTGCCGCTCAGTTTCAGCGCCTCTTCCCGATCCGCCACGAGGAGGTCGATGTAGCGGTAGGTTTCGTCGTCGGCACCGAGCAGCCAGCGCGCCCCATTCTGGGCACGCGCACCCTTTTGGGCATGCGCGCGCGTGGCCTGCGCACCGCTAACGTGCGTGTTCGCGGCCATCCGCGCCTCGCTCTTAAAATCGAACACTGTGTTG
>CAYXOW010000179.1:1273-3372 GCA_964466815.1 uncultured Treponema sp.
CTTGCAGAGCGCGCCTAGATTCTCGTGGATGCGCGGCACGAGCGCGGTGCCCCCGAACGCGACGATATCGCTTTCGAAAAAGCGAACCGGCAAATGTTCGGGACCGAACTGCGCCGCGACACCAAGCTCATTCACAAAGGTGCGCTCGCCGTGTCCGTGATCGAAGGTCGGATCGGAGAAGACGCGCGTAAAGGGCGTCGGCCCGTCCAGTACTATGTAGCCCGACATATCGAGAGGAGCGCCGGCGGCTATGCGCGCGATTTCGTCGCCGCATGCATCGCTGCCGCGCGCACCGAAAAAGCGCACGCGGACATTCTCGGCGCCCCCCGAGGCGCCCACCTCGAACATCTGTGCTGCGTGAATGAGCGCGACGATCGAGGGACCGCCGAGATTTGATCGATCCGGTGCGTGCCCGCCCGTGAGTTCGCGGAGAATGCGGTCGAAAGTGGGGGGCGACTCTTCTGGTACTTCGACAATCCCGGCCGCAGATGGCGCCATGGGAATCGATAAGGTCGCTGGTGAGCTTTCTACGCCGCCTTTTCTCGCAAAGCGCTCTAAATCCTCAACGAAGACGAGCTTCCCGGGTTCGAGGCCTCCGTCGCCTGGTGCGCGCGAGCGATATTTACGAAAAGATGGCGAGTCGAGCCTGATGTCAGCGTAAAGATAGTCCATGAGGGCGCAGCCCGTGCCCGATATGGTGATCAATTGCTGCCTCCAGGGGCGGCGGACCCGAGGTCTTCTGGCGCCGGGGCGCACCTCCGAGAGGCGCCGTCATGTGGCGCGGAGGGGCTAGGTGTGCGCGCAGGCTGACCGATCGAGTAACGCCGAATCTTCTGCGCGAGTGTCTTGCGGGTCACACCGAGCGAGCGTGCGGCCTGGCTCTTGTTGCCGCCCGCGCGTTCGAGGGCCTCTTCGATGCGCTGCTTCTCGTAGCGCGACGCGGCAGCTTCGGAGCCCTCTTTAAGCGAGGTTCCGGGAGAGGTGCTCGAGAACGCCCTGTCCAGCGCGGCCGCAGGCGCCGTTTCGGGAATCGCCTCGAGGGGAGTCGCGGCGCGCCCCTCCATGAGCGAGTCCACCTCGATCCTCGGCCCCGTGCAGAGCAGCACCGCCTGGTGAATTACATTCTGCAGCTCGCGTATATTGCCGGGCCACGGGTACTCAAGCCAGCGGCGCATCACATCGGGGCTTATGCCATCGATGCGCTTGTGGTAGCGCTCGGCATAGAGCCCGATAAAGAATTCAGCGAGATAGGGGATATCCTGAGCGCGGCTGCGTAACGGCGGCAGGTTGATCTCGACGGTCGCGATGCGGTAGTAGAGATCGCTGCGAAATTTATTTGCGCGGATGAGTTCGTGGATGTCGTGGTTGGTCGCTGCAACGATGCGAAGATCGACCGAGATGCGCTTGGTTCCTCCGACACGCTCGAAGCTGTTCTCTTCGATGACGCGGAGGAGCTTCGCTTGGATTGTGGGCGACATGTCGCCGATCTCATCGAGAAAAAGTGTGCCGCCGTGCGCAAGTTCAAACTTTCCTGTTTTCCGCTCGATCGCGCCGGTAAAGGCGCCCTTCTCGTGCCCGAAAAGTTCGCTTAGGAGGAGGTCTTCGGAGAGAGCCGCACAGTTTATGCTCACAAATGGAGCTGCGCTCCGGGTGCCGGTGAAGTGGATGTAGCGCGCAAAGACCTCTTTCCCCACCCCGCTCTCTCCCATGATGAGAATCGGCGCAGTGCTGTCCTTGACGCTGTCGAGCTTTGCGATAATGGCCAAGATCTCGGGCGTTCTGGTGATGATCTGCCGTTGATACTCTTTCTGATAGAGTTCTTTTTTAAGGTAGCGGTTGTCGCGCTTGAGCTGTGCGACTTCGAGGTTCCGCCGCACGAGGGCGAGGAGTGCTTCGTTGTCGACCGGTTTGAGGATGTAGTCCGAGGCGCCGCGCTTCATCGCCTCGATGGCGGACTCGATGCTCCCGTAGCCCGTAATGATGATGACCGGCAGCTCAGGGTCTTCCGCCTTGAGCCACGCGAGCAGATCGAGGCCGCTCACCGAACCTTTGAGGCGCAGATCCAATATCGCAATGTCGACCTTCGCGCGTGCGAAGGG
>CAYXOW010000180.1:0-3003 GCA_964466815.1 uncultured Treponema sp.
TAGGTTGGATGGAGGCGGCCGACGCCGTCGTCGCAGGCATGACACGCGCCATCTCGCGCGGCAGAGTCACCTACGACCTCGCCCGCCAGATGGAAGGCTCCACCGAGGTCTCCTGCTCGGGCTTCGGCGACGCCATTGTTGAAGCGATGAGGTGAGCGAGGAGTGTCACATGAACCAGAACCAAACCGCCGATAAATTTACCATGCCCATGCCCGACGACTTCCACGCCCACCTACGCCAGGGCGAGGGGCTCAGAGACTGGGTGCGCGGCCACGGCGGGCAGTACGGGCGCGTGCTCTGCATGCCGAACACATTGCCGCCCGTGTCGAGCGCGGCGCGCCTTCAAGAGTATAGGCAAGAAGTAGCGCGCGCCATCGAAGCGCTGCCGCAAGGGGAGCAATTCGAGCCGCTTATGACATTCAAGATTCTGCCAGGGATGCGGGGGGCCGAGGTGGAGGCGATGGCGCGCGCGGGCGCGATTGCGGGAAAATACTATCCTTCGGAAGCGACGACGAATGCAGCCGACGGCCCACGCTCCTTCGAGGAGGTCGAGGAGACGCTCTCGGCGATGGAGGCGCTTGGCCTTGTGCTGAGCATCCACGGGGAAGACCCTGAAGTGTCGGTGCTTGAGCGCGAGAGGGCTTTTTTACCGAAGGTGACGCGGCTCATCGACCGGCACCCGAAGCTGCGAATCGTGCTGGAGCACCTCTCGGACGCCGAGAGCGTTCGCTTCGTGGAGCGCGGACCGGAAAACTTGGCGGCGACCATCACGGCGCCCCCCCTGCTCTACACGATCGACGATGTGATCGGTGACGCAATGCGCCCGCACCTCTACTGCAAGCCTGTAATCAAGTTTGCGCGCGATAGAGAAGCGCTCCGATCGGCGGTGATGTCGGGGTCGAAACGGTTTTTCTTCGGCAGCGATTCGGCGCCGCACCCGCGCGCGAAAAAAGAAAGCGCCGCGGCAGCGTCGGGCGTGTTTTCGTCGCCTAGCGCTTTGCCCGCGCTCCTGGAGCTGTTAGAAAAGGTGTGGGGAAACGCGGGTATGGAGGCGCTTGTACCGTTTATGGCGGAGCGCGGGGCGGATTTCTACCGGTTGCCTCGGAGCGCGCGCGTCGTCACCCTGGAACGCGCAGCGTGGCGGGTGCCTGCCGAAATCGGCGGTTCAGTGCCCATGTGCGCCGGTGAGACACTTTCGTGGAGAGTGGCGACGAGCACCTTGTGAGCGCACGGCCGGCTGGATGTCGCACAGTGCCGTGCAAAGTTGCCCACCAGCGCCGAATTGTGTGGCGCCCTTACAGGCGCACGATTCGCGAGTGCGTCAGCGCTTCCGCACCCGATTCCGTGATCAGCACATCGTTTTCGAGCCGCACGCCACCGAAATCGGGGTGATAGAGCCCAGGCTCAACCGTCACGATGTGACCGGGCTGCATGAGCGACTCGCGGGGGGCCCGCATGCTGAGCGCGGGCGCCTCGTGCGCGTCGAGCCCAATGCCGTGCCCCAGGGAGTGCGGCATAATCCAGCCGGCTTTTTTGAAAAGATCGTCCACGAGCGTGGCGACCTTGAGATAGGGCACACCGGGGCCGCAAGCCTCGACCGCAATTCTGTGCGCTTCTTCGACGAGGTCGATCATTCTCTTCTGTTCGGGGCCGATTGAATCGCCCACAAAGCTCATCGTGACATCGCTCGTGTAGCCCTCGAAACGAGCTCCGAAGTCGAGAATCGAGAGCCCCGTGGTGGCGAAGGCTCCCGCCGTGAACGCCGGAAACGCGTGGATCCCAAAGGAGCGCTCGGGCCCCGCGGCGAGTGTCTCGAAACCCATGCCCTCGGCGCCCATTTTCCGAGCTTCGCGCTCAAGAAAGAGGGCTACATCGAGCTCGGTGGGGAGCATCCCCGCGGAAATCTCTTTTTCGACCATGTCGATGAGGAGATCGGTGCGCGTGGCGATCTCGCGGTAGAGCTCTATCTCGTCCGCATCTTTGACCGCACGCATAGTGCTCACGAACATGCTCAGGCCACCTCGCTCGCAGATGAGATCGTACTCATTGAGGGCCTGTACGAGGTCGATATAGTCGGGATAGGTCGTCGCGGAAGGAAGTGCGATCTTCGAGCCCTTCGGCACACCGAGAAGTTCGAGCGCAGCGCGAAGAGCGTCGCTCGCCTGCCTTCCATAGTCGGTGTAGGCAAGAATATGGTCGGCATCTCCGAGCTTGTGCGCCATATTGACATCCCAGGCAATCAGCACCGACACACCGCGCTCGTTCAGAATCAGCATAGCGTCGGAGGGTTGTCCACAGAGATAGCGCAGCGACGAATCCCTGCCCAGCTCAAAATCCGAGAACATTGCCCCGGCGAGCCCGCGCGCGCCGAGTTCCGCCGCCACCGCCTTCCGTCTTCGGGAATATTTTGAATTGCTCATGTGTCCTACTTGTGCGCTTTCTGTACATCGTCTAAGGCGAGTTTGAGGATTGCGACACCTTCGTCGATATCCTTCATGGTGATTACGAGAGGCGGCAAGAGACGCACTGTGTCGTCGCCCGCAGTGAGCGCAAGGAGGCCCCTGGCGCGCGCGGCGTCGACAACTTCATGCGGATCGATACCTGCGACAATCCCTATGCCGATCATGAGGCCCATGCCCCGCACATCCTTGATGATCGGGTGCGCAAAACCTTCGACCAGCGCCATGAGGTGCCTTCCCTTCGCGTCGACCTCGGCCAAGAAGCCCGGCGAAGCGAGTTCGTCGAGCACCACGAGGGCAGCGGCCGCAGCCAAGGGGCCGCCGCCGAACGTCGTGCCGTGATCGCCTGGCTGCAGCACGTCTGCAGCCGCACCTCGAGCTAAAATCGCCCCGATCGGTACGCCGCCCGCCAGACCTTTGGCCACCGCCGTCACATCCGGCCGCACGCTCTTCGCGCCCGCTTCAAACCCCTGCAGGCACGCCACCACCGTCGGAATCTCCTGCCCGCCGATGAACCCCAGCTTCCCTGACTGCGTCTTGCGCG
>CAYXOW010000180.1:3013-3365 GCA_964466815.1 uncultured Treponema sp.
ATATCCCGCTCGCGGCACATCTTCTCGGCTGCCTTGAGGTACGCGGCGGAGAGCGGTCGCACGCCGCCCTCGCCCTGAATGGGTTCGAAGACGAACGCGCACACATTGGGCCCGAGGAGCTTGTCCAGGCCCGCAACATCCTCGGCCTCGGCGTACACAAAACCAGGCGTGAAGGGTCCGAAGAAGCGGTGGAACTTTTCTTGCCCCGTCGCAGTGACAGTGGTGATCGTTCTGCCGTGAAAAGAGTGATTGAGCGTTACGATGACGTTCTTGTCGGGATGCCTCGACGAGCCGTATTTGCGCGCGAGCTTGAACATGCCCTCGTTCGCCTCAGCGCCAGAATTGCAAAAGA
>CAYXOW010000181.1:0-3311 GCA_964466815.1 uncultured Treponema sp.
TGGGGCGACGCGCGCGGGTGCGCCAGGTGCAGCCCCCGCAGGAGCTTTCCGCGCGGCGAAGGGTGACATCTTCTCCGCTCGTTTCCTCCTCCTTTGGCTCATGTTCTTCTGCAACATCAGCGCAGGCATCACCATTGTCGGCTTCCAGTCGCCCATGTATCAGAAACTCCTCGCGGCGGCAAATCCTAGTCTGACCATCGCCGCGCTCGCTGCCATGGGCGCGACCCTCATTGCCATAACCTCGCTCTTCAACGGCTTCGGGCGCTTTTTTTGGGGCGCGGTTTCCGACCGCGTCGGCAGAATCGCAACCTTCCGGATCATGCTCGGCAGCGAGCTCGCGATTTTCGTGGCGCTCATCATTACAGGACAACCGATTCTCTTCGCGGCGCTGCTCTGCTGGGTGCTCCTGTGTTATGGCGGCGGATTCGGCATCATGCCCTCAGCGGTGGCGGAGCTCTTCAATCCGAACAAGATGACTGTCATCTACGGAGCTGTGCTCACCGCGTGGGCGGCGGGCGGTGTCGTCGGGCCGCAGATCACCGCCTTCATTCAGGACCGAGTGCCCGATCGGGCCTCAAGTCTCTCATTCATCGTGGGCGCGTGCTTCGTTACGCTTGGGTTCGTGGTGTCGCTCCTTCTCCCGACGGGTCCGGCGCGCAGAGGTTCAACTGGTCATTGATCGCGTCGATCTGGGTGGCGCTGATCTTGGTTGAGAGAATCGAGACGACGATCAAGATGGCAAAAAGGAGGATCATTCGGCGCCTACCCCAAATTTCCGCCGATCCGATTGTAGAGCCCTTGAGGGTTCAAGGTAAAAGGTTCGACCCAGATCATCCGTTTCATCCGCCGAGTTTCGGCACAGCCTGAGCGCTCCAGAAATACTCGCGCGTCTACCGAAAATTGCGCGAGCCATCCATTCTGCCCTACGCAGATCGCCGTACCGATGCCGACCATCGCTGACCTGTCCATCACCTTCATCGGATGGCAGAACGGACTTCGGAGATAGAGTGCGTGCATCCGCACGAGTTTGTTGATGTCTTCCAGATCCGATTCCATAAGGCGTTCGATGGTCATAAGAGTGGTCTACCTTAGAATTCACCGAATCTCAAGAACGCTACCAGTGGTGAGAGTTATAATCATAGTATCTTAAAACGCGCAGAGAACTCATCCTCTGCGCGTTTCATTGACAAGCCACCAATCTCTGTACTCCTCAATTCAACATCACCCTATACGCCAGTGTGAGCCCCGCCACCCCATTCTCGAACGAGGGCACAAAGCTTATCCCCGCCAGGTAGTTCAGCGACTGCTTCAGAGTTGAGTTGTAGCGCGCGGTGTAGGTGAAGGGCCGGATGATCTCAAAAATCCTTGAGCCGATGAGGACAACATAACCAAAGGTCGCGAGCCCCAAGCCCTTTGTGGAGTAGGTGTACGGATAGGAATACATCGAGCTTGCGTAGGTGGTTGCGCCGATGATCACTGAGCCTAGCCCTACAATATCTCCCGTCAGCGCTATCACGCCGCCTGTTGTATCACCCTCGATGAAGGAACCAATACCCGCACCCACGATGAAATTCACGAGGAAGGGCACCCACTGGTCCTTCTTATACTCGCTATAGAGTGCCATTTTCTCGGTCGAAGTGAGGTTCTGCGAAAGTCCCTGGATCTTGCCTTGATTCTTGAAGAGGTCGCTCTTGATCATCCCGGAGATCGACGAAACAGAACCATCATCCGCAAAGATAGCCACGATGAGACACAACAACATCAGCACCAGCACCAAAATCCTCTTTTTCATACATCCTCCTACGAAAAAAATTGTACGAGCGCGCGCAGGCCCGCGAGGGTAACTTTTTTTTATAATTTTGTATGCATTGAACTCAGAGCGGGACGCTGCTCAGGGTCTGCGCAGTTATAGATCAGCAACCACCATGCCAGATGAATGAAAATTCGACACTTCCGCTGAATCATCCTTATAAATCAAAGCTTTCCTTATTATTGAGGGCGACTCCGGAGGTCGAGAAAGGTCGACACAGATCGCTGCGTTTTGCCACAATCGTGCCAAAGGTTACCTTGAGCTGTAACAAAAGGTACGCCAGCTCAGGACAGCGAGCGTGGCACTATGTCGTTCAGAGCTCAATATCGCCATACGGATGCAAATAATCCTTCATATTTTATCTGGCACGATTCCTGCATGGATGGTAGCATGTACGTTATGTCAAGAAAGATTCTGATAACATTCGTAGGGATGAAGGACCCCTATCCAGCGGACGATGAAACCCCAGGGCCGATCTTTTCTCTTGTAAAGATTCGTCCCTTCGACGAACTCTATCTGCTTTGCTCGAACGCAGGCGCGGTCGAACGCGCGAAAGATCTTGAGCGCGAACTCCAAGGTGAGCACATCCCTGCGCGGATCAATATTGTCGATTTTCCCATTATGGATGTCATTTCCTACGAGGAAATCTGGCAGCGGCTCGAGTCCGTGCTGGCTACGATCGATCAGACGATGTCTTCGCAGACCAACGAGTGGTCATTTCTCCTCGATTCCGGCACACCGCAGATGAAGTCCTGCCTCTTCCTCGCTGGCAAAACCGGTGCTTATAAGACTCGGATTCTCCAGGGGATTCCACCTTGCTATGCGCAGGGCACCTACCGCGTACGAGACATCACCGATGCTACACCATCGCTGCCGATACAGCGCGCGATCCCGCTCCGGCAATCGCTGTTCCAGGGTGCGCCCGATGCAGGATCCTTAAATGAGTATTTTCCGGCAGTACACACGCAACCTAGTCGAAAAGCACAGTCTGCTCCTTCCAGAATCGTGCCCAGAGCCGAATCACCCATTGTTGCGCTGAGCCGTGGCTTTTGCGATGCCCTCGCGCGCGCGGAACGAGCGGCAAAGTATCGCGAGCCCGTCCTCCTCCTTGGCGAAACCGGCACCGGCAAAACCATGCTCGCGCGCACGATCCACGACCAGAGTCCGCGTGCCGACGCCCCCTTCATCGAACTCAACTGCTCGGCAATCCCCGAGGGTCTCGCCGAGAGCACCCTCTTTGGCCACGAGCGCGGCGCCTTCACTGGCGCCGACCGCACGAAGAGCGGCGCGCTCCGCTCCGCAGACAAAGGCACGCTCTTTCTGGACGAGATCGGCGACCTTCCACTGTTTGTTCAAGCCAAGCTTCTCAAGGCCATCGAAGAACAGCGCTTCTACCCCGTGGGCTCGGACCACGAGGTGTCGGTCGACGTCCGCATCATTGCAGCCACCAACAGCGACCTTAAACAGAAGATCGCCCAGAGCACATTCCGCCGCGATCTCT
>CAYXOW010000182.1:0-736 GCA_964466815.1 uncultured Treponema sp.
AGCGCAAAATAAACCCGATGATCGGCGCCTGCGGCATCTCGGCCTTTCCGATGAGCGCGCGAGTGATTCAGAAGATGGCAAACGAAGAAGAGCGGGGCAATATCATCCTCATGCAGGCGATCGGCGCGAATGTTTCAGGCCAGCTCGGCTCGATCATCGCGGGTGGACTTGTGCTCGCCCTTGTGCCGCTCTTTGCGAAATAAGGGGTACCGGTATGGAAAATCTCATTCAAACACTGCAGGGCATGAGCGCCACGGTTCGGGCGCTCGCGGTTTCGGCGGGTGGACTCATCGGCGTGTTCGCGACACTCGGGTTTTTCTTTATTCTCATCGCAGCCGCCGACAAATTGGCAAAGAAATAAAAAAAAGGCCGCTCGCGCGGTCGTTCTACCGCGAAGTGGCCCCTCAAGTTCAGACGTGGGCGGGCGCTCGATGCACAACATCGAGCGCCCGCCCACCGCTGTTTATTCGCCTTTCACGCGCCGCGCGAGCTCTCTGCCCCGCTCGCGGAGCGTCTCCGCAATTTCCAGTGTCGGCGCTCCGGCCCACTCGACGGATTCGAGAGAATCCCACTTGAGCGCGGCGATTTTCGCCTCATACTCTTTCTTTGCGCCTCCGACCCAACCATAGCTGCCGATGCGCAACACCTTTCTCTGGAACACATGCTTGCGCTCGAAGATATCCAGCACGTAGGCCATAGGTGGAAACATCTTATACTCGTAGGTGGGCATGGCGAT
>CAYXOW010000182.1:776-3306 GCA_964466815.1 uncultured Treponema sp.
AGCACAAACGAGACATTCTCGTTTGGAACGCGGTGAACGGTGTAGGGTACTTTTTCCTCTTCGATCCCCTCGATGACGTACTTGAGACCTCGCTCGGTGTTCCCGTACATCGATCCCCACACGATGGCGATCTCTTTTTCGCGGTTCCCTTCGAGGTAACCCGCGTAGCGGAGATACTGTGCGATGATCGTCTCCGGATGGGTCCTCCAGATGATGCCGTGGCTAGGGGCGATGACCTTGAGAGGCAGGGCCGAGAGCTTGTCGATTGCGCGCTTCACGAAGGTTCCGAAGCTCGCCACGATGTTCGCATAATACCTCAGCGATTCAGCCTCGAAAAACGCGTGCTCATCCTCGCTGATCTGATCGTCGAAAACGCGGTCGCCCAATGCGCCGTAGGCTCCGAAGCCGTCGCAGGAAAAGAGAACGCCGCCATTCTCCGACCAGGTCATCATCGTTTCGGGCCAATGCACGTTGGGCGTCTCAAAGAATTTCAACACTTGGCCGTCGCCGAGATCGAGGGTGTCGCCATCCTTCACTGCGCGGATCCGATCGCGTTCAAAGTAGAAATTCTTGACAAGATCGATTCCCTTCGCGGTGGCGAGGATGAGGGCTTTCGAATTGAGTTTGAGAAATTCGCCGAGCCATCCGGTGTGGTCGGGCTCGAGGTGGTTTAAAATGAGATAGTCGATATCTTCGAGGGCGACTCCGACCGACGCGAGTTGATTCTTGAGCTCGACGGGCGCTCCGACCCAGTCTCGGACGAGGTCGAGGAGGGCGATTTTTTCGCCCTTTACCAAGTAGGAGTTGAGCGATACTCCGTAGGGGATCGGCCAAATTCCCTCGAAGAGATCGTCGCTCCGAATATCGGCGTGGAGCGCGTAGATATGATCGGTGATTGGATGTACCTTCATAGTCCGTCCTTTCATCTGAAGTGTAAAGAGCCGCCCGGCGAGGCGCTGATTTGCGGCTCCTTACTTTCCACTATACTAAATGTCGATTCGTCGCGCCACACGCGATGAACCGCGCACTAAAAATTCCCCGTTCCCGCGGATAGCGTAAGTCCGATGGTCACGGGTCTGCCTTGTGCTAAAAAACCGTACTCCGTAGTATCCCCGCCGAACACGAAATTCGCATAGAGCGAGAGATTGAGATAGTCTGCGATTTGCCATGAAACGCTCGGCCGCGCGAATCCGGACAGGTCCGAAAAATTCATGACCCCCAAGGCCGAGGCCGAGAATTTGCTGTTGCCGATATCGCTGAATGTGATACTTGCGGCGCTGTAGTGCTGCCCTGAAAAGAGAGCGAAAAGCTGGCCAAGCCCCACGAGCCCATCTCTCGTGCTCGAAGAGGGCATCGAGTCCAGCAACGTCTTAAGTGCGCTGATCGCGCTACTTCTCTCGCTCTCGGAATAGCCCTCTCCATTGTAGTAGTACTGCGCTATCGCAGTGACATTGCTGTTCTGGTCGCTGTAGAGAAGCCCCGCGGTCGCCGACGGATACACGGTCGTGCGATGATCCGAAGGAGCGGAGGCGCTGTAATAGGCTGGGCTGGTCGAGAAGGTATAGAATGTCTTCGGACTTCCTCTCGCGACGACTCCCTCCGCGAACACATCAAAGGGCCCCGCAGGCCCGGTCAAGGTCGCCGCGGCGCGCTCCGTCGTGTCGTTCCGATAGTAGGCGCTCAGGCCCAGCTCATAGTTTCCGAGCACGAATTCCGCCTTGCCTGCAAGGGCGGTGTTCGTAAATGCGGGCGTGGCGTTGTTCGGGAAAATTGCGTAGAAGCTCAGCGTATTCTGGCTCGACCCGTAGGGAATGAATACACGGAACTGCACAGGGCCTTCGCGCTGCGCGGTCGGGTCCAAAAAATTGATCGGTTCGAGATTGATGATGTCGGCGGGACTAAAAAAGTAGCCTACGCCCCACTTCACAGTGGCCTTGCCGAAGCGGAAGTACACCGAGTCACCGAGCTGGAAATCCGAAAAGAGCTCGAAGACACTGATGTTAGGCGTAGATATGGTGCCGGAGGTGGTCACCACGCTTGTCGTCGGGGGGTTCCATGTCGCCGAGGTCAAAAATGTCTTCGTGCTCGAGAATGGCCACGCGGTCTTGAACGATCCGTGCACGCGGAACGCATCGTCGGGCCGCGCATCGAAGTAGACGAGACTGTTGAGCGTGGGCGCCACACTATTCTTGTCTGGGTTTGCGAGGTCGAAACCTGAGTTCCATGGGTCGGTCCATGTCCACGAGGTATCGATCTTGCCTGTTATGCTTCCGCCGATTTTCACCGTCTCTGTTTTAAGAAGTCCCGCGAGGGGATCCGACGGTGTCGCGGGTGTCGCCGGTTGTGCCGGCGTAGTCGTGCTCTGGCTGTTGCCCTGTCCCACTGCTGTCGAACCGCTCTGCGCCGACTGACCTTGTCCGGGCTGCGTGAGCACCTCATCGCCGAAGAGCGAACCTAGATCGGTGCCGCTCTCCTGAGCCGCGAGGGAAAACGTGGCGCCGAAGAGCATAGCAGCTGCGCTCAAGAGCGC
>CAYXOW010000183.1:0-3185 GCA_964466815.1 uncultured Treponema sp.
CGCGATCTGGAGCATCTCTATCTATGAAAATATACCAGCATTATTCAATTTACGGTTTTTCCAACAGTTATATTGTTGGAAATGAGGAAGTCGGCAAAGCGATCATCGTCGATCCCGCAGAGCTCACTCCCACCATGATTGAAAAGATCGAGAGTCATCATCTCGACATCTCGGGAATTTGTATCACGCATAATCACGGTCACCATGTAAATGGTCTATCAACGATAATGAAAATCTATAATCCAACAATTTATGCATCCAACGCAAAAATTATGCAGTTCCAATGCAGGAAAGTCCGGGACGGCGATACCCTTGTCGAATCTGGTTTTAAAATCGAAACGATCGCGGTCCCCGGACATTCCCAAGATTCTATAGTGTATCTGTTCGAAGGTCTTTTTCTCTTTACGGGCGATGTGCTTCACGCGGGCCTCATTGGGAAAACGAGCAGCGCGTTCAACACCAATGCACTCGCAGAGCGAATATCGCAAAAACTTTTCAGTCTGCCCGATCGGACGGTTATATTCCCTGGGCACGGTCCTCCCTCCACGATCGGCACCGAAAAAAAGAGTAACATCTCTTACGAGAAAGGATTCGCGGAGAAAACTCGACCGAACTACGACTTTTTCGTGTGAGCTAAGGCTGTCGTGCGCACGCAGCGCGCTGGATGCGCGGCACCTCGGACACATGCATCACTGGCTGAGTGTTCCGGCCAATTTTTTAAAAATGTCGATTCTCGAGCTCCAGTCGCCATGTACCATCACAAGGTGATTGCCCAGAGGTTTTGTGAGGAGCTCGTCGGCTTTTTCCGCGGGCATCGATATCACCGCCTGGGTCCTGCACAACCCTTCTTCTCGTGGACTCGCGTTCACTGTTGCGCGGCTGTACCAAACTTCATCGAGACGAGATCCGCCGATCCGCACAAGTGTCACTTCGCCGGGTGGAACAATTCCCGCCACGGCGACGCCGAGGCCTGACTCGAAATGACTTCGAAGTCCATACTTTGAAAGTATCGATCTCGGAGAGGTACAGTGGGCGATGACCATTTCTGCACTCCCTCTATCAGCAGCGATGCTTATGCGAGAAGGGTTGGCCATCCATCCGACCTGCCCAGTAAGGAGCCTCAACCAATGCAGCCCAATGATCGAAGGGATATCGCCCTCGCAGCCCGCATCGATACCCTCGTCAGCCAATGTAGACAATGCGAGACATCCTGTGCTGCCATCTCTGAGCACGAGATCAAAGCAGCGCAGCGTAAGCGCATCGAGGCTATTCATGCGAACGATCGCCCGAAGCGCCTTAAGGATGTCCATCGACTTTCGCATATCCGCATCGGACGCTTCCCTGAAAAATTCAGCGTTATCTTTCATAACCAGGGTTTCCGTAGACTCGATTGACCCGGATCTCACCCTTTCTATTTCTGCCATGAGTTTCTCGAAAGGGATATCGACCAGCTGTACTCCCCAGGATGCGATAGCCTCTTCTTTACCTTGGCTTGAAGCAATCAACCAATCGGAAGGTTTCCCCACCACGCCGATCCGCACCGCATGCATTGCCTGAAGCGTCGTAGCGACAGCGACTGCATCGCCTAAACTCGAGGCCGAGAATGAACCTCGGGCATTGGACTGCACAATTGCGCCCTTGCCTCCGAGTTGGCGTACTCTGGCGAGAATTTCAAGCGAAGCAGGCAGCGAATTGTGTGAAGCATGCGCAAGAATGACAACAGGGGTCTTTTGCTCGAGCATGTGCTCGTCTTCGATTATCCGGATCGCCTCAGCTTCGGTCCCGCCTGTCAAGACAAAGATAAAGAGAGGAAGCGCACGATTCCTCTCTTTAAGCTTCTTTTCCCCGAGCGCCTGGGCCTCGCCTCCATGCTTAGCTAGCTCGGCGCTGAACTTTTCAAGAAGCGCGTGCTTGCTGTCCTCATCGTGCAACACCGATGCGACGACAGCATATTGAAAGAGGGCCATATGTAATCTCCTTTCTATAAAAGTTCTTCCATACATTCAACGAGAAATCGATTAAGAATATCAAAATTCCGCGGGTGGAGCGACACCATGGCTTTTCGCCAAATGAGCTCGTCCTTCCATCGCGTCAACGTTCTGGGAAGCACCGACGAAAGTTCTACACCAAACAGCGAATATATCTTTTGTGTATCGACTCCGCGCATGGTCCTGAATCCCATCATTAAAAATTCAAAAAGAGCCGTATCTCGGTCAATTTTTTCCAGTTCTTCAGGGATAGCCGTTGGTTCGCGAGTATAGCGTGCGACATCCTTCACGCCCGTCAATCGTATAAGTGCTCCGAGTTTTTCCGGAGCGGCCTCATCTCTCATATGCAGCGTGCTCACTGCGCCGCTTCCAATGCCGAGATATGGTTCCATATTCCAATACGCTATATTGTGCTTGCACTCGTGACCTTGTCGTGCATAATTCGATACCTCATAGCGATAAAACCCCGAGGATGTCAGCGCGGCATCAGCTGCGAGGCGCAGCTCCATCATCTCGTCAGGAGCCATCAACGAAAGTTCGCGCGCGTTTACACGCCGCTCGAGCGCGGTGCCAGGTTCCAGTGTCAGATCGTAGAGCGACAGATGTGAAACATGCGACGATAGCTCCGCGATGGATTGCACAAGGTTCTGAGACCTCACATGGTTTTTCGCAAGAATCGGAATTCCCACGAGGAGGTCCGCCGAAAGGTCAAAAGGATAAGCGCGCGCACGCTCGAGTGCACGAAGCGATTCGTGAACCGATCCCACCCGCCCCAGTACAGCCCATTCGTCTTCTGCAAGCGTCTGAATGCCCAGCGAGATGCGAGTAACGCCTGAAACGGCGAGTGCATCGAGAAATTGCGTAGTTAAGCTCTCCGGATTTGCCTCGATTGTCCATTCGCAGTTTTTTGTGGCATATAATGAAATTTCCGACAGCAATTGCTCAAGGGAAGAAATTTCCAGGACCGATGGTGTCCCGCCTCCAATATATATTGTATCGAACGATTCTGCGCCGCACGCCGAAGACCACGCCCTCAGCTGCTCGATCAACGCGTAAATATACTTCGCATGAGGAAATGCGGTGGAATGTATCGAAAAAAAATCACAGTAGGCACAATGCCCCGCACAGAACGGGATGTGTATATAGAGTGCACGCGGCGAAAATTGTGCGTGAGCGAAAGGGTTCACGCTCATCTCA
>CAYXOW010000184.1:0-3175 GCA_964466815.1 uncultured Treponema sp.
CAAAAGCGATCAAACACGCATTCGGAAGCCATTCAAAGAACCTTAAAATTTCCAGCTTGAAATCCATGATCGGGCACTGTATCGGAGCGGCGGGCGCTATCGAGACCATTGCGGCGATTCTTGGTATGAATGAAAATTATGTTCACCCGACGATTAACCTTGACAATCTCGATCCTGAGTGCGATCTCGACTATGTCCCCAACAGAGGCATCACCATGCCCGTGCGCGCTTTCGTGAAAGAGTCCATGGGCTTTGGCGGTCAGAACGCTGTTCTTGTCGTAAAACATCCATGAGCGCCCGCTGGAGACCTCTCCCGAAAGAACTATCGATCGCTCCAGGCAACCCTCTCCTCAACGGAGTTGTAGCACACCCGCAGGGCGTTTATTTTTCCATTTTTTCACGCCACGCTACAGGCATGATTCTTTGTCTCTATCAGCATCCTCGCGATACAACTCCGACAGTTTCCCTCCGTCTCGATCCTCTTCGCAATAAAACAGGAGACATTTGGCACTGCTATGTCCACAACCTAAAGCCGGGTGCGCTGTACCTCTGGAGAGCAGAAGGTCCCTTCGATCCCCGCAATGGGCATCGATTCAATCCTCACAAGGTCTTAATCGATCCGTACGCAAAAGCGCTATCCGACGGTTCGCTCGACCTCTGTTCAGCTCTGGCGTACGATAATTCCTCGCCCGAAAAGGACCTTTCGTTTTCTTCAACGCCCAATGACGGATGTATGCCGAAATGCATCGTCATCGAGGATGATTTCGATTGGGAGGGCGACACCCCGCTCAACTATCCACTCAAAGAGTGTGTCATCTACGAAACGCATGTCCGCGGTCTAACAAAGTCGCCCTCATCCAAAGCAAAGCATCGTGGCACGTATCGGGGTGTAGTCGAGACGATTCCTTATTTTAAGGACCTCGGAATCACAAGCTTAGAACTACTGCCTGTGCAGGAATTCGATTCATCTGAACGTTTCAGAAAAAATCCGCTGACAGGAGAAAAACTCTCCAATTACTGGGGGTACGCACCTATCGCGTTTTTTGCTCCAAAAGCCCTCTATGCCTTTCCCGAGGGCTCCGATCATGACACATTCGATCCCGAATTTGCCGTCAAGGAATTCAAATACATGGTGCGCGAGCTCCACAGAGCCGGAATCGAGGTCATTCTAGATGTAGTGTTTAATCACACCGCCGAAGGCAATGAACTGGGCCCCACCCTCAGCTTCCGTGGCCTCGACAACTCAATTTATTACATGCTCGCCGAAGATAAACGCTATTATCGAAACTATTCAGGATGCGGCAACACGTTGAACTGCAATCACCCCGTCATGCGAACCTTTATTCACGAGTGTCTGCGATACTGGGTCGTCAGCATGCATGTCGACGGCTTCCGCTTCGACTTAGGATCTATTCTTGGTCGCGACGCTCAAGGCAATCTCCTACCCAACCCCCCTGTAATTGAACTCATCGCCGAAGACCCCATTCTACGAAACACCAAGATTATCGCTGAAGCTTGGGATGCGGGAGGCGCCTATCAGGTTGGCTCCTTCCCCGGAGGCCGTTGGGCAGAATGGAATGATCGCTTTCGCGATGAAGTTCGGCGCTTCTGGCGCGGTGATGATGGTTTTGCGCCTCTTCTCGCGACGCGAATCACCGGCTCCAGCGATTTATATCTCAAAAACGGAAAAAGGCCCTTTCACTCGATCAATTTTATCACTTCCCACGACGGTTTCACCCTCAAAGACCTCGTCCAGTACCATCAAAAACACAACGAAGCGAATGGCGAAGAAAACCGCGACGGCATCGGAGAAAATTACTCTTCTAATTACGGTTTCGAAGGGCCATCATCTTCTCCCTATATCGAAGCAACCCGAAACCGTCAGATAAAGAATTTTTTCTCGACGCTGCTCCTGTCCATCGGTACACCTATGATTCTCGGAGGAGATGAATTTGGCCGATCCCAAAGAGGCAACAACAACGCATACTGCCACGACAATGAACTAACATGGTTCGACTGGTCTCTCCTCAAGGAGCATAAAGATATCTTCCGCTTTGTAAAAACAATAATCGCTTTCAGATTGAATCATATCGCGTTTCGCCGAGAAAATTTTTTTACTGGGCAACCTTCGGATCAAGAGCCGCTGAGCGGAGAAATGCAACCCGATATCAAATGGTATGACGAGAACGGCACACCGCCTCAATGGGATAAGCTTGGAAAAGTACTTGTTGCGCGCATAAATGAACACACGAGCGACGCCTCCGACACCTCGCCTTGCTACTCGTATCTTCTCGCGTTCAACGCATCGCCCGAAGCGGTTCAGATCTTGCTTCCCCAAGAAAAGCCATCCGGACCGTGGCGGCGCGTCATCGACACCTCGCTCGAATCACCACACGACATTGAAGAGCCCGAGTATCCGGGCATCGGCGACCCAATAGCCTACCTAATGTCACCACGCTCCTTTGTCCTGCTCATTTCGACCACAAGCCTTTCCTAACGCCTTGCCCATATTAAAATTCATGAATATTTTATAACATGTGAAACAAACGGCACCTGGCGGCAAATCAGAATTCTATTTAAGAAAAGGCCTTCATGAGCTTGCGCGGCACAATCCTTCGCGGGCTCTCGCTTTTATCCGACAATCTGTTGAAAAAATTCCGCCATCCTGTGAGCAGGAGCTCTCAAAAGCTCTCTACTGGCTCTCTATTGCGCTGATCCAACTGGATCAACGAGATCTTGCTATCAAGAGTCTCGCCAGCGCTCAAAAGCTCAGGCGTCAGAGTTATGCAAGAAAATTCTATATCCGTCATGTGAACGAATATGGAATGTTGAAAAGGCCGACGAAGGAGCTCGATGATCTTTACGCTTTCGTGAGCATTCAGCTCTCATCGTATCTAGTTAAGCGGACTTCGCACCGCTTTGCGTCCGAAGCCGAACATTCGACTATACTCAAACTCATCCTTGAGACATGGAAGCAGCTTTCACAGAGCGAAGAATTTTCCTCTCTTGAGTGTGGCGAAAAGCTTCAACTCTTTAAAAAGCTGAAAATCGACTTTCCTATATTTGGAGCCTACGCTCCGACGATCAGAGTAAGAGATCGAAGTGATGCATCTCACATGCATGACGGTGCATCTTCATGCTATTGCGGTTCCGGCTTGAGTTATATGCAGTGCTG
>CAYXOW010000185.1:0-3049 GCA_964466815.1 uncultured Treponema sp.
AACCCCCACAAGCAGATCCAGAGTCTGCCGTGCTACCATTACACAACCGGGGAATGATGGTCAAACCATAGCGATTTTTCATTTTTTGGTCAAGTGCTCTCATGCATCTGGCACAGTTCGCGGCGCCTATTCATAGACAGGCGCACATTTTTGATGAGCATATTTTTTCATTCACTCGGCGCGATGCACATCGTAGATTTCTAGCTGTGGTCTCTCCTCACCGTTCCAGTAATTCATGGTGATTTTGTAAAGGACATCAATTCGGTCGCTATTGCGAAATGAGAAATCGCGTTCGAGTCGTTCTGCACCGTCCCAGAGCATTGCAGGCCACTTGTACGCGCCAAAATCGAGAGTCAGTTTTAGGTGATTCTTACCGCTTTTCCCGACGACTTGGGCATCGACCATAGGAACCCCACGCGAACAGAAGAGCAGTGGCTCATTCTCTTCTCCGTAAGGTTCAAACTGGCGACAGAGTTGCAGTAGCTCAGGGGTCACGTAACGGTGAGGCAGCTCGGCGTCGATCAGCAGCTCAGGCTCTTCTGCGCTGAGTTCTGTGGTTGCCATGAAGGACGAGATGCGTTCAAGGAATGCCGGCCAAAGCTCTGTCTTGAGCGTAAATCCAGCTGCCGAGTCATGCCCACCATAGTCGATGAAAAGATCGGATGCATACGCAAGGAGCGAGGTGAGAGGAAAGGAGCTGTTTCCCCGGATCGACCCGGTGCACATACCATCCGGTTTAAACACCGCGACGATGACAGGAACCTTCATGATATTCGCGGCGCGTGATGCCAAGAGTCCGGTGATTCCCGTCCTTATCTCAGCGCTGCCGACGACTGCAAATTTCCCACCACTCTTTTCAAGACTTGCGTAGAGATCGTCTCGAATGATGTCCCAGGCTTCAGTGCCGAGTTTTCTTCGCTCATTGTTGGCCTGTATCAATAAAGATGCCGCTTCGAGGGCCCGATCCACCGTCTGCGATTGCAATAGATCGAGCGCAAGCCCTGGCGTTCCGAGCCTTCCTGCTGCGTTGATCGTAGGAGTGATCTGCCACGCGATCTCACTCGCTCCAAGTGGCTTTACAAGACTGAGACTCATTTTAAGCTCGCGTAGCCCATTCGTTGGCGCTCCATTGATGCCTTCGACGCCCTTGCGGACAATGAGCCTGTTCTCGTCTTTAAGCGGCATAAGATCGGCGATCGTACCGAGTGCGGCGAGTTGGAACATACGAGAGGTTAAAAAACCTTGGCTCTGCATCGACTGAAGCGCATACGCATTGAAAATGCTCTTGAGTGTTTCAAGAGGACTTTGGGTACTCTGTGTGTATTTTTTTAATCGTGACACCCTCGACAATTCAGCGAGCGAGCGCTTCGCCATGTCTGGCCAAAAACCTGCGGACAGTTGCCGCAGCTCCATGACTTCGATATCCACACCCGAGCCGAAATGTTCGGAAAAAAAAGTTGCGGTTTCTCGTTTATCCCAGGTCACGATCGCGCGACCGCGCAGGAATTTTTCCAGTTTTTCAAGCGCAGTGGGTCCGAAGCGCCCGTCGCTGCCTGCATCGAGGTAGAGCCTCGAGGTCTCGGCGAGATTGTCGAGCCTCAACGCCTGAATTACGGGAACAGCGGCAGATCGATCCGTGCTCGATTCTGAAGCGGCCTGTTCAGTTAGATCTACTTCAGATGGTCCGACATAGAGAAGCGCGAGCAGTTCTTTATACATGCCGAGCCGTGCGATGGCCAATGCGTGCGCGAGTTTCAAAGCGACACCGCAACCTGAGAGGTCCCTGAAAGGATAACCGCAATTGGGGAGTTTCGGATCGAGCACTGCGATGGCTTCCGGCGCGCCTTCCGCCTGCAGCCGATGGTGATCAGCGATGATCACATCGATGCCCTTTTCGCGGGCATACTGCACTTCAGCGTGATTCGATATTCCACAATCGACGGTGATGATAAGACCGATATTATTCTGTTCGGCGAAATCCACTGCGGCGATCGAGAGCCCATAGGGGTCATCTCCCTGTGGCACTCTCTGCTCGACATTGAGACCGAAATCTCGAAGCGCTTCAGTTATAAGCACTGTAGAAGTCACGCCATCCGCATCGGAATCACCGAAGATAAGCACTTTCTCTTCTTCTTCGCGCGCCATGAGGATGCGATCTATGGCATCTTCCATCGCAGCAAATAAAAAAGGGTTATGCATGAGTTGAAGATCGTCTTCGAGGTAGAAACGTATCTGCTCGGGCTCCGTTATGCCTCTTCGCGCGAGTATTGAGGAAGTGAGTGTGTCGATTCCGTAGCGGTGCGCTAAAGCACGTACAAGAGCAGGGTCGAGGTCTTTCTTGATCCACTTCATTGTGCGGTAATTTCCTCGATGATGAGCGGGGAACGGGAAACTGCGCTTTCGGAGATTGAGATCGCTGAGGCGGCGAGCGCCTGGGCAGGTTCAAGGCTTGCCTCATCCTTTCCATACAATGTGGCGATGAGATCTCCTTTTTCTACACGATCGCCGCGCTTCTTACTGAAAATAAAGCCTGCTGTCGGGCTGACGGGGTCTTCGGTTCTGTTCCTCCCTACCCCGAGATAAACCCCGGCCAGCCCGATACTCAGCGCATCGATCGAGCCTATGTGCCCGGACTGTTCGGCGCGCAGTTCCCGGATATGCTCCGAGCGCCATGTGCCGCGCCGTGCGAGCATTTCGGCGATGCTTCCGTGCTGCCTCGACACATTCCGGTAGAAGCGATCGAGTGCTTCTCCGGACGCAACAGCATCTTCGCAGCGCGCGCGTCCCTCTTCGACCTCTTTTACCGCTCCGCCCAGCACGAGCATCCACGAACCCAATCTATAGACAAGCTCCATCACATCCTCAGGGCCTTTGCCCTCAAGACAGTCGAGCGTCTCTTCGATCTCAAGAAAATTGCCCACCTTGAGGCCCAAGGGCTGTGACATATCGGTGAGCACCGCCACAACCCGCTTGCCCATTGCGCTACCGGTGGCCACGAGGCTCTTCGCGAGAGCCCTCGCGTCGTCGAGCGTCTTCATGAAGGCGCCTG
>CAYXOW010000186.1:0-1228 GCA_964466815.1 uncultured Treponema sp.
CCTGTTGATCGCCTTGGAGTTCTTAAGCGGAATCAAGACGGCTCCGCCGAGCGCCACCACCGCAATGCCGATTCCAAATAGAATCACTGTGCACCTCCCTGACGCTCCGCAGGCGCGCGCTCCACGATACCGGCCTCGGCGCGGCGCACTGCCGTCAGAATATCGTTGCGCGAGGCGATGGCCTTGAGAGCTTTCAGTACACCATCATCCTTGAGCACGAACATGAGGCGCGCGAGAAGGGCGAGGTGGCAGCGGATGTTGGGGGAGAGAATAAGGAAGACTTTGGTGACCGGTTCGCCGTCGAGCGCGCCGAAATCGACTGAATTTTCAAGGAAAAAGAGCGAAATCTGTGGCCTCTCTGAGTGCACGACGACAGGGTTTCGGACGTGCGGAATCGCAATGCCGTTACCGATGGCCGTAGATCCGAGCTTTTCGCGTGCGATCAGGAATTGCAGCAGCAGATCTCTGTTGATATTCTCCGGCAGCTTCATGAGGGAGACCACAGATGTGAGGATATCCTCCGTGTTGTGCCCTTCTATGCGATAGTGTATACCACCGGTGGTGAGTGCGTTCTCTATTGAGATGTCGCACTCGCCAGACTCCACCGCGCCTTCGAAGAGCTCCGAACTCATCGTCTCGCCCCGCGTGGATGACCACTCGAGGAGCTCAGAGTAGTTGAAGCGATACTGCCCGCCGACGCGATAATAAGGAAGCGAATCCGTTTGAATCCAGCGGTACACCGTTTTTTCCGAAATATTGAAAAGGCGCGCGACATCCTTGACAGAGAGTTTCATGCAGCCTCCGTATGTCTAAAAATGTCTCAAGAATGAGAAAAATGTCCAACAGATGTAAGTATTTTAGTAGTAATTTACTCATATGTCTAGTTTTCTTTATGGGCTTTCTGCTGCTTTTTATGGAGAAGACGCGTTCTTTCTCGCGCATAATTCTTTCGCGATCGATGTTTGTACAGTATAATTTGAAAACATATGGTCAAAATGATTAAAAATATGCGTGCGTTCCTTCTGGTGGCGCTTGTGATGGTGCTGCCGGAGATGCTCTATGCTCAGAGGATTAACTCAGGATTCATCGATCTATCCCAGATAAGCGGATATTACTTCAACGCGGATCCTTCTCTCACCATCGAACAGGTGAGCGCTCCGGAGATGCAGCCGAGGTTTACGCCCGTCGATGGCCGCACCATCTGGACTGGTGAGCGGGCTCCTGCCTC
>CAYXOW010000186.1:1252-1479 GCA_964466815.1 uncultured Treponema sp.
TTTTACGATTCCCACAGACGAACTGGGGCCGGGATATGGGCCTGGGAGTGACCCAGAGCGTAGAGAAATCCAGTGGCTTTTAGTTGTCCAACCCAGTTTTTCCATTATTCTCGACGATGTGCAGCTCTATGTGCCCCGGCGCGGGGGCGGATTCGATCGCTTCGAAACCGGCGCTCAAGTGAGATCGCTGCCATCGGAGCCGCACTCTCGATTCTTTTACTTTGAAC
>CAYXOW010000186.1:1501-2882 GCA_964466815.1 uncultured Treponema sp.
ACTGCCTGCGGCGGCATTCGATGGTGCGGCATGCTATCTCAGGATTTCCAGCAGAACCGATGTTCTCATGACGATCGGCCTCGCGAACGCTGTCTTTTTCGCAAAGGAGCAAGTGCAGTCCAATCTCGGCTATGGGCTTATTTTCGGCATCATTGTCGCGATGATCTTCTATAGCCTTTTTCTTCTCTTATCTCTCCATTATCGTTCCTATGCCTACTACATTCTTTACTGCCTGAGTGTGGGACTCTGGATTTTCTATGTGCAGGGCTTCGCGAAAGTGCTCTTTGGACAGATGCCGAAATTGGATCAAGCGATGCTCTGGCTCTGGGCGGGGCAATTTATCACCTGGGGCGTTATCTTTACGATTTCCTTCCTCGATCTTAAGAAAACCAATCGAATTTTGTTTTATTTGATGGTTATTTCTGCGGTCCTGGGAGGTATCGTTTCGCTCGCGGGTATCATGGGGCTCGATAAAATCGCCTTCGCGCTGTCGCACTTTCTAGGGCTTGCGGTGCCGCTGCTGGTCATCGGAACCGCGGCACTGCGGCTCAGGCAAGGGTTTACGTCTGCGCGCTATTTTTTGATCGCGTGGTTGTTTCTCTCGTGCGGGGGTATCGTGTTTGCGCTCATGGGGCTCAAAGTGCTGCCGGTGGATCCATTGACGACGAATGCATTGCCCATTGGCGTCGCCCTTGAATCCATCTTCCTCGCCATGGCGCTCGCGGATCGATTCAAACACATCGAAGAGGAGAATAAAAAACTCGAAGCCACCCAAGCTCAATTCAAGGAACTCAGCCTCACCGACACGCTGACGGGTCTCAGAAACAGGCGCTTTCTCATGCAGGAGCTCGAGCAGGCCATACAGCGCGCCGAGCAGAGCGGTGACTCTCTCTCCATCATTATGCTCGACATCGACAATTTCAAGCTTGTCAACGATCGATTCGGCCACGATGTCGGAGATGATATTCTTGTGTCGTTGGCGCACTCCATCCGGAGTTGCACGCGCTCGGACGATTTGGCCTGTCTCTATGGTGGCGACGAGATTGTCATCTTTATGCTCAGAATTTCGAAGGAGCAGGCGTTCGGCGTGGCTGAGCGCATTCGTGCCCACTTCGAGGTCGAGAGTCTGAGGGTTATAGATGGGGTTAGTTTTGGTGCGACGATAAGCCTGGGTGTCGTAGAGTATCAGCGGGGCGAAACAATGGACACACTGCTTTCTCGTGCGGATGCGGCTATGTACCAGGCGAAAAAACAGGGCAAGAATTGTTCGGTGCTGGCATAGTTCCTTTGCCCGACTGAAGCCATGCAGGAGGTCATTATGCGACGATGGGTGGTGTTGACGGCAATGAGCGTCTTTTTTATCGCAGCCGCCATGGCTCAG
>CAYXOW010000187.1:0-1382 GCA_964466815.1 uncultured Treponema sp.
GGTTCGCCACCTCTTTTTCCATGAGGAACCCCCCTACCCTTACTTTCATAAATTTCGCAATCGTCGCAGTGCTCGCGTGTGCGCGGTGCGCCGAACCGAATGCATCGTCGACGTAGATGTCTCCGTATGAAGCCAACTCTTTGGCGAGCACTTCCTGCACAGCCGGATCTTTCGCGGTCTCTTCTTTATGAAAACGTGTATTTTCGAGCATTGCGACAGAGCCGGCAGGTAGAGCGTCGATCGCGCTCTTTTGTCCGAAGCATGAAGGCAGAAATACGACATTCTTCCCGAGAAGCGTAGCCAGATAGTCGGCGACAGGTTTCATTCGGTGCTTGCTGGCGAGATAGGCGTCGAGATCGAAAGGTTTATTCTCTTTCTCAGCTTTCTCTTTTGCTTTCGCGGCGTCCTTATCGGGGTCGCCGAGATGCGACATGAGCACGAGGCTCTTTGGTTTCTGCTCAAGAATATATCGTATGGTCGGAAGTGCGGCTACGATGCGCGTGTCGTCCTGAACTTTTCCATCCTTCATGGGAACATTGAAATCGACGCGCATGATAATGCGCTTTCCACCGAGCGATACATCGCGCACTGTTTTAATCATCGCTGTCTCCTCTCAGAAGAGTCTCAGAAATTGTCCTTGGACGCCATGTAGCGAAGAAGATCGACGACTCTGTTCGAATATCCCCATTCGTACAAGTTTGAAGAACCGCTTTGCTCCAGGAAGGTTGTTCTGGAGGGTCGCCAGACTATCATAGATCGAGGAACGAGTATCGTGGATAAAGTCGGTCGACACAAGTTCGTCCTCGGTAAAGCCGAGAATACCTTTGAGGTAGGTCTGCGACGCTTTCTTGAGGAGAGCGTCGATTTCCTGAATGGAGGTCTCCTTGATTGAGCGGAAGGTGAGATCGACAACTGAGCCTGTAGGTGTCGGAACACGGAAGGACATTCCGGTGAGTTTACCCTTAATCTCGGGGAGGACTTCGCCGACAGCCTTCGCCGCACCGGTCGTGGACGGAATGATATTGATCGCTGCTGCGCGACCACCGCGCCAATCTTTCTTGGAAACGCCGTCGACCACCTTCTGGGTTGCGGTGTACGAATGAATTGTCGTCATGAGTCCTGTCTCGATGCCAATGCCCTCTTTCAAGAGAACATACACAAGTGGCGCAAGGCAGTTCGTGGTGCACGATGCGTTGGAAACGACATTGTGGAGCGCCGGATCGTACTTGTTGTTGTTGACGCCCATGAGAAGCATCTGAATCTTCTTGTCTTCTACTTTACTCTTGGCGGGCGCACTCACGATTACCTTCTTGGCACCGGCTTCGAGGTGACCAAACGCGCGCTCATCGGTAAAGAGACCAGTAGATTCGATGACATAATCC
>CAYXOW010000187.1:1392-2547 GCA_964466815.1 uncultured Treponema sp.
ACCTAGCTGTTTCCAAGGAAGATTCTTGAGTTCTTTCTCTGCCATAATGCAGGCGATCTCATGGCCATTCACCACCAGCACATCGTCTTCAGCTTTGCTTGGATCACTCTTCTTCGAACTGATTTCCGCCTTCATTTTCCCTTGTACCGAGTCGAACTTCAGCTGGTAGGCAAAATAAGCAGCGTCCGTAACAATATCGACGACAGCGACCACATCGACTTTATCTTTACCCTTTCCGAGAAGATTCTGATCGACGATGGACTGAAAAACGAGTCGCCCGATACGCCCAAAACCATTAATTGCTACTCTCATCGTGTTCCTCCTCAGGAACTGGATTCACACAGGGCTTATTGAATGCCTGCGGCTTTTTTAGAATTAAGATAAATTAATATCGATTGAACATAAGAGTCAACCGATCTACACCAATCTACCTTAAAACGTAAAAAACTTCTATACCTTCAAGGGAATGCAAGATTGACCAAAATCCATCGCTGCCTATAATCTACAGATATGCAAGCTCGTGCGCCTAGGGCGATATATGTCTTCATAGTTGTAATTTTATTGCTCACTGCAGGGCTGGGAGCGGGGCTTGGCCTCGCCCTCTCCGGCACCGCAAACATAATTAGAACAGAGAATTTCACGCAATTCGATACTGCGCTTCCGACTAAAATCTTCGATATAAATGGAAAACTCATCACGGAATTCTTTGCTGAAGAACAGAGAATTCCTGTTTCCATCAAGGATCTTCCCAATTATCTACTCGAAGCCTTTATCACTCGAGAGGACAGAACCTTTTACACAAATCCCGGTTTTGATCTTCAATCGATTTTTCGCGCAGTATTGGGGCAACTCCTCGGTAAAAACCTTGGCGGCGGCTCCACCATCACACAACAGCTCGCGGGAACACTCTACGCAGATCGGAAAGTCATCAGCATTGGAAGAAAACTGAAAGAGCTCTGGTGGGCCATGCAGCTCACGCGCCGCTTTACAAAACAAGAAATTCTCGAGATGTACCTCAATCGCATGATCATGGGACCTGCGGTTTACGGTGTCGAAGCGGCGAGCAGATACTTCTTTGGCCACCCCGCCAAAGACTGCACGCCTGAAGAAGCGGCTATTCTGGCGATCCAACTCTCAAGTCCATCACGCTACAAT
>CAYXOW010000187.1:2563-2794 GCA_964466815.1 uncultured Treponema sp.
CTTGCGCGCGACCGATCCAAAGAAATCTTGGATCAGATGGTGTCGCGCCACGTAATCACAAGAGCGCAGGCCAACGAATCATTCGATGCATATTGGGCATCTTTCGACTACTCTCGAGTCGCAGTATCGGCGTTCTACAACCGAGAGGACAAAGCCCCATGGTTCAGCGAGTATGTGCGTCGCCAGCTTGAAGATATGTTCTATGGTTCAATCGACATTTACAGCGATGGG
>CAYXOW010000188.1:0-2784 GCA_964466815.1 uncultured Treponema sp.
CCGTGGATCAGCCCATACCGCCGACATATTCGGCTTTCAGCACTTTCTGGATGAGCAACATGAAGACGACGCTCGGGATGAGCAGAAGGAGCGCGATAACCGACGCGAATTGCATGTTGTAGCCGCTCGACGAGTAGAGAGTGAGCGGAAGTGTATTGATGAAGGGCAAGCCGATAAAGAATGTTCCCGTAAATTCGTCGAGCGATGTCAGGAACACGAAGACTGCGCTCGAAAAGAGACCCGGCGCCGCGAGCGGCAAAGCGATCTTGTAAAATGCCTGAAAACCGGTGGCCCCGACGCTGCGTGCGGCCTCTTCGAGGCTCGGCGGTATCGAACGGAAGGTCGCGTTGGTGATCCAGACCCCATACACGAGCCCTACGAGAATATGGATGAGCATGACGCCAGAGACGGTACCCGCAAGGCCGATACGCGTGAAGGTCTGGAGAATATTCACGAATACAGGCTGCTGTGGAAACGCGTTCGGCAACAGAAACAGAAAGAGCAGGATTGTACCGAACGGTATCTTATACTTAGCAAGAGCATAGCCAGCGGGAATCGCGATTAGCATGGCGATCACCACGGTGGCGATTGCGATGAAAAGGGAGAGCGTGAACGCGTCCACGATGCTCACCGCGCCGATCGCCAGGCTTGTCTTGAGTCCAAGCGCCTGCGCCCAGTAGTCGAGACTGACAGACTGAGGCAACGGACTCGGCCAGTACCACTTCTGCGCGACCGACCAGAGGAAGAGGCTCAGCATCGGCCCGATCACCACCAGAAATACGACGACTAGGAGCGCGAGTTCGAGCGATTTTTTCCAAATTTTATTCATCGCGACACCTCCTGGCGCGCTTCCTTGGCCTTGGATCGCAGGTAGTACACCGCGGTGGCGAGCACGAGGATGTAGGAACAGACGCCAAGCGCGTTCGCCACACCGAAGTCGCGGAAATAGTTCACCCGGTGCGCGATATCGACAGTGATCGTGGTAGGCGTTTTCCCGCCGATAAGCATGTAGGGCAGCGTAAAAGTACCGATTATCTGCGAGTATACGAGAACGAGCGCTACGATGATGCTCGACTTGTTCATAGGAACGAGGACGCGCACAATGACGCTCGGAAGCTTGGCGCCGACGCTTCGGGCCGCTTCGATATAACTGTTGTCGATCATCTGGAAGCCGCCGTGAATGATGAGTACAGCGAAGGGAATCTGCTTCCACGCGAAGCCAAAGGAGAGCCCCGCGAAATTGAAGAGCTGGAGCGGTTTCTGGAGATCGACCAGCCCGAGCTGTGCGAGCGCCGTATTGAGGAGTCCATGCGGCGCGAGAAAGCTGTTCATCATCTGCGAGACGACTACGAAGGGAATGAATATCGGTAGCTTGAAAATCGCGCTCAGCAGCGCGCTTACCCTATTCTGCCGGAGCCTGAAGTACACCGAGAATACGACGGCGACCACTCCAACGAGCGCCGTATTGAACAGCGTCACGCCGAACGTAAAGATGATATCCTTCCGGTACAGTTCCCAAACCTTCACGTAGTTGGCGAGTGTAAAGCTTTTATCGGTTCCCGAGCTCAGAAAGAAGCTCTGCGCCACCGAGGTGAAGAAGGGCCATAGGTACATCACCACCATGAACGCGACCGCCGGGAAGAGCATCAGGATGTAAGGGGGGAGCTTTCGCTCCCCCCATGAACTCGAATGGACAGTCGTCATTGAGCCCATCTCTCATACGATTCGAGAATCGCGCTGTAGTAATCTGCGAGCGGAAATGCGAGGCCCTTCTTCTGCAGGTCGGCTGGCGTCACATCGCTGTAGATCTTGTCGAAGGTTGCTTGGGGAATTGCGCCCTTGAGCGCGGAGCCATCGATGCCTGGATACCAGTTGAAGCGCATTACAATGTCATTCGCCTGGACTTTCGGGCTCGTCACGTACTCGATGAATTTGCGTGAAAGCTCAGGATTCGGCGCGTTCTTGGGAATGACGAAGAACATAGGCTGGCCGGGCATGCCGGGCTCCGGCAGCGAGAGTTTCGTCTTGGGATCAAGCTTGCCATCGTTCATGAAGGTGAAGAACATGTCGACCCAGACCGGTCCCATCCAGATCTCGCCTCTGTTGAGGGCGTCGAGGGTGCCGACGTTACCCGCCGTGATCACGACGTTCTTGTTGAACTCTTTGAGATCCTTGAACACTGGTTCCCACGAGGCAACTTCGGCTTTGTCAAAGGGACCAGTGACTGCGTACTTCTGATACTTCCCGGTCTCGGCGTAGACCCAGCCCATCACGAAGGCGACTCCCGACGCTCCGCCCTTGATGCCATTATAGCCGAATTTGCCTGGGTTCTTTTTCACCCAGTCGGCGAGCTCGGCATAGGATTTCGGTGGATTCTTGACATAGTCGGGATTGTAAGCAATGGCGGTCTGGCTCATGAAGAGCGGCATGACATAGCCTTCAACTTTGACACCAAGGTCCACTTTCGCGAATGGGGTTGTGACGTACTTCCACGTGTTGCACATCTGGGCGTAGGGCTGGAGCAGATTCTCGTCCATCGCCCACTTCATGAAAATTTCGTGGACAAGCGCGACATCGACATCGCCGACGGCTTTGTTGGCCTTCTTCTCTGCGAGCAGCTTTTCGAAGATGGTCTGCGAACCCGCATTGCCCGGACCGGTGTGGATTGTCGTCACCTGGACATTAGGATTCTCCGCCATAAAGCCGGGCGCGAACACGTTCTGTCCAAGCGCGAGCATGTTGACGTCGCCCGCAGTCATGAAAATCATTCGCGTTTTTTGCGCA
>CAYXOW010000189.1:0-1036 GCA_964466815.1 uncultured Treponema sp.
AACGCGATGGACTTCGACGATCTTATCGCGCTGCCGCTCGAGCTTCTCCAGAACGACAGCGAGGCGAGAGCGCGATACCGTGAGCGGTATCGATATGTGATGATCGATGAATTTCAGGATACGTCGCTTCAGCAGTACGAATTTATTCGGCAGATCGAGAGCGGAAACATCTGCGTCGTGGGCGACGACGATCAGTCGATCTACTCGTGGCGCGGCGCGGATTACCGGAACATCGAGCGTTTTGAGCTCGATCACCCCGGGCTCGTCGAGGTGAAGCTCGAACGAAATTATAGATCGACCGGCAGCATTCTCGAGGCGGCGAACACCGTAATCGCGCACAATAAAAAGCGCAAGAAAAAACAGCTTTGGTCGCCACAGGGAACGAGCGGCACGCCGATTACGCTGCTCGATTGCGAAGACGATGAGGACGAGGCGGAAAAAATCGTCGCCACGATGCGCGATATCCGATTCCGAGAGCACGCGGATTGGGAGGATTTCGGCATTTTAGTGCGGACGAACGCGCTCTCAGAGAGCATCGAGGACAAACTGGTCGAGCACAATATTCCTTACCGAGTCGCAGGTGGTCCGTCGTTCTACCAACGGCGGGAGATCAAGGACATCATCGCCTATCTCAAGGCTGCCGCGAATCCGGACGACGATGTCTCCGTGCTGCGGGTGCTCAATGTGCCACGCCGGGGCATAGGTCGCGCGACGATCGAATATCTTTCGAGCATCGCGAAGAGCCGTGGCTCATCGCTGCACCGTGCCGTGGAGCATGCAAAGCGCGAAGCGCAGCAGGGGCCTCGAGACGCGCATCTCCAGAAATCGCTCACCGAGGTCTTTGGTTTTTTCGAGTATCTCGCCCATTTGCGCGAAGATCTGCTCCAGCGAAGGCTCGAGGTTTCGGCTGCGATACGCAAAATCGTCGAGGATGTGGGCTACTGGCAGTACCTTCTCGACGAGCACAAGAAGAGCGACAAGGCAGCTGTGTGGAAGTATCGGAACATCGAACTTCTCGCCGCTTCGGCGGAACGCT
>CAYXOW010000189.1:1061-2779 GCA_964466815.1 uncultured Treponema sp.
GGATCCCTTTGAGCGCGGTCTCTTCGAATGCCTTGCGCGCATCTCGCTCACCGTGCGCGACGATTCCAACGAGGAAGAAGGGAAGTTGAGCCTCCTCACTATCCATGCCGCGAAGGGCCTCGAGTTCAACTATGTCTTCATTCCCGGATGCGAAAACGGCATTCTTCCGCACGCGCGCTCGCTCGAGGAGAGCGACGGGAACATCGAGGAAGAGCGGAGGCTGTTCTATGTCGCGCTGACGAGGGCAAGGCGTCAGCTCTATCTTAGCCACGCGCGCAAGCGGAGCAAGAGCGGCGCGCCGCAGGACACGGTTCCATCGCCGTTCCTCGACGAGCTTCCCAAGAATCTCTGGGTGCTCGCCGAACAGCGGCGCGAGGAGCCGCAGAGCGAAGAAGATCTGAAGAAAGAATTTTTCTCTCGCCTCAAGTCGCGGCTCGGGGCATGATGGGGCGATAGCGGGTGTACGGGCGACCAGGATGCGTTCGAATCAATCTTCGGAAGCCAGTTTGATCCATGTCAACTCATGCTTGTTGTGCCAGAGATGCAGCACCTTCGACCCGGGTACGGAGGCGAATTTCAGCACGGTTTCCCGATCGTAGGCGTTGCCCTGCATCTTTATGGTGCAGATGAAGTTTTTCGCCAGGCCCGACTCGAGCCACTTCGATATCCACTTCCAGAGTGCCTCGGGATAGCAGATGACATCGGAGCAGAGCCAATCGATGGGGCCGACGTCCTCGGGCTTCAGAGTGAAGGCATCGTGGCGAGTCCACGTGACATTGGGCATGCGCTCGATGCGCGGTTCGAGTGGAGCTCTGTCCACCGCAAAGACACTGGCGCCGAGCGAGGCGAGGGCCCATGTCCAACCTCCGGGGCTCGCACCAGCGTCGAGACAACGCTCGCCGGGGGCAGGTAATCGTCCTGCATACTCCAGCGCTTCCCAAAGTTTGCGATAGGCCCGCGATGGTGGGTCGTTCTTATTTTCCTCAAATTCGAAGGCGCCACCCGGGAATGGACTCGCGCATTTCGCCGAACCGAGAAGCATGTGATCGTCGAGGAGTGTGAAAGCACCCATGGGCGCTGTCGGCATCTTGAAGGGGAATATCCGCGGCTTGGATGAGATGTGCGGTAACTGGTCGGCGATAAGGATGGTTCGTCGGGCAAAGGCGGTAGGTGTCGGACACCAGTTGCGCTGCATCGACCTCAGGGCGCGGGCTGCCGCCGATATCGAGTCGAACTCCAGGAGAAATGGCTCGAGCCAAATGTTGCGCGTCCAAAAGACGGGGTGGGAGGAAAGGTCGAGAGGGCTCGGTTCATCTCTCGACCACAGACTCACCAGGTCTCCGTCGATTCTCGTCGCTTCGGGCAGTTCTTCGAGAAGGTGGTGTAGAAAGCCATCGGCAGCGTGAAATACATAGCCATGCAAAAAATCCACAACTTCATCATGGCCGAAAGACACCGCATTGGTCAACGCAGAGATGTCGCCGCACGGCACACATTCATGGAGCGCAACGCCTTTCGTCGCTATACCTTTTGATGTTCACCTGCTAGAATTTAGACCGCAATTCGCAACTACGAAGTGAGGCGCGCTCGTGTCGGAAATGATATTGCTCAATGCTCTATTGCACCGCTTCGATGTGGTGGTGCGGGATCCGGTGTGGGGCGATGTTCACATGGACAATTCGCTTCACGCTCTCTTTCAATCGAAAACCTTCATGGTG
>CAYXOW010000190.1:0-2746 GCA_964466815.1 uncultured Treponema sp.
CATCTCTGATCTGCCTCAGAGGCCACTGTGCGCCGCTCGGCCCGCCGACGAGGACGACCCCACCGTGCAGACGAGGCCGATCGATGCGCCACACGGGATTCTGCCGTTGGAAAAAATCGAGGCGCGCATCCGCGGCACGGATATCCACTATCCGCCCACATCCCTGATCTGTCTTGAGAATGCGCATTCCTCGGGGCGTGTCATTCCGCTTTCCTATATGAAAGAAGTGTCAGCCCTCGCCAGGAAGCACGATCTGCCTATTCACCTCGATGGCGCGCGCCTCTTCAATGCGGCCACCGCACTCGGCGTGAGCGCGGCGGACATCGCGGAGCATGTCGATTCGGTGATGTTCTGCCTCTCAAAGGGACTCTGCGCGCCGGTGGGATCGATGGTCGCCGGTCCGCGCTCATTTGTCGAACGCGCGCGCCGCAAGCGCAAAATCATGGGGGGCGGCATGCGCCAGGTCGGCGTGCTCGCGGCGGCGGGGCTCATCGCGCTCAAGGAAATGACAAATCGGCTCGGCGAAGACCACGCGAACGCGCGCTACCTCGCACAGAAATTGAGCGCGATTCGAGGTGTCGAGGTCGACATGACCGCACTCGATATCGATATGGTGTTCTTCAAGCTGCCCGCCAGCGTCGATGGAGCAGCGCTCGTGGCATTCATGAAGACTCACGGTGTGGTGATAAGCCCGCCCGAGCTCGGCATGTACCGTTTCGTGACGCACTATTGGATCGATAAAGCGGCTATCGATACGACGGTCGGACTGATGGCTGAGTTTATCGCGCGCAGGTGAGCATGGTGGTGCGCCTTTACGCCTGCTGCACGCGCACGATCTCGCCGAAGTAGACACGGTGGTAGTCCCGCTTCGGATAGTTGCCCTCGATTGTGGCGTCGAGAAAGTGCGCGCTGTCGATGTCCTGCCAGTACATCTTGCGGCACTCGATGACGAGGTGCGCTTCTTTGAAGCAGGGCGCCGCAACTTCGATCGATGCCTCCGCGTGGAGACCAGCTTCGGCGAGTTTGTCGCCATCGCGACCGGATTTCGAACCGATAATCGAGAGTGCGCGCTTGTACTCGGGAGCGAACGCGTTCAGCGTGAAGGTGTCGTAGCGCTCCATGAACTCGTAGGTGTAGCGCGTAGGGCGCACGAACACCTGAAAGAACATCTTGTTCCAAATTTGGCCGTAGCTCCCCCATGAGATGGTCATGGCGTTGTAGTGGCCGGAAGCGAAATCGCCCGCGGCGAGAGCGAGCCACTGGTCGCGAAGGTGGGCAGGATCATAGCGAAAATGCTCGATCGGGATGTTGTGTCGGTTCATGGTACTTCCTTTATGCTTGGTATCGGTAGACGTGAATCGATTCCTTGGTCACGAGCCCCTCGATGAGAATTTCATCCAAGAACGGCATCAATTTTTCGATATTTGCCTCTTTATCGACAATCTCGATCACGACGGGCAGATCCGTCGAAAGCGAGAGTACATTTGCGCTATGCATGTGGCTGTGGGCGCCGAAACCCATTATACCGCGCACGACTGTAGCCCCGGAAAGCTTGAGTTGGCGCGCTTTGAGTACAATCTGCTCATAGACGGGTTTGCCATGATACATGTCGCTTTCTCCAATGAAAATTCTCAGCAGGACATCATCTTCCTCGAAGTGCATATAAGCCCCCTTAGCGATATTTGTACGCTCAACGCCCTCGAATCGCGGTGGTCAGCAGCGCAGCGAGCAGTGTGCCCACGATGATTGCGGCAAGACTCGCCGCGTTGTTCAGCACAAAATTGAGAAAGGCTGCCCAATACTCCTTCTGTTGCAAGAGCGTGACTGTCTCGAGTGCGTAGGTCGAAAACGTCGTGTATGCGCCAATGAATCCTACTGTAATGAAAGCACGGTACCCTGCGGGCAATAATGATGTATTGAGCAGGCTAAAGAAAAACCCCATAAGAATCGAGCCTGTTATATTTGCGGTGAGCGTCCCCAACGGTACCGACGTGAAAAAACGCGCAGAAATGCCCCGAGAAACTACAAATCGAGCGAGCGCGCCCAATCCACCACCGATGAAAATTAAAAATGCTTCTCTCATGACTGTCCGTATATTCTACCTCAAATCTCGTTTCCTTTGAATTGGCTCATGTAGAGGCGGTAGTAGAAGCCGTGTCGCTCGAGGAGCTCGGTGTGGTTGCCCTGCTCCACGATTTCGCCGTCGTTGATCACGACGATCTTGTCGGCGTCGCGGACCGTGCTCAGTCTGTGCGCGATGACAATGCTTGTGCGCCCTTCCATGAGTCGCAACAGCGCCTTTTGGATGCGCAGTTCGGTGCGTGTGTCGACACTGCTCGTCGCCTCGTCGAGAATGAGAATGCGTGGGTCGGCGAGAATAGCGCGCGCAATGGACAAGAGCTGACGCTGTCCCTGGCTGAGGTTGCCTGCGCGCTCGGAGAGGTTTGTCGCGTAGCCTTCCGGAAGCTGGCGAATGAAATGGTCAGCCTCTGCGAGGCGCGCCGCGCGCAGACAGTCATCGTCGGTGGCTTCGAGCCTCCCGTAGCGAATGTTCTCGAGCACCGTGTCGGCGAAGAGGAAGGTATCCTGAAGTACGAGACCGATGGCGCGTCGAACCGTTTTCTTCGGAATGTCCCTGATATCGATTCCGTCGAAGAGAATTTGACCGCCCTGTATGTCGTAGAATCGCGTGAGTAGATTTGTGATCGTCGTCTTGCCGGCGCCCGTGGGGCCGACTAGCGCGATG
>CAYXOW010000191.1:0-523 GCA_964466815.1 uncultured Treponema sp.
AATGCCACACTTGAGCAGAGCGGGCTCGAGGAAGTATTTCGGACGACATTTCCCATCGAGAGTCCCTCCGGCGATCTCGTGATCGAGTACGAACACTATTCGCTCGACGAGAAATCGATCAAATATTCGGAACTCGAATGCAAGCAGAAGGGGCTCACCTACTCGGTTCCCCTCAAAGCGGTCATCAATCTTGTCTTCAAGAAGACCGGAGAGATTCGCCAGAAAGAAATCTATCTTGGCGATATTCCCCTTATGACGGACAGGGGAACCTTCATCATCAACGGCGCCGAGCGTGTTATCGTTTCGCAGATCCACCGCTCGCCCGGTGTTGTATTCAGCCACGAGAAGGGCGTATTCTCTTCGCGTATCATTCCGTATCGAGGGAGCTGGCTCGAGTTCGAGATCGACCAGAAACACGACCTTATCCACGCGAAGATCGACCGCAAGCGAAAGATTCTCGGCACGATGTTTCTCCGGGCGATCGGATTCCAATCCCGTGAGGAGATCATCAGCGCGTTCTACT
>CAYXOW010000191.1:533-1194 GCA_964466815.1 uncultured Treponema sp.
GAGGTGGAGCTCAGCGAAGATCAGGCGGCGAAGGACGCTCTCGTCGGCAAGATCCTCGCGAAGGCCGTCTACATTGAGGTTGACGGCGAACAGAAGCGCCTCTTCCGCGCTGGCGATAAGATTCACCTCCACGAAATCGACGAACTCATGAATCTCGGTATCGGGAGCATCGAAGTGATCGACTTCGACGATGAGAAATCTCTCCACAACGAGATGATCCTCAACTGCTTCGAACGCGAGGACGTCAAACTCGTCAAGGAGACGCCCGATCAGGATGAGCCGACGAAGGAAGACGCGATCTCCGCGGTCTACTCGGTGCTGCGACCTGGCGAACCCATTTCGATGGAGAATGCCGAGCGCGACCTGCACAATATGTTCTTCACTGCCCGCCAGTACGATCTGGGCGCGGTTGGCCGCTACAAACTCAACAAGAAGTTCGACTTCGAGATGAAGACGAACACCCTCACCAAGGAAGACATCGTCGCCACCATGAAACACCTCATCAACGTGTACTACGGCGAGGCGAACATCGACGATATCGACCACCTCGGCAACCGTCGCGTCCGCGCAGTCGGCGAACTCCTCTCCAACGTGATGAAGGTCGCCTTCAGCCGCATGGAGCGCACCGCGAAAGACCGCATGACCGGCAAGGACCTCGAGA
>CAYXOW010000191.1:1262-2707 GCA_964466815.1 uncultured Treponema sp.
CTCTCGCAATTCATGGATCAGGTCAACCCACTCGCCGAGCTCACGCATAAGCGCCGACTGAACGCTCTCGGTCCCGGCGGTCTCAATCGCGACCGAGCCGGCTTCGAGGTGCGCGACGTTCACTACACCCACTATGGGCGCATGTGCCCCATCGAAACACCGGAAGGTCCGAATATCGGCCTCATTGTGTCGCTTGCAACTTACACGACGGTGAACGACTATGGTTTTCTCGAAACGCCCTACCGCAAGGTTCGGGACGGTAAAGTCACCGACGATATCGAGTACCTCTCGGCCATCGACGAAGATAAGTACTACATCGCCCAGGCTTCGGCCCGCATCGATCAGAGCGGCAAGTTCCTCGACCAGACTATTTCCTGCCGCCACCAGGGCGACTACACCATGCGAACTCCCAACGAAATTCAGTACATGGACGTCTCCCCGAAGCAGATCATCTCGGTGTCCGCAGCCCTCATTCCCTTCCTCGAACACGACGACGCCAACCGCGCGCTCATGGGTTCGAACATGCAGCGCCAGGCGGTGCCCCTCGTATTCACCGAGTCGCCGCGCATCGGAACAGGCATGGAGTGGAAGACCGCCTACGACTCCGGAGTGCTGATCAAAGCGAAGCGCGCGGGTGTCGTCGAGATCACGGGCAACCAGTGGTGGTGGGACATCGAGTATGTGGACGCGAATCGCATTGTAATCCGCCCCGACAAGCCTGAGACGCCGGACGAGACCGATGTCTACCAGCTCATCAAGTACCAGCGCACGAACCAGGATACCTGCTTCAACCACAGGCCCATCGTCAAGCGCGGCGAAAAGATCCTTAAGGGCCAAGTCATTGCCGACGGACCTGCGACGAGCCAGGGCGAGCTTGCCCTCGGCCGCAACATTCTCGCGGGCTTTGTGCCGTGGAACGGCTACAACTATGAGGACGCCATCCTCATCTCGGAACGCGTAGTAAAAGAAGACCTCTTCACATCGATCCACATAAAAGAGTTCATTCTTGAAGTGCGCGACACCAAGCTCGGGCCTGAGCGCATCACGCGCGATATTCCGAACACGAGCGAAAAGATGCTCGACAACCTCGACGGCGAGGGCGTCGTGCGCATCGGCGCCAAAGTGAAGAGCGGCGATATTCTCGTCGGCAAGGTGACGCCAAAGAGCGACTCGGACACGACGCCCGAGTTCAAGCTCCTCAACTCGATATTCGGCGAAAAGGCCAAGGATGTTCGCGACTCCTCGCTCCGCGTGCCGCACGGGATCGAAGGCACAGTCATCGATGTGCAGCGTATGTCGCGCGCCAATAACGACGACCTTGCGCCCGGTGTCGAAGAGAATGTAAAAGTGCTCGTCGCCGTTAAGCGCAAACTCAAAGAAGGCGACAAGATGGCCGGCCGCCACGGCAACAAGGGCGTCGTAGCCCGCGTGCTCCCGGTCGAGGA
>CAYXOW010000192.1:0-2395 GCA_964466815.1 uncultured Treponema sp.
CGGGTCTCCACTTGGGATTCTGGGCGAGGAATCGGTCGAACTCCGATCGGGTGACTTCCGTGGTGGATAATCCGAATTCGGGTGTCGTTTCGGTGTAGTGGACAAGTGCACCGCCAGGTGTTGTGAGAGTACTGTCGACCGTGCCAGGCGAAAACATGATGAACGAGTTTGGTCCGACCGAAATGGTTCCCGCGCGAGGCGGATGCGATGGCGATAGATTTGCCGCTTCCTCTGCGACCGTCGAACAACGGCTTTTATCTTAGGGAAATCTTTTTCAGGCACGGTTTCGGAGAGCGCGACAGAATAATTTTTTGAATGCGCCAGAATTGCTGCTGCCGAACGCGCGAGCGCGATATAGCCTAGGGGACTTCCTCCCGGAGCGCCCAGCATAGATGAAGAGTAGATGGCGTCTCGAAGCGATGTAGAATTTTCAACTTCGCTCACGCTTGCTGCCAACAACGGCACAGCGAGATCAATGCGATCGGTCACCGGAAGCGCGCAGAGATCTCGAGAAGATTCGGAAAGAACCATCGGGATCTGGTAGATCGCGCTGGGTTTGCCGGTGAGCGACCAGTTCGCGAAATTCGAAAATGCAGGGAGAAGAATCGCGGATGCCGATTCGGGTGTGAGCTTGTACTTTACCTGTACTTTGGGCGGAAAGAGCAGTGTCGCGAAAATACGGTTGGGCACCCTCACATCGATCGTCTGTGCCGAAAACCCGGCCTTTTGTATCACCAGTTGATGTGTGCCGGGCCGAGCGTGCACACCATCGAGACTATTCCCCTGATATGTTCCATCGATATACACAGCCGCCGCTTCTGGAGCGCCTCTGAAAACAATATGAGCTCCCGGATTCCTCAGCGCCGGATATATCAAAATGAAAAACACTACCGCAAAGATGAAAATAATATATATAGCCGGGACATATTTTCTTGGGCTAATGCCAAGTACGGATTTTAACTTGACATGTGCTTGGGCGATGTCCTGTTCGGTGATTTTCTCAGACTCTTTCATTGCAATGGAAGCCTAGCCGATGGGCACCGTCTTGTCAACGATATGCACCCATGATAGCCTGATATCGAAATGAAAAGGATGGATTTTGTCAGTCGGCTCGTTACTTACTCGGAACAGGTCCTTACTCGAAGGAAGAAAAAAGCGCTTCGAGAGAAGATGAAGCAACAGAGGCGGCATCCTGTTCTGGATTGGGCCTATGCGATTCTCTGGGCAGCCTGTGTGGTGCTAATCATCAATCAGTATATTTTTCAGGCATATCGCATTCCCTCTGAGTCGATGCAGAATACGCTTCTAATCGGCGACATGATTTTTGTGGATAAACTCACCTACGGCCCCGAACTGCTTCCCGGTGTGCTAAAGACGCCCGGTGTGGCAAAGCCGCATCGCGGCGATGTCATTATCTTCGAGAACCCTTCATATCTGTCCCGTGGGCCGCTCTACAATATTTTTCAGCAGCTTCTCTATATGGTGACCTTCACGCTCGTCGATATCGACAGAGATCCTTCTGGAGAACCGCGCGTACACTATCTCATCAAGCGCGACATCGGTGTCGGTGGCGATACGATCCGAGTGAGAGATGGAGAAGTCGCGATTAAACCGCGAGGCGCCTCATCGTTTATAAATGAAAAGACGCTGATGACAGGGATGAATCTTCCTGTGAAAACGCACCGTCTTGTTACCCCTGCGGAATATCCTGAGATCGATAATGTGGGAGTTGCATCCGCTTACTCCGAGTTGAATCTGCCACTTCCTACGCGAGTCGGCACGCCACTTGCCCAAAACGCGAACAAAGATGCCTTTCAATATGATATGAGCAGAGTAACGACGCTCAGAGACGCCAACCCAGCCGATACGAGGAATAGCCAACTCGCGCAGCGTTACGATGTGGGGTGGTACATTGCCGATTCCCGCGTTTTCCCGATGGGCGACAACAGAGACAATTCGCGTGATGCGCGCTACTTCGGCCCAGTCGCCGAGAAGAAAGTTTTAGGACATGCTCTGTTCATTTATTTCCCATTAAGCCGGATGGGCGGGATCAAATAGTGTTGAGAGGCGTATGTTGACTCGAAGGCCTGTGCGATACACTGAAAAAATCGACAGGAAAAAAAAGCGCGTAAGAATCATAATAAATATAGCGATTGTTATTGTACTCTGTGCGCTGTTGCGATCGTTCGCATTTCAGACATGGCGAGTTGCGGACGATGCGATGGTGCCCAGTCTCCATAAAGGCGATATTGTGTTCACGGCTCCTTATTTTTTGCGCTTTAAGGGTAGGCCAGCAGGAATTGCCGGTCCGTTGCGCACTGGAAATGTTGTTCTCGTGAGCGATGGGGCAGAGTTTCTCGTACAGCCTCGACAGAGAATTTTAGACGCGGTTCTC
>CAYXOW010000192.1:2422-2694 GCA_964466815.1 uncultured Treponema sp.
AGATTTTTTACTTTTCAGCGCTTTTCTATACTTCAAAAAGAGTATGGCACTGCATTTTCGGCGCCTTTCTTCATGAGAGTCAATTCGTTAGAAGACGATACTATTGCGGATAAAAAGAGCGGAACTTTTAAGATTGTACTTTCCCGTGACCAGCAACTGCGAGACGAACGTGCAGCCGCGCTGAGAGTTGTCGGAACAGAACAGATTGAAGGTCAAGCTGTGTTTAGAATTTGGCCTTTTTCGGCGATTGGCCCAGTGAGATGAGCGTGAAC
>CAYXOW010000193.1:0-2548 GCA_964466815.1 uncultured Treponema sp.
AATCATGGCAAAGAATAGCGCAAAGAAACCGAGGAACCAACCTGAAATGTCGTACTCTCGATAATTTGGAACCGTACCAAGGAAATCAAAAATGGGATCGATAATGCGAATCGCTGGTGGATTTTCCACAAGCGTAGGCGGAACTTCATCATCCGCTGGCTCGTCGAACATCAAACCCCAGCTGTTCTTTGCGGCAACCTGCTTTAATTTTTCGCTTTCTCGCACAGGAATATAGCCGCTGAGATATGAGAATCGTTCTTGAGTGGGCATCCCGGACCGTAACCGCTCGAGTACCAGCTCTGATTCCAACTCGCCGATATATGATTTCACCGAGGAAATCTCGTGTGATAACGCTTGTAATGTATGTACGATTTCCCGTTTTCTCGCGGCGAGAGATGCGATCTGGCTTCGCATGCTGGATATCGTCTGTTCGGGCAGAGAAAATTCTTGAAATGTAATAGGTAACTCAACAGGAGTCTCTTCCGATCGAACAATTACCGCTATTCTCAATTTTCCTTTCGGCGCGCGAACGCGAATGTATTCAATTTTTTCGGGGATGCGCGAAAGCTCTTTGATGGGCGCCTCGTAAAAGCGCACCGCAAATGAAAGATTTTGAACATTCTGCGGCAAAATATCCGTTGAAATGTCTCCCCAACTCTCAACCCTTTCGATCTCACGAACGAATTGATTTGATCGCTCAATCACGGCATCGAGTTCTTGTTTGAGTGAGGAAACGCGATCCACAAGATCCTTCGCGAGAGTTGCGCCTTCATCGAGTGCTATCGATCCTGAAACGTCATTGCGTTTGGATTTCTTTTCAGAATAGGCCTGTAAAAGGTAGTATGCAGCCTCCGCGTCGGACTTTTCACGCTCGAGAGCTTGATAGGACTCTCCTGAGCCTTGAAGCTCTTCGATGTGAGCGATCCCGAGCTTGCGCAATCGCGTGGGCATCGTTGGCACATCGCTATCGAGTACGATGAGATAAAATTTTTTCATAGGGACGATCATCGCTCAGCTCCTTCCACCTTGCGCTTCGCGATTTTTCCTCGCACGACCTGCGCAGTCTGCTGATCGCCCAGGTAAATTCGAATTTTTCGGATATCAGCGATGGTTTCGGGAATTTTTACTTTCTCGAAGAGGTTCACGCGCTGCGTCGTTATACGAAGTTCGTGAGCGAGCAAATCCCGCTGTCGGGAAACCACATCAAGCTCCATCTGAGTGCGCAGCAGCTGTTCAATGACGGTCATCGCCGAATCGACCCAGAGCGGCGTCGCATAGATATCGTACTGCTGGCGCTCGAATGTCACACCCTGAAAAAGAGGAATAGCCACACCAGCTATGTTGCCCGTGTCCGTCGCCACTGAAACAATTTTAAGTAGAGGCTTTCCTTCGGAGTTGCGAGCTACGCTTTTCTCCGAGAATACCGCAATCCACGGTTCATGCTCTTTTTGGAGGGAGGCTTTTTTCGCTTCAAGCTGATTGAGCCTGGTTTGGACGCTGCGGATCTCAACCTGAAGCTGTTGTTTTTTGAGCTGAAGCGTAGGAAGGTAGCGCTCGTACATCTTGAGCGCATCCTTTTTCTTCTTGAGCTCATTCTTCGTCAGCCTTATCTTCGCCATGCCTTTTCTACCTTTTCAGCGTGCGAACGCTCTTATTTGTTTCCCACCCAGTATTTCTGGATGAGATCGGATCGCAGCCCTGTTTCGCGCGGCTCAAAGCACTCGGCCAAGGTTTCCCAGCACTGATCGAGCGCTTTCTCCAAAGGAATATTCACTGAAAGATCCATCATCCTTTGCTCAAAAAGCTCGCCGAATTTGAGAAGCTTTTTATCCCACGCGCTCATCTGAAAGCCCATCGATTTTTTCTCCAAGGTATCTCGATATGAAGCAAAGAGTTTTATCATTCCATCCATAATGGAGCGATGATCTGCGCGTGTCTTTCCGTTGACCATCTGTTTAAGGCGAGACAGCGAACCGAAGGGTTCGATATGCCCGCCGTGGAGATAGAACTGTCCCTCGGTGATGTAGCCGGTGTTGTCAGGAATAGGGTGCGTCACATCGTCGCCGGGCATGGTCGTAACGGCGAGAATCGTGATCGATCCTGCGTCGGAAAAATCCACTGCTTTTTCATAGCGCGAGGCGAGCTGAGAGTAGAGATCGCCCGGATAGCCGCGGTTCGAAGGAACCTGCTCCTGAGTGATCGCGATTTCCTTTAACGCGTCGGCGAAGTTGGTCATGTCGGTAAGGAGCACAAGTACATTTTTACCCTTAAGCGCGAAGCGCTCCGCCACGGCGAGCGAGATGTCGGGCACCATCAGGCACTCGACGATGGGGTCCGCTGCCGTATGCACGAACATGATTGTCTTCGAAAGCGCCCCACCCTGCTCGAGCGTATCCTTAAAGAAGAGATAATCGTCGTATTTCAATCCCATGCCGCCGAGCACAATGATGTCGACCTCCGCCTGCATCGCGATGCGTGCGAGAAGCGGATTGTAGGGTTCGCCGGAGACCGAAAAGATGGGGAGTTTCTGGCTCTTCACGAGGGTGTT
>CAYXOW010000194.1:0-208 GCA_964466815.1 uncultured Treponema sp.
ACTTAATCGCCCCGGCCACCATTCCCTTCACGATATATTTCTGCGCAAATAAAAAGAATATGATTACCGGCACCATCGCCATAAGAATCGCGGTCAAAATGAGATCCCACTGCTTCACGAACGCGCCCGCGAAATTCGACACCGCGAGCGGAATCGTCATCACATCGTTGCCCTTGCCGAGCACGAGAAGCGGCAGGCCGGTCTCGCG
>CAYXOW010000194.1:250-2461 GCA_964466815.1 uncultured Treponema sp.
TCGGCTTCAAAATCGGGAAGATAATCTTGAATAAAATTTCGTGTTTGTGGCAGCCATCGATCGTTGCGGCTTCCTCAAGCTCGAGCGGGATGCTCTTGATAAAACCGTGGAACATGAAGATCGACAGAGGCGCGCCAAAACCGATGTAACTTAAGATGATGCCTTGATATGTGCGCAAGAGCCGCACACCTGTCGCCACAGTGACGGCCCGGAACCACGAGAGTAGCGGGAACATCACGATCTGGAACGGAATCACCATCGATGCGACGAAGATGAAGAATATCGCCGAAGAGACCTTCGATTTCGTTCGCACGAGCGCCCAGCCCGCCATCGCCGAAAAGAGGTTGATGAAGAGGAGCGAGCCCACCGTAATGATAGCGCTCGACAGCAGGGAGCTCGGATAGCGCACCGAATCGCTCGTCCAAATCTTAACCACATTGTCGATGATGTTGCCCCAGCGGTTCGGCAAGGATAGTGGATACTGTGTCACTTCAAATGAGGTTTTTGCCGAGTTGATGAGCACGAGCAAGAATGGAAAGAGAAAGAGCAGAAAAATAATCGCCGTGAGAATCTCGGCCGCGAACGTTCCAGGTCTTCTCGGTTGTGTCGTCTTCATAGCTCGATCTCCTTTCGCTTGTTGATGGAGACCTGGATTATCGAAATGATCGCGAGCACCAAGAAGAACACGAAGGCCCTCGCCTGCGCCTCGGAGAGCCGGTTCGAGATGAACGCGGTGTTGTAGATATTGAGCGCGAGGAGCTGCGTTCCGAGGATGGGCTGCCCCATGAGCATCGTCGAGGGGCCGCCGCTCGTGAGGGAAACGTTCACATCGAACTGTTTAAAAGAGTTCACGAGCGTGAGAAACATCGTCACCGTGAAGGCCTGCGCGCAGAGCGGAATCGTGATGGCCCTGAGCCTCACCCATGGGGTCGCTCCGTCGATCTTGGCGGCTTCGATCAGCTCTTGCGGGATATTCTCGATGGCGGCCACGTAGATCATCATGATGTATCCTGCGTACTGCCAGGTTCCCACAATGATCATCGCCGCGAGCGCCGAGGTATTCTTGCTGAGCATGAGTTTATTTGGATCATTGAGAAAGCCGAGGGCGGGAATAATGCTGCCTAGCGAAGGAATCGCGTTGTTGAAGATGAACTGCCAGATGTAGCCGAGGATAATACCGCCAATGAGATTCGGCACAAAGAACCCCACGCGGTACACATTCTTGAATTTCAAGTTGCCGGTCACGAGGAGCGCGAGCGCGAATGCCACCACATTGATGGCGATCATGTTGAGGACTGTGTACACAAAGGTGATCCCGAATGAGTACAGAAAGGAGGGATCGCTCAAGCTGTCCGCAAAGTTCTTGAGGCCGATGAACTTCAGCCCATTGTCCGCTCTCGCGGAAGATGTCCAGTTTGTGAAGGCGTAGTAGGTGCCGAGGAAAAAAGGAATCACCATCACCATAATGAAGGCGATGAGCACGGGCGCGAGAAAGGCCCAGAACACGATCCTGGATTCTGTTCTTTTTGTCATATGCGCTCCTGTCGACATCCTCGATTTTGAATCGCAGCAAGTCTACAACACTCTAAAAAGAGCGGAGCCGCCCGCATTCATATTAGCTGCAGGGACGGCTCCGATCAAGTTAGAAAAACCCTCAACGGAGGCGCTCAGGCTACAGAAACGCACACGTGCGCACCAAAGCGGCCCATGCGCCTCTTGCTTCTCCACTCTTTTTTGCGCTCACCGCGCTCACTTTTGAGCGTTATCCTTGAACGCCTTGGTCATGAGATCGACGAACTGCGCCTTCGTGATGCTCCCCGCTGCGAACTGATTGTAGATCGGCGTAGTCACCTTGTCGCGGAAATCACCCGAGAAGTAGTACTGGTCCCAGCTGTAGACCTTGCCGGCGGCAGACCACTGCTGCACCGATTTGGACAGCTGACCATCAGGGCTGAGGCTGATGCCCGAGAACGCCGGGATCATGCCTGCGTCTTTGACCATGTAGGTGTGCCCTTCTGGTGTCGTGACGAGATCGTTGAGGAACTTTTTGGCGAGGGCGACATTCTTCGATTCCTTGTTGATTGCATAGAAGGATGGGGCGGCTACGAAAATTCCGTCTGTCGTCTTTTTCATTGATCCATAGGGAGCAAAGGCCATCTTGAAGGTCGCATTCGCTGCCTTGAGATTAGGATCGACCCAGTTGCCTTGATG
>CAYXOW010000195.1:0-2389 GCA_964466815.1 uncultured Treponema sp.
ACCATAACTCGCAGTATTGCGAGCGTTCATCTTCTACTCAAATGTGAGTAAAGGCAGAGGATCCCATGGAAATTACCGAAAAAAAATTTGAGACGCTTGAGCATTCAAAAGTTCGCATGACTCTCACGGTTCCGGCACGTGATGTGCGGAGCGAGTATAATGCGATGATGGCCGAGTATGTCAAAGAGGCACGCATCGATGGATTCAGAAAGGGCCACGTTCCAGTGTCGGTTCTTGAACGAAAGTTCGGCGAAAGTCTCAAGGCTGAATCGATGGGCCGCGTTATCGAAAAAGCTGTCGAAGAGGGGCTCAAATCGTCGGAGCGACAACCCCTCACCTATGAGCCACCGGCCCTCGATGGAGAACCCGCGTTTGAGCTCGACAAAGATTTCACTTTTTCCGTGACCTTCGATGCATACCCGAGTTTCGAGATCCCCTCGCTCGAGGGTATCGAGATTGAAGTCCCCACCGTTTCCGTCACAGATGAAGACATTGAGCGCGAGCTTCAAGATATTCGCCAGCGCAATGCTATCGTCGTTGAGAAAGATGGCCCCGCCCAGAATGGCGACATTGTGACCGCGAATTTTGTCGAAATCGCCGAAGATGGAAGCGAAGTCGATGGTACCGCGCGTCAGGACTTCTCTTTTGAGCTCGGTAAAAATCTCAACCTGTACAAATTTGACGATGATATAGTCGGCCTGAAGGCTGGAGAAGAGAAGATCATCTCGAAAACCTTCCCCGCGGACTATGAGTACGCCGAGTACGCAGGGAAATCGGTGAAGGTGAGAGTAACTGTTACCAAAGTCAAGAAACAGGATCTTCCCGAACTCGACGATGAACTGGCGCAGGATGTTTCCGAAAAGTACAAAACGCTCGACGATTTGAAAGCAGCTGTAAAAAATCAACTTTCTGAGGCGCTCGAAGCCAAACTTAGGCGCACCAGAGAGAACGCTCTCATGGATGAGCTTCTCAAGCGAACGACGATTTCTATACCGAAGTCGATGCTCGCAGCGGAACTCGCAATGCGCTGGGAGTCTCTCAAGCAACAGATGGGTGTCGACAGCGACGAGCGTCTCCAAATGTTCCTCACTATTTCTGGTAAAACGCGCGAACAACTATTTCAGGATTGGACCCCGCTCGCCGAGAAAGCGCTCTCAAGTCGCATCCTTCTCGATAAAATGATCGAAGCTGGCGCCTACACATCCACCGATGAAGAGCTCGATGCGGAGATTGCAAAAGAATCGGCGCACTCTACCATGAGTCCTGCCGAAATCAAAGCTGAATACGAGAAACACGGAACTATCGACTACATCAAAGAGGAGATAAAGGCACGAAAATTCTTCGACGCCGCGCTCACCTCCATTAAAATAAAGGAAGCCGCTGCTGCGGTCTCCTATTTGGACTTCATGAAAGAAAATGAGTAAATTCTAGAGGCGCGGGATCACGACAGATCATTGGTTGGCAAGCCCGCGTAACCACCCATGAAGCGAAGGAAGACTAGATGACTGAACATATGAGCAGCCTCGTTCCCATCGTCATTGAGCAGACAGGAATCGGAGAACGTTCCTACGATATTTACTCAAGGCTGTTGAAGGACAGAATTGTATTCATCGATGGCGAAATCAACGATCTCACCGCCGATCTCGTAATCGCGCAGCTGCTGTTCCTCGAATCTCAGGATCCATCGCGCGATATTTCGATCTACATCAATAGTCCGGGAGGAATGGTCACCGCCGGCCTCGCAATCTACGACACCATTCAATATATAAAGCCGGAAATTCAGACCATCTGCATCGGCCAAGCATCGAGCATGGCGGCACTGCTCCTCGCGTGCGGGAGCCATGGGAAGCGGTCCGCCCTCCCCTCTTCAAGGATACTCATTCACCAACCCTGGGGAGGTGTGTCCGGTCAAGCAAGCGATATTAGCCTCCAAGCGAGAGAAATTATTCGCTTAAAGAAACTGACTATTGAGTATTTCGCGCAACATTCTGGCCAAGCGCTCGATAAAGTAGCTCAGGATATGGAGCGCGATTTTTACATGAGTGCTCAAGAGGCGCTCGAGTACGGCATTGTCGATTCGATTATGGAGCCGCGCAAGCATGGCAAAAAATAAGCAGCTTGACCTAGAGCAGGAGAGTTACTGTTCTTTCTGCGGCAAGAGTTCCGCATATGTGCGCAAGATGATCGCCGGTCCAGGAGTGAACATCTGCGATGACTGCGTGAAGATCTGTGCGCAGATTCTCGATGAAGAGGAGCAGAAAGTCACCTCGGAGTTCTTGACTGATGTTCCGAAGCCGAAAGAGATCAAAGAATTTCTTGATGGATATGTAGTTGGCCAGGACTATGCCAAACGCGTACTCTCGGTGGCTGTCTACAATCACTATAAACG
>CAYXOW010000196.1:0-2379 GCA_964466815.1 uncultured Treponema sp.
GCACCCACCTGCCCAGACCTGGGCTCTGCCCTCACCGCCATCGTCACGTACGGCGCCAGGAGCGGCAGCGTAATCCGCAGGAACCGCTGCCACGGCGACGCGCCATCGGCGTCGGCCGCCTCCATCCAACCTAGGTGTTCGAGCATGAGGGCGGCGCTGAGAATGAGGGAGCCTGGGTTCACCTTGTCTTGGCCGGCGTATTTAGGCGCAGTGCCGTGGGTGGCCTCGAAGATCGCCGCATCGTCACCGATGTTTGCGCCAGGCGCCATGCCGAGCCCGCCTACCTGTGCGGCGCAGGCGTCGGAAAGGTAGTCGCCGTTGAGGTTTGTCGTCGCGATCACCGAGTATTCGTCGGGTCGCAAGAGAAGTTGCTGGAACATCGAGTCGGTGATCACGTCCTTGATCACGACCTTGCCGGGCACAGGATCCCAGCCGGCGACAGTCTGATCGGGGAATTCTTCTCTCGCAAGCTCGTAGCCCCAGTCCTTGAAACCGCCTTCGGTGAACTTCTGGATGTTGCCCTTGTGAACGATTGTAACGGAGGGGAGATTTCGCGCGATCGCGTACCTGATCGCCCTGCGGATGAGTCGCTTCGAGCCTCCAATGCTGATCGGTTTGATGCCTATCGCAGTGGTGTCGATGTCGTCGATGTGCTTGCCCTCGTTCGGCGTGCTGTTGACGAGCTCGATGATCTTCTTCGCTTCCGGCGTGCCGGCACGCCACTCGATGCCCGCATAGATGTCTTCGGTATTTTCCCTGAAGATGACGACATCGAGGCGCTCGGGGTGTTTCATCGGCGAAGGGACCCCGGGGAAGTAGTGGACCGGGCGAATGCAGGCGTAGAGATCGAGGTGCATGCGCAGCGCGACATTTATCGAGCGGATGCCGCCCGAGATCGGCGTCGTGAGCGGCCCCTTGATCGCCACCTTGAAGTCGCGTATCGCTTCGAGCGTCTCTTCTGGCAGCCACTCGTCGGGACCATAGACCGAAAGCGCCTTCTCGCCGGCGTAAATCTCGAACCACTGGATTCGCCGCCTGCCGCCGTAGGCCTTCGCGACTGCGGCGTCGACGACATTCCGCATGACGGGTGTGATATCGACACCAATGCCATCGCCCTCGATGAAGGGAATGATCGGATCGTCGGGTACTTCGAGAGTTCTGTCCTCGCGAATGGCAATTTTGTGCCCGCTGGTCGGCATGACAAGTTTTCGATACTGCTTCATTTCCATTTCCTCCACCTGCACGGATACTATCGTTTATTTGTACTATACACCATTCACGTAGCCCAGTTGCGGTAGAATATGGTAAAATGTACCTTGAAATGGACAAGTACATTATTGAAGGCGGCTATCCCATTAAAGGTAGCCTTCAGCTCTCTGGCAACAAGAACGCCGCGCTTCCCTGCATCGCCGCGGCCGTGCTGAGCGAAGAACCCGTCACGCTTCGGAATATCCCTGCGATCGAAGATGTCCTCGTCATGTTCGATGTGCTCAGGAACCTCGGTGGCACCGTGGAGCAGCTCGACGCGCACACATGGCGTATCGATTCGCGCAGCATATCGAACTACGAGGTTCCCGAAGAGCTTGCCAAAAAGGTTCGCGCCTCGATTCTCTTTGCAGGGCCCCTCGTCGCGCGATTCGGCAAGGCGATTCTGCCTCCGCCGGGCGGCGACACGATCGGACGCCGGCGTATCGATACGCACATCCTCGCGCTCCAAGAGCTGGGTGCGCGCATCACGATCGAAACAACAATGTCATTCTCTTCGGTGAAGCTCGTCGGTGCGTCGATCTTTCTTGACGAAGCATCGGTCACCGGCACCGAGAACGCGGTCATGGCAGCTGCTCTCGCCGAAGGCACCACTGTCCTCATGAACGCAGCCTGCGAGCCGCATGTGCAGGATCTCTGCGCAATGCTCATCCAGATGGGCGCACATATCGAAGGTGTCGGTTCGAACCGTCTTACAATAAAGGGCGTACAATCGCTTCACGGTACCGATTTTACGATCGGTGCCGACTATATGGAGCTGGGCTCATTCATCGGGCTTGCGGCGGTAACGGGCGGCGATGTGCGCATCGAGGGTGTGCGCGCCGAAGATCTGCCCCCGTTGAAGGTCGGTTTTTCGAAGCTCGGTGTCACCTGGGAGTTCAAGGGCACGACCCTACGGCCCAACACGACGGCAGAGCTCCGTGTTCAACCCGATTTCGGTGGTCAGATTCCCAAGATCGACGACGCGCCATGGCCCGGCTTTCCTGCCGACCTCACTTCGATCATGACGGTGGTGGCGACGCAGGCCGAGGGTGTGGCCCTTATCCACGAAAAGATGTTCGAGTCGCGCATGTTTTTTGTCGATAAACTGATCTCGATGGGCGCGCGGATCGT
>CAYXOW010000197.1:0-912 GCA_964466815.1 uncultured Treponema sp.
GAGAACCGATACACGGGTATAAGCAGCATCTGAAACGGTATGAGCATACCCGCGATAAAGGTGATGAGGAGGGGCTTATTCGCCTTGAAATTGTAGAATGCGAGCGCAAACGCGCCGAGGCTCGACACGAATAAAGTTCCGACTACCGATGGTATAGTGACGATAAAGGTGTTGAGGACATAGCGCGCCATACCGACATTGCCCCACACCTCGGCGAAATTCGTAAATATCCAGTGTTTTGGAGGAGCCCACATCCTCGTGCTGGACATGAGTTCATCCATGGATTTAGTCGAAGTGAATACCGCAATGACGATAGGGAAGAGCCAGAACACTATGAGGAGTGTTCCGAAAAAGTAAAAACTGAACTGCATAAAGTGTTTCTGTCTGCCAGTCATGGATTTCATTCGCTCCTCCTCACCGCTGCACTTCATTTTTCAGCGAGCTGTTCACGTAGACCATGATAAAACCGAGCGTGATGAGGAACTGAATGACCGCGATGGCCGATCCATACCCATAGTCTTGATAGTGAAACGCCGAAGAGTACATGTAGCTCGAGAGGACCTCGGCGGCTCGAGCCTTGGTGTTGGTCATTACGTAGACAATATCGAAGGCGCGCAGCGAGTCGATGATCGATATCGTCACGGCGATGGTGGTGGCAGGGGCGAGCAGCGGTACGATGACCCGCCTGAATCGCTGTCCCCATGAGGCGCCATCGATCATCGATGCTTCGATCAATTCATCCGGCACATTTTTCAGGCCTGCGAGATAGAGAATCATTACATAGGGGACCTGGCGCCACACCCCCACCATCACCAGGGCAAAGGTCATGTACCGCTTGTCGCCGAGCCACTGTTTTGCGGCGCTCGACCAACCGATTGCGCGTAAAAAGGTATTGAGCACTCCAAAATCCGG
>CAYXOW010000197.1:931-1680 GCA_964466815.1 uncultured Treponema sp.
GGATGATAAATCCATGCCCAAATGGTTCCGATAACGGCAAACGAGAGCGTCATAGGGATGTAAAAGAGCGTTTTGTACAGGCGCGCTCCTCCGAAATCCTGGTTAAAAAACATCGCGATTCCGAGTCCCAAAGGAATCGGAAGCGCAACGAAGAACAAGAGCCAAATGAAATTGTTTATAAGGGCAAGCAAAAATTGGGGATCTTGGAAAAGGCGCACGAAATTGCCGAAGCCGATGAATTTTTTTTGCCCGTACATTATGGAATCGCGCGCGGTCAGACTGAAAAAAAGGCTCTGCAGCACAGGGAAAATGACCCAGATTGCGTACATGACGAGTGGCAGCGCAAGAAAGAGCCATGGAAGGAGCGCACTCTTGTTCAATTTCAACTTCATTTTCCCTCTCCATTCGGTCGTTATACCACGAAATGGTGCCGCGCGATCCGAAGATCGCGCGGCGCTCACGAAGTGCAGATAATGTCAAATTCTGTCGTAGTGATGCTGAATTCGATCACTCGGAGTAAATCCGCACGCGTTCCTTGTCGAGCTCGGTGAGAATCGAATCTACGTTTCCCGGATTGCTCAGAATGTCGACAATCGCGTTCATGCCCTTGGCCGCCATCTCTTCCGGAGCATCGCGGTCATAGAACTGAGTCGCAACCGCGGCGCCAAGAACCATATCGAGGCCGCGCTTGGCTTCTGCATTGGGGACAGGCACATTCTTATTGGCTGCGAGCCTTCCGAGCGGCTGGC
>CAYXOW010000197.1:1690-2302 GCA_964466815.1 uncultured Treponema sp.
ATTTCCTGGGCCTTGGCCGTTGCGAGGAACGCCATGAATTTTTTTGCATTGTCTTTATTCTTTGCATTTTTGGGGAGCATGAAACCGTCGGTCGGGGTATCGACCGAATAATCGCTGCGACCAAAGCTTGGGAACCGGAAGAAGTCGATTTTGCTCTTCACATCGGCGGGGGCGACATCCATGATGAATTGTCCCATGAGGTACATGCCTGCCTCACCCCTAAAGAGCACATTTGCCGCCTCTTGCCAGGAATAGCTCGAAGCGTTCGGCATAAAATAGCCTCGCTTGGTCATGTCGGCGATATAGCCGAACGTTTTCTTCACTGCGGGGTCGGTATACGCGACTTTCCCGTTCGTGAGCCGCTGGTGGAATTCGCCGCCGTTCACCGCGCTGTCGAGGTAATCGAACCAGCCGCCTGCGGTCCACGTATCTTTGGCGCCGATGGCGATGGGGGCGATGCCGGCCGCTTTCAATTTGTCGCAAACAGTATAGAATTCCTGCTGATTGGTTGGTATCGAAAGATTCAATTTTTTGAAGACATCTTTATTGTAGTAGACAGCCCACCAGTACCAACTCTGCGGCATAAAATAAATGTGCCCATTGTAGCTCGAA
>CAYXOW010000198.1:0-2296 GCA_964466815.1 uncultured Treponema sp.
CCGTGTCGACTGCGGTGCCGGAAGGAAGCTGGATCGGTGCGCTGATCACTTCGAAGGCCGCATCCAAAAAAATACTGCGCTGCTCTCCTTCAAACGCACTGAGATGTTCTTTGAAATCCACGGAGCTGGGATCTTCCAAATAGCGACTCGCTGTCTTTCGTCCCTCGATTTTTGCTTCATTCGACTTCTGGACAGACTCATCGATTTTTACGTTTTTCGTACGCTCAAGCGCGAGCTCGAGCGCGCTCTTTATCAAAGCCATGGCAATTCCTCCATAGTTATATGGGCAATTATTGAGCGGATGGACCAGTCTTCAGGGTATCGAAAAAGCTCACTATTTTATCGAAAATTCCGAGCACGATGATGATCGCAACAATCCACTCCGCAATCCGGAAAATGAGCTGAGGAGAAGTCTGGAGTATTAACTTAATGATTTCGAGCGTATAGAGCACCATGATAGATGCGACAGTCACCTTCCCCATAAGCGTTGATTTCGGCTCGATGCGCCGCTTCACTACGATCAAGACTCCCATCATTACTGCCTGGATGCTGAGCCTCACGAGCACAAGCACGAAAAACCACCCCGGAATAAGTGAATAATACCGAAATATAACGCTCAGGACAACGAGAAGGCTGTAGTCGCTGGCTGAGTCCATCATCCTACCGACTCGTGTCACCTGATTCGTTTTTCTGGAGATGCGCCCGTCGAAGAAATCGGTGAGGAATATTAAGGCCACTATTATCAAGAGCGGGAATCGTATTTTGTAGTGCTTAGCGGCGATGACGAGCATGAGAAGCGTCGGCATAGTGCTCACTCTGCTGAGCGTAATTACATTGGCGAGATTGACATGATCGAGCTTCTTCCCGGTAGTTTCAATGACGAAATCTTCTTGGAAGAGCAGTAGAAGAATGAGGAGAAAAATATGAAAGCCGGCGCTGAGGGGGAGAAAGACAGACCAGTATCGATTGGCAAATTTCGCGACTACCGCAAAAATGAGAAAGAGTACGCACTGAGCGATGAAAAAAACTGATGTGGTGAAGAGTATGCTGCGGCGAAGACTGGCGATGCGTTGGCCTTCTTCCATTTTTGTCATTGTCCCCTTGGCACGGCCTTTTATGTCGCTGGGGTGCGTAGGCCGCAATTCGTCCTAGATACTATAACCTTGACATGTTCGTTGTCAAATACGTATTCTGACTCTATGACTTCCGCAGACAAGATCACCATGAGTAGGATAGTAATCGCTCCTGTTTTTTTCTTTGTAGCAAGAGCGGAGTTCATCCCGAGGTTTGCAGCGCTCATTCTTCTGTGGGTCATGTTCGCGTGGATCGAGCTCAGCGATTTGGTCGACGGCCGGGTTGCCAGAGCACACAATGAAGTGACGCCTTTCGGTAAGCTCTTTGATCCCTTTGCGGATGTAGTAGCTCGAATCACGTATTTTCTTGCATTCACAAGCATGGGAATCATGCCGCTCTGGGTTCTCCTCATCGTACTCTACCGTGAATTCGGTATCCTCTTTCTGAGGATGCTTCTCGGACTCAGGGGAATCGCGATGGGCGCCCGAACCGGCGGCAAGCTGAAGGCTGGCGTGTATATGATTGCCGGAATGCTCTCATTAGCGCTCTATTCCGTGCGCATTCTGCGGGGAGAGACTTCTGTCGGCCCTGCCGAGCTCGCGCACTCCTCGGGATTTGAGTATGCGCTTGCCCTTTTAACGATTATTGCCTATATCCTCGTTGCGCTGGCTACTGTTCTCTCTTTCGTCGACTACATTTTTCAGTTTAAAAAACTGTATAAATAGTAAAGACCAGCTATTACCTTTACGATTTTTCTTTCGATTTAATGTTTTTTGTTGAGAAACCTATTGACCAAGGCGATGGAGTTCGGCTATGTTCTCTCTCGCGCCTATCACTTGGTGCTGCACAATACAGCAGGGTTTGCGATAAAATGCAAACAAAAGCAGTAAGTGCAATATAGTTAAGGGTTCTACAAAAGCTCTTGACAACGGTGGGACAATTTGATAGTTTCATCGAGCGCTCTGGGGGAAAGCACCTGGGGTGCAGGTCCGAGTGGTTGCAAGATCACGAGGGCGAGGGATCTGTGACAGGAGAAAATAGGGAAGGGGATAGAGGAAAAGGTTTTTCACTGAGGTAGCCTCGAGAGGGGTTACTTTAGAGGAAACGGATTAAGCCAGTGGTGCTGTTTCGCTGTAGGGCGAGACGGTAACTGCTTGAGAAAGGGCGCTCGAAATGAATCTGACAGTCGAAAGGCTGTTAGGATATATCATGGAGAGTTTGA
>CAYXOW010000199.1:0-2270 GCA_964466815.1 uncultured Treponema sp.
GCTCGTCGTAGATGCTGAAGTTGGGCCGATACCCTACAAGATGAGCTTCTCTGCGCAGCATCCACGCGCCGAAGGCGTGGAACGTCGAAACCGTGAGGCTCTTGAGCGGCAGGCCCGTGAGCTGGTGCGCGCGCTCCACCATTTCCCGTGCAGCTTTATTCGTGAAGGTGAGGGCGAGGATTGACTCTTGAGGAATGCCGAGCGCCAGAAGGTGTGCGATTCGGTAGGTTATGACCCTCGTTTTGCCGGAACCTGCTCCGGCGATGATGAGTACAGGTCCCTCTGTCGCGGTGACGGCAGCATACTGCTCAGGATCGAGCTGAGCGCGAAAGTCGATGTGCATGATGATCCCGTTCCGCCGCGGCGTGCGCGCGGCCGTATTCTACATAGTCTTAAAGAAGATTGTTCGCGTACCCGCGCCCCACAGTGCCACGAGTATGCTGACGATGATCCCTGCGAGGAGCACCCCCCCCGCGATCGCGAAGAATGATTTCTTATAGGAGAGTCCGAGCACCCACGCTCCGAGCGCGCCTGTCCAAGCACCGGTTACGGGAAGAGGGATGGCGACGAAGATCATGAGACCCCAGTAACCATACTTTTCGACCTTCTGATGCACCTTTGCCCTCGCTTTCTCCACAAACCGATCGAAGAAGCGCTTGTACACAGGTATTTTATAGAAAAGCTTGTGGAGGCTTTCAAGAAAAAGGAAAGCAATGAGAGGAACAATGGCGTTCGCGAGAATCGCGATGGACGCTGCGGCCGGAATCGAAAACCCTTGAGAAACTGCGTAAGGAATCGCCCCGCGCAGCTCCGATATCGGCAAGATCGAGAAAAGAATCGTCATGAGAAGTGGAACGCTCATCCGCTGCACTATATCGCGGGACAATTCAGCGTGTCTAGGCAAACTTGCGGCGCACGCGGGCTACTATCCGGCGTGCGGCCTTCGCCTATCATGGATGTGCGCACATCTGCGCACCCTTCCTCAGCGCTGCAAGGAGCGCCTCGGGCGTCGGCTCAATCCAGACGATTCCAGGAAGGGCCCGAAAGAAGGTCATCTGTCGCTTGGCATACTGGCCGGTGTGGAGGGCGATCGCGTCGCCGATTTCGGCGATGGGGTGCCCTTCGAGCTCGAAGAATTCTTTGTAGCCGATTGCCTGCATCCCGGGGTCGTCGCGAGTGTAACCTCGTGCGATGAGGCCGCGAACTTCATCCTCGAGGCCGGCGGCGAGCATCGCGTCGACGCGCGCGCGTATCCGCCCGCGCAGCAGCTCGCGTTCCCGCGCGATCCCGAGCACCACAAAGCGCTTCTCCGCGCGCGCTTCTTTTTTCGGCGCAAAGCTGCTTGGCGCCGCGCCGGAAGTTCGAAGAATCTCGATGGCCCGCGTGAGCCGGTAGATGTCTCGCTCGTGAATGCGCGCGGCGCTGGCGGGGTCAGCTGCGCCGAGTTCCTTACGGAGCGCCGAAACCCCGAACCGCTCAAGGTCGGCCGCCACCTCAGCGCGAATTTCCGGCGAGCTTGGAGGCGCGCTCGGCAACCCGCAGATGAAGTTCACAAGATAAAAGCCGGTGCCCCCGCTCACGACAGGCAGCGTTCCTCGCGCGCCCAACTCGGCGCAGAGCGCATCCGCCCGAGATACAAATTCACCCGCGGTGTATTGCTCGTGTGGATCTTTGATATCGATTAAATGGTGAGGAAGTCTGCGTTGCAGCTCGGGCGGTGGCTTCGCGGTCCCGATGTCCATGCCCCGATACGCCTGCATCGAGTCCGCGGAAATGATGTGTATGTCCTGAATGTCGGCGCGCCATGCATCTCGCAGACGGGGCAGCCATATAGAAGATCCCTCGCCGAAAGCCTCATCCAGCACGCCCGTTTTCCCGGATGCGGTGGGGCCCGCGAGAATTATCGCATCAACCGGTAATGAGCTTGTACCCAATTGACTTATCAAGGATTTCCTGCATCCCCATGGAAACGACTTTGCCGTTGTTCTTCTCCACTTCCGGAGTGCGCAACACCGCGAGCTGATAGGCGCGCATCGCCACGGCGGCGGCCAACTCGTATGCGTTTCCTGAAAAATTGATGAGAGATTCAAGCGGCATGATCATCGATAGTCTCCTCGGATAGCGTGTACAAAAATATCCTCAATGAAAATGTATTCAAATGAAATATGCCGGGCAATCAGAGCCCCAGCTCACCGAGCCTCTTGTCGAGCTGCGCGAGGATCGCTTCCTCGTCTTCATCGGCGTTCTTAGGAGATGCGCTGGAGGCTTTC
>CAYXOW010000200.1:0-2253 GCA_964466815.1 uncultured Treponema sp.
CGAAATCCTGTCGGTGGTGGCGAGGAAGCGCCGTCCTTCGGGCAGAGCCCACCACTCGCGCACTTTGCCTTCGCCTTCGGCTTTTCCCGTGCCGTTGAAGGCGCGGGGAAGGAGTTCAGCGATCAATGCCTCGGAAACCATAGGACCTCCCTGAATCACATGCTCATTCCCATCGATCGCATTCTGCGATCAATTCCTATGAAAAGAGGGCCGTGCGATCCGCGCAGCCCTCCCCTTCCTTCATTGTTCTGCATAGCGCAGTCCATTCCTGAAGAGCTGCCTCGCTCCCTCGCCGACGCGCCCGGGCATCGAGCCAAGTTCGTACTCGAAGACCGCATTTTCGGGGTGCGGCATGAGTCCGAGCACATTTCCTTGGCGGTTGCAGATTCCCGCAATGTCTGCGATCGAGCCGTTGGGGTTGAAGGGGTATCGACCGCCCGCGATCGCACCATTCTCATCGCAGTACTGCAATGCGACGCAGCCTTCGTGCGAGAGCAGCTCACCTGCCCCCTCGAAGTCCGAATCAAAGCGGCCCTCGCCGTGCGCAACGGGGCAATGGATACGTTCGACGCCCTTTGTCCAGATTGAATTGGACGTGGGCGCTTTGAGGTTGACCCAGCGACACTCGAAATTTCCGCGCGCGTTGTGCGCCAGTGTGAAGTAATGTTCCGGAAAGCCCACGCCCGGCAGAATGCCCGCTTTTACGAGCACTTGAAATCCGTTGCAGATGCCGAGCACAGGACGCCCCGACTCCACGAAGCGCGCCACTTCATCGGCGAAAAACTGCGATAGATCGAGCGCGAAGAGCTTGCCCGCACCGAGCGCGTCGCCGTAGGAAAATCCCCCAGGGACGATCAGCACGCCGAAGTCGCGCAGTCGCTCGGGGCAAGGACGAAGGTCCGTCAGGGGAAGAATCTCAGGTGAACCGCCCAGCAGCTCGATGGCGCGGAAGACGTCATAGTCGCGGTTTGTCCCGGGGGCTTTGAGTATGAGCGTTCTCATGGGAGTACCTCCTCGGACGCGCCCTTCCATGCGCTGAGCATTTCATCGACAGAGAGGCTCACTATGGTCCCGCTCGCCTCGCCGATTTCGTGATTCGCGTTTCCCTTTCCGTTTCCGTGCACAGCAGCGACCTCGAATCGCGCATTCGCGACAACCTCTCCGAGCCATCGCACGTATTTCGGATTGAAACGCGCCGCGAATTCGAGCTCTCGACCCCGCGCCATCTCAACTACGAGGCAGCTCGCTGTTTCGCTGAAGAGCGCTTCTTCGGAGAACTCGATGCGTGCCCCGAGCCGACCGCCCATGCACATCTCGGCGAGTGCGACACCAAGCCCGCCCTCCGATAAATCGTGCGCTGCGACCACTTCGCCCGCGACCATCGACGCGTGTAGCGCTCTGTACACGTCGCGTCCACTCTTGGATGCTATCGGTACACCAGTATCTGCGCGTCGATCTGCAGGCGCGAATTCGCCCACGAGCCAGAGCGAATCGCCCGGCGCTTTTAAAAACGAAGTGACGGTGCGCCGCATATCGGGCACAAAACCAAGCGCCGACACAAGGAGCGAGGACGGCACCGCGTGCCGCCGACCGTCGGGGCCGAAGTATTCATTGTAGAAAGAGTCCTTACCGGAGATAATGGGTGTGCCGAATGCGAGCGCGGCTTCCCGCAGTCCTCGAGCGCTCTCGAGGAGCGCCCACATCACCGAAGGATCGTTCGGGTCGCCCATGCAGAAGTTGTCCAGAATCGCGACGCGATCGGGATCGGCACCCACCGCCACTGCATTGCGGAGAGCCTCGTCCACGGCAGCCCAGGCTGCCCGATAGGGATCTCGCGCTCCGTAGTCGGGTCGCAATCCGTTCGAGATTGCGATGCCCCACCTGCCAGGTGTGCCCTGCGGTACGAGCACGGCCGCGTCCGAAGGAGCGTCTCCGTGCGGGCCTGCGAAGGGCTTCACCGCCGTGCCGCCCTGCACCTCGTGGTCGTAGCGGCGCACGACGCGCTCGCGCGAGCAGATGGCTCGATCGCCGAGGAGCGTTAAAAGATGCGCAGATGGCGCGGCGCTGCCTGGCACGCCCGTGCCCGATCCTTCTGAACTATGGGCAAAACGCTCAATGTGCGCGCCATTCTCCACTCTCGGCGGCTCCGCAACGAGCTTCTTTCTGGGCAAGCCTTTGTGCACAAACTCCATCGGAAGCTCCAACACGACCTCACCGTTCATGCGCAGTACCAGCAGGCCTCCGTCGCCGAAG
>CAYXOW010000201.1:0-341 GCA_964466815.1 uncultured Treponema sp.
GGGCTACAGGCGAGACGCCTGGAGAGAGTGGAATGCTCGTCGATTTCAACGTACTCAAAAATGCCTTAAAATCCCTTATCGAAGAGAGCCTCGATCACCGTGATCTCAATGAGTTATCGATTTTTGCTGACGATCCAAGCGCGGAGCGAATTGCCGAGTACATTTATCGAAAAATGCGCGAAATAATTCCGCAAGCACCAATATCTGCAGTGGACGTTTATGAAACCCCAACTTCTATGGCGCGGTTTTCACCGTGAGGTGCACTTCTGCCTGAATCGGTAGTGGAGGAGGTACTCCAGCCACAGGATGAGCAGCGTCCTCGTGTTTAGGGGTACTGACCG
>CAYXOW010000201.1:447-2247 GCA_964466815.1 uncultured Treponema sp.
GAATTTGAGAGAACCTCACTCAATGTGTGCAAATCACTCTTATATCCGAGCTGGATGTGGAGCGACACTTCACTCGATGATGTATAAATATGTGCACTCTGGATGGATTTTTTGCGCTTTGAGTCTTGAGAAATAACAAAATTAAGCTGATCTTCATCGGGGTTTGAATGCAGGGTAAAATGAAGCTCACTCTGTTGCATCCAAAATTCTGTGAGCTTTCTGATTGCGGGCTCGTAAATACTTGAAGTTGTATATTTTAGCTGTTTTTCTGCTTCTTGCGCCCGATTCTTTACCCGTTCGATTTCAGAAAGTCCTGCAACTGAACCCGGGAATTCGTCAGGCAGTGTGCCGATGCGTATTGCGGGCGAGCGCAGAGTGTTGGATGCGCGTGCAATGAGGTGTTCGATGGTGTCGCTGTTGGGGCCAAAGAGCGAAAAATATTTAATGCCGATCAGCCCTGGCTGATGACGAGACTGGCTGGGGCGTATGGCAAGCGCAGAGTTCCATCTTTCATCCGGTAACTCGAGTTTGCAGTCAAAGAGAACTCGTTCCGCGTTCGGAACAAGGGCTGCAAGCGTGCGCATAAGCCATGCGCGCTCATATTCAGGGGTTGAAAAGGCCATCATTTCGCGCTCAACCACGCGCACATACACGGGCTCAAAGCGCGCCTTAGCCGCTTCCTGCGCGCGTATGGTCGAAATAGTGTGGTGCAAAGTATCGAGAGACGTTTTTGCCGCTGAGGAGACTGGTGTCGAGGTAGCAGGTGCAGCGATCCGTTTTCGATCAAATGCTCGCACATCGAGCACTTCGCGCGACTTAAGGTAATGTAACCATAAAAGGCGCCAGTGATCCTCACTCTCGATAAAAGCGAACTGCGGACGAAAACTAGGAGTTTTTTCCTCGAGGAGCGCCGAATAATTACACGAAGCCCGCACATGCGCCTCGAGAGTGGCGCTCGAGCTTTGGGGAAGACGCATGTCGTATATATATCCTCGTTCTGGGCACGAAAGAATCCATCCGTGCGCGGAAGAGCCGGCGAGAGAGAGCAGTTGGTCTGCCCAATAATCTTCGAATGTGGTGGAGAGCCTGTACTCTATGCCTGCTTCCACGCATATTCCTTCGAGCCGACGTGATATCCCGGAGAGAAGATCCCTGTTTGACGCGAGAGGTGCGAACTGAAGAGGTGTAAAGGGGAGCCGTACAAGGTAGCCCGCTGAAGCGATCACCCTCGTGTGCGCGCGCAAATCGCTCTTCTTAGCCGCGAGAGACATTATGAATTGGCTAAATTCGGCAAAATCGCTTTCTTCCTCAAATCCTGAGATAATAAAGAAGATTTTAAGTTCACGGGCATCATGAGCGATTATATCAGATGCGGATTTTTCAACTTGATCGCGTGTGATTCCTTTATGAAAATAGCGCCGCATTCGATCCGAGATTCCCTCGACGCCGAGGGTGAACGACCGTTTGCCGGCGGCGATCTCGGCATCGAGAAGGGTCGGGCTCTTCGCGAGCACATCGAGTCGCTGGCTCATGAGCGAAACTCGCATAAAAGAACGCCCAACCTCTGGTAGAATGCTCTCCACGCTGTGGTGCATGTTGAAGTTGTAACTAAAAAGCTCGACATCTGTGGCTCCCGTCGATTTCTTGAGGGAGCGAGCACTGGAGCTAATATCCAAAAGCGCCTTTTCACGGAACGGTCGCCTGTCCCAACCCTCGAGGCAGAATGCGCAGTGGCCGACACACCCCGCAGTGATGGCGAGCTTTGTGTGGTCAGCGTTTTCGCCATTGAACACCAGAGGA
>CAYXOW010000202.1:0-2235 GCA_964466815.1 uncultured Treponema sp.
CAAGGGGACATTTCTATTGAGTTCACTAGGGGACATTATTATGGAGTTTCAACAGTGCGGTGAATGTGCAAATTGTGCCGCGATGGTAGCCCGCACAAGCTGCGATATCTGCAATGCTCAACGATCCGCCATGCCTCAGAACGAGGCGATGACCTTGATGCCTGTGCCGTGGAATTGGTCCATTTCTTGGAGGAATTCGATGCCGTCGGCGAGACTGAGTCGTCCGGTGATGAGGTGCTCGGGGTGGAGTTTGCCGGCGGCGACCATGCCGAGGAGAACGCCGTAACGGTGCGCTTGGATGCCGTGGCTGCCGTAGATTTCGAGTTCGCGGGCGACGACGAGGTCCATGGGTACTTCGGGGCGGGCCTGGTCGGCGAGCATGAGTCCGACCTGGACGTGGCGGCCGCGCTTGGCGAGGCAGGCGATGGAGTTGAAGCAGGTTTGGCGGCTACCGAGGGCGTCCATCGAAACCTGGGCACCGCCGCCTGTTCTTTCGCGGATCGCCGATACGGGATCCGAGACTTCGCGGGCGTTGATGGTGATATCGGCGCCGAGCTGCCGGGCCATTTCGAGCTTGTCGGCTTGGATGTCGATGGCGATGACGCGCGCGCCCATTGCCGCGGCGATCATGATCGCGGAAAGACCGACACCTCCGCAGCCGTGAATAGCGACCCATTCGCCGGCTCGAACCTTAGCCTGGGCTTCGAGCGCGCGAAACGCCGTGGCAAATCGGCAGCCGAGACTTGCGGCGCTCACGGAGTCCATAGCGTCGGGGAGCCGCACCAAGTTCATGTCGGCGTAGTGGATCGCCACATATTCGGCAAAAGAGCCCCAGTGCGTAAAACCGGGCTGGAACTGGTGGTCGCAGACCTGCTGGTTGCCGGTTCGGCATGGTTCGCAGTGCCCGCACCCCGCGACGAAGGGCATGGTGACGCGGTCGCCGCGCTGCCAGTTGTGGATGTTTTTCCCCACTTCGACGACGGTGCCCGCGAGTTCGTGGCCGGGCACATGGGGGAGTCTGATGTCCGGGTCGTGGCCTTTCCACCCGTGCCAGTCGCTGCGGCAGATGCCGGTGGCATCGACCTTGAGGACGACGCCGCCGTCGGGAGGGGTGGGGTCCGGGACTTGGGTGATTGCGATTGGGGCGCCGAATTCGGTGAATACTGCGGCTTTCATGGTGATTCCTTTGTATCAGAGTTCATTGGCGCGAAGAAAGAGGCGCCCGTCGTCTTCCGAGTAGAACACGAAATAGATAAGGCGGGGTACGCGCAATGGCGCACGCTTCGCAGTTGCCTCGTCGGCTGCGCCTTCGTGGCTCGCTTCGCAAGCTTCTATAAATTCCTGAACGCTGCGCCATGCAATGCGCGCCGCGCGCTCCTTGGGGAAGCCATAGATACCGGTCGAGATGGCGGGGAAGGCGATCGACTCGAGATTTTCGCGGGATGCGAGTTCGAGGCATTCGCGGTAACAGGAGGCGAGAATCGCGTCTTCGTCGTGGGAGCCGCCGTGCCAGATGGGCCCCACAGTGTGGATTACGCGCCTGGCGGGGAGGCGGCCTGCTGTTGTCGCGACGGCGTGACCCGGCGGAAGGCCGTCGGGTAGCGGCCCAGCCCTCAGCGCGCGGCATTCAGCGAGAATTTCAGGGCCGCCAGCACGATGTATGGCTCCGTCGACACCGCCTCCACCAAGGAGACCGGAGTTCGCAGCGTTTACAATGGCATCGCAGGCAAGTGTCGTAATGTCGCCAACGGCGACCAGGTACCGACCATCGGGGCTGCGATACAGTTCTTTCATGATTCTGAATTTTTCTCTGGCGTGGAATTTACGCGTTCGTCGATGAGTATGCGGATCTTCGAGAGGAGCGCTTCGAAATTGAGGGGTTTTGCGAAGAATGCATTGGCGCCCGCATTCATCATTTGCGGCCTAGCTTCTTCTTCGGCGATACCCGTTATCGCGATGACATCGGGCTGACCGAAGGATTCGTCGGAACGAATCTTCTTACAGAGAGAGATTCCATCGAGACCGGGCATATTGAGGTCGAGTATGACGATCGCCGGATGTCGCTCCGCAATGATTCTTCCTGCCTCAAAGCCATCGAAAGCCTGCGCGGCGCGGAGAGATTCAATTTTCCGCTCTATGAGACGTTTGAGTATGGTGTTGAGGTCTTTGTCGTCGTCGACGATGAGCACGAGCCCTGTGTCGACGGGCATGGTGAGATCGTCGTGGAGTTCTTCC
>CAYXOW010000203.1:0-2216 GCA_964466815.1 uncultured Treponema sp.
AGCGCGCCTTCGGGGTAGGGAGGCGGTTACCCCTCGCACGCTCGATCCACGAGGTAGAGTGAGCGATAGGCTCAGGGCTTCTTTTTCGAAGCGGCGAATTAAGATTAGCTGCATTGTGGCTTTGTCTCGTACGCCATCAGCGCTGACATGACCTCATCTGCGACATCCGAAATAATCCCCGCCGCTCCGCTGTCGATGAGTGTGCGCGCCGCCGCGGCATCATTCACTGTCCAGGGTACCACCGGCTTATTCCCCATCCGCAGGTACCATGGAAGCGCTGATGCGAGTGACGCCTCGGGTTTCAAGAAATCGACGCCGGCGATGACTGCCCCTTCGCCGTGCCGCAAAAACCAGTACAGCTCCTCCGACCGACTCCAGATGATGCCGATCGGAACCCTCGGCTCGGCGCGCCTGAAGTGCCGCAGCGCAAATGGATTGAACGACGAAACGACACAGCGCCGTTCGAGCCCGTAGGCGCGGATCTCCTTCGCGACCGCGGCGGCGAGTCCTGTGTCGGAAGCACTTCTGCTCTTCAATTCAATATCGATATAGACCCTGTCGCCGAGGTGCTCGAAGACTTCACCAAGGAGGGGAAGTTTCGGGCCGATCGAGAGCGCGCGCAGCTCGGTGAGCGTGGAGGTTTCGAGCGAAAGATTCCGAGGAGCGCTCCGCGGGCGCTCATTCTTTTCTAAGCGCGCATGGTTCTCGTTGTCGAGTAAACCTTTTTTAGGTGTGCGAATTTCTGAGCTGGAGGCGTGCCCGCCGCCCTGCGCGCCACCTTCGACGAGCGCTTCGATGCGCCCTGTAGCGTCGTCGTGAAATACGACGAGCGCGCCGTCTTGGGTGAGGTGCACATCGAGTTCGATACCGGGAACGCCGGCACGGGCCGCGGCTTCGAACGATTCCACAGTGTTCTCGAGAAACCTGCGGTTGAGACCCCTGTGTGCGAAAAAAAGAGGCCGCGGAAAATCGGAGAGAAGGTTTGGTCGCTGCATGGAATTTCCTTGTTGAGTATTCAGAGCAGGCCCATTTTCCGTTTGAGCTCCGCGAGGGCATCATCGGCACTGGTGCTCGCCGAATTGTTCGAAGAAGGCGGTTGAGGCGGTTGCGGTGGCTGGGGCTGTTTAAGCGGATGAGATGGAGGAGAGGGTCGGGTGAGGGCCTCGTCAGCGTGGTTCGTGGCACTTGAGGACTGATCCTTTTGAGCGGCTTGCGAGCCGCCTTGTGTGCCCCCCGCGGCGCCTGTCGGTTCGCCTTGTGCCAGTTGTGCGTCGAACTGCGCATCGTCCGATCCGACGATCATCGACAGCTCCGCGAGCAGCTGGTCGGGATCGACGCTGCGCTGTTTGGCCTTGAGGAGTGGGAGGGCGCTCCTGAGATCCTCGATGTCGCGTCGAATCGCCGCAAGCTCGACTTCGAGTTCGCGCGATTTCGCGTCGTACTCTGCGGCGCGCTGGAGGGCTGCCTGAGCGAGATCGGGCATATTCTTAGTCTGCGCCAGGTTGGCCTTCGTTTTCCAGTCGTCGGTTTGAGCTTTGAGGGCGGCGATTTCTCTTTCGTATTTTTTCGCGTCGGTCGCATGTGCGATGAGCATTTCAGAGGCGCCCTCGTAGTCGAGGCGCGATAGTTCCTGGGGTGTCATTGTCGGTTACCTCGGTACAATTGTATCCGAAGGAGAGACTGGTACGCCAGTTCTTCTCTCCTTGAATACGAGGGCGCCGAGGCGCTATCGTACACCAGTATGTCGAGGACCTATTTTGATCGAGATGTGCCCATCGTTGCGCTCGCCACGGCGGAAGGTCACGCCGCGCTTGCCGTTATCAGAGCCTCCGGTCGAGGCGCGATCGATCTTGTCGCACGCTGTTTTTCCCGCCCCGCAGCGCTGCAATCGGCAGGCGGATATCGCGCAGTGCATGGCTGGATTGTGAACCCGCGCTCGGACGAGCGAATCGACGAAGTAGTCGCGCTTGTGTTTCGCGCACCTCACTCATTTACCGGCGAAGACGCCGTCGAGATCAGCTGCCACGGTTCGCCCGCAGTGGCGAAGCGCATAATCGACCTTCTCCTCAATGAAGGATTTTCTCAGGCGCTCCAGGGGGAATTCACCTTCAGGGCATTCGCCGAGGGTAAAACCGACCTCGTGCGCGCGGAGGCGGTGAACGAGTTGGCGCGCGCCTCATGCGAAGCAGCCAGACACGATGCGCTGCAGCGACTCT
>CAYXOW010000204.1:0-489 GCA_964466815.1 uncultured Treponema sp.
CGTATCCTCGGCCGCTACGCTGCCATGCCCGTCGTAGACGAGGAAACAGGCGAAGTCATCTGCGAGCGCAACCAGGAGTTCAACGAGGCGATCGCCGACGAGATCGACGCGCGCAACATCCAGCGAGTGTTTGTGCGCACACCGATGTCGTGCGAGGCCGAGCGTGGCCTCTGCCAGCTCTGCTATGGGCGCGACCTCGCCCGCGGCGAGCTGGTGAAGCTTCGCACGGCTGTCGGCATCATCGCCGCCCAGTCCATCGGTCAGCCCGGCACGCAGCTCACGATGCGCACATTCCATATCGGTGGCGCAGCGACCAAAGCCGCGGAAGAAAATCGCATCTCGCTCCATTACCCGGTGTACATCGCCGATATTGAAGGCTCGTACGTAAAGGCCGATCATGGGCACCTGCTCTTCACTCGCCGTGGCTACATCTACGTGAACAGGGTCTTCGGCGCTTTCGATGTCGAAAAGGGAGACACATTGCTCGTC
>CAYXOW010000204.1:612-2152 GCA_964466815.1 uncultured Treponema sp.
GCAGGAGCAGAAGGTCGAAATCCGTAACGGTTCCGACATGGTGGTAGATCGGGGGCAGATTCTTGTCGCTAACGAAACGATCGCGACATTCGATCCCTTCAACGACCCCATCATCTCAGAGCACGATGGTATCGTTCGCTATGAGGATATTGTTCCAGGCTCTACATTGAAGGAAGAAATCAACGCTGAAACTGGCAACGTCGAAAAGATCATCACCGATGTCGGGAACGAGCGCGATGTAAAAGAGCCGCGCATCATCATAACAGATGAAGCCGGCAACGACATCGAGAACTACTATCTACCCGAAGGCGCGTACGTCAACGTCGAAGATGGCGAAAATGTGCATGCAGGCAAGATTCTCGCAAAAATCCTCAAGGAAAGCGCCAAGGCTATGGACATCACGGGTGGCTTGCCGCGTGTCGGCGAACTCTTCGAAGCTCGCAAGCCCAAAACACCGAGCGTCCTCGCCACAGTCTCGGGTACCGTTACCTTCGGTGGCTCGCTCAAGGGCAAGCGCGTGATCAATATTCGCGACTCCTTCGGTAAGACATATAAACATTTGGTTCCGAAAACACGCCGTCTCCTTGTGCGCAACGGCGATAAAGTGGCAGCAGGTGAGCTTCTCTGCGACGGCAGCAAGAATCCGCACGACATTCTGGCGATTCTCGGCGAGCAGGCTTGCCAGCGCTATCTGATGGATGAAGTGCAGCAGGTGTACCGCGCCCAGGGCGTCACCATCAACGACAAGCATATCGGCGTCATCATCCGCCAGATGATGAAAAAAGTCGAAATCGTCAATCCGGGCGACACGATTTTCATCTACGGGCAACAGGTCGACAAGCACCGATTCCACGAAGAGAACCGCAGGGTTATGGAGGAGGGCGGTCAAGCGGCTGTGGCGCGACCGATACTTCTCGGTATTACGCGCGCCTCGCTCAAAATCGATTCCTTCTTTGCAGCCGCGTCCTTCCAGGAGACAACGAGGGTGCTCACCGACGCCGCCATCAAAGGCGAGATCGATCAGCTGCGCGGTCTTAAGGAGAACGTGATCATCGGTCACCTCATCCCCGCGGGCACCGGCATGAAACAATACCGCCAGGTGAAACTCTTCGACGCTGAGAACGATGATCTCAACGCCATGGTGGAGGAAGTGCTGGAGAAGCGGAAACAGGAGCGGGAATTGGCGCCGCCGGCGATTCTTCAGGATCGCACTACTCCCGATGTGAGTTTCGATGAGCCTTCAGTTTTCGACAACGACGAAGGGTTTAGCGAAGACATGGAGTCTTCAGAAGAGTAAAAAGGGAGCCCGGCGGCGCTGAGCGTCGCACATTCGGCTCTTGACATACATTGTGCGAGAAAGGTATTCTGCATAGCCGCGAAAAACAGCCACCGCAGTTTTCCGCGGCAAGGAATATCGATATTGAGAATATGCTCTCCCGAGATGCTGACTCGGGCGGAGTAAAAAAGGGAGTCTGGAGCTTATATGCCGACTATTAACCAGCTTATCCGAAACGGAAGAAAGCAGAACCAGTGGAAGACG
>CAYXOW010000205.1:0-1544 GCA_964466815.1 uncultured Treponema sp.
TAGTCGCAGGCACCGTATTCGCAGGCGAGAAGCAGCTCTTCGGCGGTCGAGTAGCGCTTGCCCTCGCCTTTGACGCCGGGTTTGTGGCGGCTCAGGAAGTTGATGCCGAGGACCATGTCCTGCGACGGATAGACGATCGTTTTGCCGCTCGCAGGGTCGAGAAGGTTGCGGCTCGAGAGCATAAGCGTCCAGCACTCGGCCTGGGCCGCGTGCGTGAGAGGAACGTGAACTGCCATCTGATCGCCGTCGAAGTCTGCGTTGTACGCCTTGCAGACGAGCGGATGCAGCTTGATGGCCTTACCTTCGACGAGAATCGGTTCAAAGGCCTGGATACCGAGGCGGTGCAGGGTCGGCGCGCGGTTGAGCAGCACCGGGTGTTCCTTGACGACCTCGTCCAGCACCGCAAAGACCTCTGGCGTCTCCGACTCGACGAGCATTTTGGCTTTCTTGATGTTGTAAACGACGTCCTTCTCCACAAGCTTCTTCATAATGAAGGGTTTGAAGAGTTCGAGTGCCATTTTGGTGGGGAGCCCACACTGCCACATCTTAAGTTCCGGCCCCACCACGATGACGGAGCGGCCGGAGTAATCGACGCGTTTGCCGAGCAGGTTCTGGCGGAACCGCCCCTGCTTTCCCTTCAGCATGTCGGCGAGTGACTTGAGCGGGCGGTTTCCCGCACCCTTCACCGCGCGGCGGCGGCGCGTATTGTCGAAGAGCGCATCGACAGCTTCCTGCAGCATGCGCTTTTCGTTGAAGATGATGATGTCGGGCGCATTGAGCTGCAGCAGTTTTTTAAGGCGATTATTGCGGTTGATGACTCTGCGGTAGAGGTCGTTGAGATCGCTCGTGGCAAAGCGTCCGCCATCGAGCTGAACCATTGGGCGAAGTTCGGGAGGAATGACAGGGATTACGGTTAGGATCATCCACTCGGGGCGGTTTCCCGACGACCGAAATGCTTCGACGATCTCAATGCGCTTTAAGAGACGCTTGTCGGCCTTGGCACCGCGATCGATCATTTTGAGCCTAAGTTCCTGCGACAATTTGTCGAGGTCGATTTGCTCAAGAAGGGAGCGGATCGCCTCTGCGCCCATGCCTGCGGTAAAGGCACCTCCAAATCGATCCATTGCGTCGCGGTACTCTTCGTCCGTCAAAAGCTGCATCTTTTTGAGCTCGGTTTCGCCCGGATCGATGACAATGTACTTCTCATAGTAGAGCACCGATTTGAGCGTCGCCATGGGTAGATTGAGGAGCAGCCCCATCCGGCTGGGCACTGAGCGGTAAAACCAGATGTGCGACACCGGACTTGCGAGTTCGATGTGCCCCATGCGCTCACGGCGGACTTTCGAGTTCGTAACTTCTACTCCGCAGCGGTCGCAGATGACGCCCTTGTACCGGATCGATTTGAATTTTCCGCAGTAGCACTCCCACTCTTTTGTGGTACCGAAAATGCGCTCGCAGAAAAGACCGTCGCGCTCGGGTCGGAGCGTCCTGTAATTGATCGTCTCAGGTTTGAGCACTTCACCATAAGACCAACTTCGGATCGT
>CAYXOW010000205.1:1579-2059 GCA_964466815.1 uncultured Treponema sp.
CTCATGCTACCCCCTCGGGCTTCGGCGCTGTCCACACCACGGTGGGGCAGCGGCGCGGCATTTCATGCCGCAGAACAAATTCCCATGGTGCGCTCACGTCTAAAAGCGCACCCTTTCTCTACCGTAGACTCAGAATATATCGGTCTGCTTTTTGATGATATCTTCGTCGCGCTCCGTGAGAGCGATCTGTTTGCCCTTCGAGTCGTAGACCTTGATGTCGAGCGCGAGACCGCGGAGCTCCTGCACCATAACGTTGAAGGCCTCAGGGATACCCGCTGCCGTGTGCGGCTCGCCCTTCACGATCGCCTCGTAGATCTTGGAGCGACCAGTCATATCGTCGGACTTGATCGTCAGAAGCTCCTGGAGCGTGTTCGCCGCGCCGTAGGCTTCGAGCGCCCACACTTCCATTTCGCCAAGACGCTGACCGCCGAACTGCGCCTTGCCGCCGAGCGGCTGCTGCGTCACGAGGGAGTAGGGTCC
>CAYXOW010000206.1:0-2015 GCA_964466815.1 uncultured Treponema sp.
CGCCACTCGCGCCGTGTCGCCCGCGCCATTGTCGCCGCGCGCGATCGGGGCGAGGCTCTCGATCACCTCTTTCTTATGGGGCCGCCTGGTCTCGGCAAGACAACACTGGCCCTTGTGGTCGCCTCGGAGATGGGCGCCGATTTCAAGCCCACGAGCGCGCCTGCCATCGAAAAACCTAAGGATCTCGCGGGCATTCTCACCAATTTGCGCCCTGGGGGTGTGCTCTTTATCGATGAGATTCACCGGCTCAAGCCCGCCATCGAGGAGATGCTCTACATCGCGATGGAGGATTTCGAGCTCGACTGGGTGATTGGGCAGGGACCGGCGGCGCGTACAGTGCGTATACCTATTCCTCCCTTCACACTTGTTGGAGCTACCACGAAAGCCGGCATGGTTTCGACGCCCCTCTCGAGCCGATTCGGAATATCTCTCCGACTCGAATACTACGCGCCGGAGGATCTGGCGAACGTCCTACGCCGCTCATCGGGTATTCTCGATATCGCGATCGAAGAAGACGCGATTGCGCTGCTCGCGGGCACGAGCCGGGGAACGCCGCGCATCGCCAATCGTCTTCTGAGAAGGATGCGCGATTTTGCGCAGGTGCGAGGATCGGGGACGATCACCAAGGAGATTGTGCACGATGGGCTCGGACGCCTGGAAGTGGATTATCTCGGTCTTGAGCGCCTCGACCGCGAAATTCTCAAGGCGATCATCGCACGGTTCGGTGGAGGACCTGTAGGAGCAGAAACGCTCGCTGTCTCCGTCAGCGAGAGTGTGGAGAGCCTTGAGGACTACTATGAACCCTATCTCATCCAGATCGGCATGCTCGCGCGCACACCACGCGGTAGAGTTGCTACACCCGCGGCGTATAAACATCTAGGATTGGAACCACTGAAGGAAAACGGACGACTTCAATTTTGACCTCCCCGAACACCTGATCGCACAATTTCCTCCCGAACATCGCGGCGCGTCGCGACTTATGGTACTCGACCGCACAACTGGTGCGCTCACCGACTCGATGGTCGCAGATATTGCTTCATTCATCGAACCGAGGTCGATCGTGGTTTTCAACGATTCGCGCGTTCGAAAAGCACGCGTGTACGGAGTGTGTGAACAGACGGGAGCCCATATCGAGTTCATATTTCTAGCACCCATCACTCCAAACTCGCTCGCGCCTGCGATGGAGATACGTGTGGTCGCGCCAAGCGAGCGAATTCCACCGAAGTCGAGGCTCTGGCGAGCCGTCTGCAGCAAATCCGGCAGGCAAAAACCGGGTCGAAGCTACTCCTTTCCCGGCGAGCTGAGGGGCAGTATCGTCGAAGAAATACGTGACGAGAAGATCATTGAGTTCGATCGGCCGATCGGCGACGAGTATTTCAACAGCTTTGGACATGTGCCCCTTCCTCCGTATATCAAACGCGCGGATACCGCCGATGATGAACAACGATATCAAACCGTCTACGCAGCGCGCACTGGCTCCGCAGCGAGTCCAACTGCGGGGCTTCACTTCACGCCGGAGATTTTGGAGAGTCTCCGTGCAAAAGGTATCGCTATCGAGTATGTCACGCTCCATGTTGGGCTCGGAACTTTTCTGCCGGTGCGCACCGAGAATGTCGAAGACCATCGCATGCATGAAGAGTGGTTCGAAATCACTCCGGAAGTCGCCGCGAAGATCAACGACGCAAAGGCCTCAGGCAAAAAGATATACGCGGTAGGGACTACTTCGCTTCGCTCGCTGGAGTCTGCATGGTTCGAGGAGGCCTTGCGCGCAGGCAGCTTTTCGACTCGAATATTTATTTATCCAGGCTTTAAATTTCACGTGGTAGACAGCCTATTCACCAATTTTCACACGCCGAAGTCGACCCTGCTTATGCTCGTGTCCGCGTTCGCAGGAAGAGAGAAAATTCTTGAAGCGTACCGCTCTGCGATAGAGAAAAACTATCGATTCTTCAGCTATGGCGACGCAATGCTCATAACCTAGTGTCTGCACCGAGAAAATTGAACACCATTAAATC
>CAYXOW010000207.1:0-2001 GCA_964466815.1 uncultured Treponema sp.
GAAATGTTACCGTCAGGCAAATGGATGATGTTGGACTTGTCGGTGCGGTACTCGGTGCGGCCTTTGCGCAGCTCATTGACCGCCGCAGAGAGGTCGTTCGTGACGGTGCCGGTCGTGGGGTTCGGCATAAGGCCTCTGCGGCCGAGCACCATACCGAGTTTGCCGACATCCTTCATCATATCGGGAGTGGCGACCGCGATATCGAAATCGAGCCATCCGCCCTTAATCTTTTCAATGAGTTCTTCGCTCCCCGCATACGCAGCGCCTGCATCGAGAGCTTCCTTGACGCGTTCGGGCTTGCAGAACACGAGGATACGCTTCTCAGCCCTGAACTGATGTGGGAGCACCACGGTGTCGCGCACTGTCTGACTTTTCTTGAGGTTGAGCCTGATGTGGACTTCGACTGTCTCATCGAATTTTGCCGTCTTGAGATCCTTCACGAGCGCACACGCGGCGCCAATTTCATACGACTGGGAAGGATCGACCTTCTTCGCCACTTCGTTGTATTTCTTGCCGTGTTTCATCTCATGACTCCACTTCTACGCCCATCGAACGGGCTGTACCTGCGATGATGCGCTTCGCGGCCTCGATATCGTTCGCATTGAGATCCGGGAGCTTCTGTTTTGCGATCTCTTCGAGCTTCGCCCTGGAGAGCTTCGCGACTTTATCCTTCTGAGGAAGCGAGGATCCCTTTTCGATGCCGCAGGCTTTCTTGATGAGCACGCTGGCGGGAGGCGTCTTCAGGATGAACGTAAACGTTTTATCCTGATAGATCGTGATGATCGCCGGAACAACAAGACCAGGCTCCATGCTTTTCGTACGCTCATTGAACTGCTGGCAGAACATGGGTGCCGAAACGCCATGAGGACCCAGGGCGGGTCCTACAGGAGGAGCTGGCGTCGCTTTGCCGGCGGGGCACTGCAACTTGACTATTGCAGTAATTTTTTTCTTGGCCATAGCCGTTCTCCTATCGTGGTATACCCGGCAATTAAAAGCCGGGGTAGCGTCCCCGTAGGGCAGGGACTCCCATCATCGGAGCTAAAACCCCTTATCTGAGAAGCATCCCGGCCACATGGCCCGAATGCTGCTGTACAAAGATCACTGCGCCCCTCGGAGAGGCGCCCACTTAAATCTTTTCGACTTGCGCCATGTCGACTTCGACCGGCGTCGATCTGCCAAAAATCTGTACGCTTACCTTGAGTTTGCTCTTCTCTGCATTCACTTCGTCGATGACACCAGAGAAGGATTCAAAGGGACCTTCGGTAATTTTGACCTGTTCACCGACAGAGAAGCTCTGCCGGAAATGCACCGGTCGCTCGCCCTTCATCTCGCCCGTGCGCTGGAGAATTCGCTTCACTTCTTCCATTGTAATAGGTTGAGGTCTAGCGTTCGACGCAGAACCGACAAACCCGGTGACGCCATTGATATTGCGGATTACCGCACATGTCGTTTTCCAGCCATTATCCGGGAGATCCATCTCGACCAGAATATAGCCGGGCAGTATCTTGCGCAGAACTGTCCGCTTTTTTCCTTCTTTGATTTCGGATACTTCTTCAGATGGAACCTTTATATCCGTGACGATATCGCGCGAAAGCTCGTTCGAGTCGACGAGCATACGGATCGTCTTCTCAATTTTGTTCTCATAACCGGAGTAAACATTGAGAATGTACCAAGATTTCGCCATCCCTTTTCTACCTTATCGGAAAACGACCTCGATTCCCAACACAATAAGGAAATCGATGAGGCCGAGCACAAGGGCTACCGCAATTGTCGAAATAAGCACAATTTTCGTCGAGGCGACAACATCGTCTTTGGACGGCCACACTACTTTCGAAAGTTCTGCGTAACTGTCCTTGAAGAACTGAATGATTTTCTTCATGGCGGCTCCTTGGTCCCTTTCGCTCCGCGTCGCGCACATACGCCACGCAATGCGTACTTCATACTCGCAGGCCAGGTAGGACTCGAACCCACAACATCCGGTTTTGGAGACCGGCGCTCTAC
>CAYXOW010000208.1:0-1783 GCA_964466815.1 uncultured Treponema sp.
TGCCCTTGCCGATGTCGTGGAGGAGCGCACCACGCTTGGCGATCTCCCGGTTAAGTCCAAGTTCGGCCGCCAAGAGCCCCGCAATGACCGCCACTTCCTTCGAGTGCATGAGCACGTTCTGCCCATAACTCGTGCGGTAGTAGAGTCTTCCCACAGCTCGTATGAGTTCAGGCGCCATGTTGTGCAGACCGAGGTCGAACACGACCTTTTCGCCCTCGTCGTAGAGCTTCTGGTTGATCTCACGCGTCACCTTCTGCACCATCTCTTCGATGCGCGCCGGGTGGATGCGCCCGTCGGCGATGAGCCGCTCGAGCGAAATTTTCGCAATTTCGCGCTGGATCGGGTCGAAGCAAGAGATAACCACCGCTTCGGGGGTATCGTCGATGATGATATCGACACCCGTGAGCGTTTCGAGGGTGCGGATGTTGCGACCCTCGCGGCCGATAATGCGCCCCTTCATCTCATCCGAAGGAAGGCTGACCGACGACACCGTCGACTCGGCGGTCGACTCCGTCGCGATGCGCTGGATCGTCGTAATGACGATATCCTTCGCCTTCTTCTCCGCGGTGGGCTTCCTGATCGATCTTGTTGATGAGAACCTGCGCGTCGCGGCGAGCTTCCTGTTCCATATTCTGGATGATGAGCTTTTTCGCCTCTTCAGCGGTAAAGCCGGAGACGCGCTCCAGCTCGGCAGCGTAGCGTTCCTCCTGCCCTGCGAGGAAGGCTTCCTTCTCCGCGATGGTCGATTCCCTTGTCTTCAAGTTGGTTTCGATGCGCTCGATCGACGACAGCTTCGCATCGAGGTTCTCTTCTTTAAGAAGAACGCGCCGCTCATACTTCTGCAGTTCGATTCTTCGGTCCCTAATTTCCCTCTCTTGCTGGTTTCGTTCACGAATGATCTGATCTTTTGCTTCTACCAGGATTTCTTTTTTCTTGGCCTCCGCCTCTTTTATCGCATCCTGCAAAACACGCTCTGACTTCCGCTCTGCGGAAGAGAGCTGAAATCTGGCATATAGCCAGCGGATCATCCATCCTAGAAAAAGACCGGCAAGAGGAAGGACGATGTACCACACCAATGGTGCCATAACCCCTCCCTTCTAAAACGAATGCGGTCATTTTTGATTATACCGAAGCCGAAGGCTTTGTCAAGTTTATCAGGAATTCTCTAAATTATCATTATTTCGAGCTTTTTACTCTTTTCGTTCGCAGCTATATCGCTTGACGGCGATCGCCAAATGGTTTATATTCGGTGTAAAATACGCGAAAACTTAAGGACAGCGGATGTTTTCCAAAAGTTTTCAGGTTGGAATTGGCTGTTACATGCATTGTTTTTCCTTTCGTAGCACCGGTTTGCTGAAGGCGGCTGACGCACGTGCCGGTTTTTCTCACCTTCGTGTCTCATTCGGAAAGACCAAAAATAATCACAACAGATCCTCAATTTCTCCTCTGAAGACTGCCGGGCAAACACCGCGTGTTTAGGTTTTTGCGGCTGATTCGCCCTAGGCGGATCAAATCGGCCGACGTCGAGAGGACGAGGCCACATTGTTGAGGTTTTTCCGAAATGTCCAAGAAAATTTATGTCGGTAACATGAATTACAACACCTCCGAGCGCCAGCTCCAGGATCTCTTCGCACAGTACGGCGATGTCACTTCCGTGAACATCATCGTCGATCGCTTCACCGGAAAGGCGAAGGGGTTTGGATTCGTCGAGATGGAGAATCCCGAGGCTGCTGATGCCGCGATCGCCGCGCTCAATGGCCAGGAGTTCATGGGCCGACAACTC
>CAYXOW010000209.1:0-1780 GCA_964466815.1 uncultured Treponema sp.
CTACAGGTTTAGCCAATCGGTATATTGTCGGGATCCGGCGAGCGGATTGGCGCGCGTCCGGCTCCGTATTCCGGTTTGATGTCCCTCGGAACTTCCGGACCAGCCCCAAGGTAAGCCCCCGAGTGTTACAGACCTCCATAGCGTCGGAGACAGCCCGCTATGGCGTCCGTCGCCTGCTACTTACGCAGCGAGGGCGAGAGCGCCGTTGTTGTTGGCACTTAAAGGTTTTGCCACTTTGAGGAGGGTAGCCACTCCACCTGCAGCGTACACCACGAACCGCACAGGTCGAAACCAGTGCACCCCCATGGCTGTATTCAGTCGAGAAAATACGGTAATTCGCATCAAAAATCAAGCGCTTCGTCGATGACGCCGCCACCCAGCACGAGGCCATCGTCGGAGTAGAGCACCGCGGACTGTCCGGGCGCCACGGCCCGCTGTGGGATCTCGAAGTGCACCCGGGCGACGCCCGAAGAGTCGACTTCGACAGTGGCGCGCGCGGGCCTGTGGTTCTGGCGAATTTTTACGCCGCAGCTGAGAGGCGCACGGGCCATTTCAGGGTTCTGGAGCCGGAACGAGCGCGAGACGAGCCCCGAGGAGAAAAGTCCTTTGCCGGGGCCGACGATGACGCGGTTGCGCTTTGAGTCGAGCGCGAGCACGTAGACAGGATCGGCGCCGAGCGATATTCCAAGGCCGCGCCGTTGGCCGATCGTGTAAAAGGGGAGCCCACGGTGTCGGCCGAGCACATTGCCCTTCACATCCACAATATCGCCAGGCTCAGGCTGTGCGTGCTCGAAGAGCGGCGCATAGTCGCCGCCACCCACGAAGTCCTGGCTCTCGGGCTTTTCGGCGACCTCGAGGCCGTGTGCGCGGGCCGCATTCCTCGTTTCTTCTTTAGTCATCTCACCCAGGGGAAAGAGAATTCCCTCAAGCCTGGCCGAATCGAGCCCATAGAGAAAGTAGCTCTGATCCTTCGCGCTATCGCGCGCGACTTTAAGATATCGAATTCCATCGATGAGCGCGGATCGTACATAGTGCCCTGTGGCAAACAAGTCGAACTCGATACCAGCTTCTCGCGCCTTGTCGATGAGAAAGCCGAATTTCAGCTCCCGATTGCAGATGATGCAAGGGTTGGGCGTTCGCCCTACGAGGTACTCTCGTCTGAAGTATTCGATGACATGCTGCTCGTATTCATCGGTGAGATCGATGACGTGGTATGGGATTCCAATTTGTGCGCAGAGACGCTCGCACGCCGCGATATCCTCTTCTTCTCCAGGACCGAAGCAGGCATGCTTGAGATCCTCCTGGATCTTGTAGGCGCCCTTCCATATTTTCATGGTCAGACCGACAACATTGTAGCCTTGCTCCTTGAGAAGACCCGCGGCAAGCGAAGAATCGACGCCGCCCGAAAGTCCGACCGCGACGGTAATGTTACTCATAGCGCTGCGCACTTTACTATAAAAGAATGATTTATTCCAGGGCGGAAATCATGCGGCACGCAGCGGATACGCGTAGAATCGTTAATAGAGCAACCTTGCCGCGTACCGTCTCCTCAGGATAGAGTGGAGCCATGCAGAATGTATTCATAGGTTTTACTTCAATTACCTGGAAAATGCTGGTAATGTACGGCATCGGCGGAATCCTCATCTGGCTCGCGATTAAGAAAGAATATGAGCCGATGCTGCTCTTGCCGATCGGATTCGGTGCAATCCTTGTCAATCTTCCCCTCGCGATCGCGGGGGAGAACGAAGGAGGGCCGGGCTTTCTCAAGATTCTGTACAAT
>CAYXOW010000210.1:0-1734 GCA_964466815.1 uncultured Treponema sp.
CCGATGGAAAATACTATCTCGCGCTTCGATTCCACCAGGACAAGCCCGCCGCGAAAGCTTCGCAGGAACTCCAGTTTTACTTTTCAGCACAGAATGTCGGTCAGGCTTTTTTACCACTCTTCGACGCGCTTGCGGCAGGAGGGACCAGCTCGGCTGCTGCCGCCGCTACCGGTGGAACGAATCAGGCTGGCCAGAGCAACCAGGTCGCCCAGGACGCGTCGGCGGCGAACTACTACTCGATGGCGTGGCGACGAACACCGTTGTTAGCGCTCTTCCTGTGCGGTGGCGTGGCGGCGCTCGGTGTGTTTCTCTATCGCAAGAAAATCGCCGGTTATCCCAAAGCGGTCGCTAAAGCTGAAGGAATCGCGTGGGCGGGAGACTCGTGGACGCCGCCTCGATTGAGCGAGGGCACATATGCGGTGCCTGGCAAGGTCGCCGAAGACCTGCATCCGATCGAAGTAGCACTGCTCTTTGAGTTGCCGCTTCCGCGCGTCGCGGCCGTTATGGTCAAGATTCTCGAGGATGAAGGTGTCGCAAAGCTCGCCCAGGAGGCTCCGCTCAGAATCGAGGCGCTCAAGGAAAAGAGCTCCGATCCCTATGGCGACACCTTTTTAGCCAGCTTCGACGCGGATGGGTGGGTGCTCACTGGGAAAATGGCCGATTTCTTTGAGATGGCGCTCAAGAACCTCCAAGAGAAGACATGGGACTGCGACATCGAGGCCACAAAAGCCTATTATCGAAAAAAAATCGAAGAGGCTGAAGCTGCGGCGGAAGCCGGCACTCAAGCAGGCAGCGAAAGCGCGACGGCGCGCGCCGGGATGCCGGGGTATTACCCGTATTGGTATTCCTTCGTGTATGTGTACTCGCACCCACACTACTGCGGCAATATAGGATTACCGAAGGAATTTTCGGGAACGTACGCGGCCTTTATGGCGTCGTCGGCATGCTTTTCGGGCTGCTTCGCCCCAAAGAACCTCGCCGGCACTTCGGGCGCCTGCTACTCGGCTTGCCACAACGCGTGTCACTCGGCATGCCATCAGGCGTGCCACAGCGCGTGCCATTCAGCGTGCCACTCGGCATGCCACAGTGCGTGCGTTTCCGGAGGGCCACATTGAAATTTCCGGTTCAGCGCGCGCGTGCGGCAACCCCTGGTGCGGAAATGACCACGGGACCACTCGGCCCCACAGATACGGCTGCCGCGTCGGAGTTGGCATGGGTCGACGACTTTTGGGCGCGCGCGGGCGAGCACATCTTCTGTCGTACCGACGATGGTGTCCTTATTCTCCCGCCCAATCGGGTGTACAAGCTCAATCCGACCGGAGCCTCACTGATCGATTATCTCAAGCGCGGTGGCTCGATGCAGAAGCTGCATCTGCCCTCGTATGAAGCCGCGCGCGATACTGCGCTTTTCTTTGGCGACCTCGCGGCGCTCTACCGAGGCGATCGACCCGTCAACGGCACCGTAGGCGCCGAGCTGTACTCTTTCTCATTCACGCGCCTGCCGGTGCTCGGCGAAATCGCCCTGACCTACCGATGCAACAACGCGTGCCGATTCTGCTATGCGGGCTGCGGCGCGGAAGTCGACGCGGGTATCGAAGCGGCGCGCGATGCGCACAGCGAGCGCACCGAAACAGTGCCTCACTACAACACCGCCTCTCCTCAATCAACCCACCCCGAACGCTCGACTGCCGACTACAAACGCATCATCGACATCTTCGCCGACGAGGCCAAGAT
>CAYXOW010000211.1:0-1661 GCA_964466815.1 uncultured Treponema sp.
GGCCTTCACATCATTTGAACCGGGTCGATGTCGATCTCCGTGTAGACTGAGGAGGCAGGCGCAATGGCATGCCTGAAGGTGGCGACAAAACGCTGGAGCTCGCCGAATCGGCGAGAGCGGAAAATGAGCTGGTAGCGGTAGTTGTCGGCGACGATAGCGAGCGCGCACTCGGAGGGGCCGAGCACGTCGACGCCGGAAAATTCGCCTGTCTCCGCGAGGCGGCGCGCGAGTGCAGCGGATGTAGCGGCGCTGTCGCGGGCGTCGCGCTGCGACTTCGAGCGAAACACGATTCGGCAGAGTCTCGAAGCAGGCGGAAACTCGAGCTGGCGGCGCGTCTCCAATTCGCGCTCGAGAAAGGTGGTGACGTCGCCGGAGGCCGCCAAACGAACGATGGGGCTGTCTGGCTTGCGCGTCTGCACGAAGACGAGACCGTCGGGGCGGTGGCGTCCCGCTCTGCCCGCAACCTGTACAATGAGCGAGAATACGCGCTCCGCGGCGCGGAAATCGGGCATCGAGAGCCCCTGGTCGGCCATCAGGATCCCTACCACTCGCAATCCTGGAAAATTGAGCCCTTTGGCGACCATCTGCGTGCCGACGATGAGGTCGATCTCTCCGCGCTTGAATGCGCGCAGGGTGTCTTCGATGGCGCCCTTTGCGGCTACGGCGTCGGTGTCGAGCCGTGCGATGCGCATGTCCGGAAAGCGCTCACGGAGCTCTTCCTCGATACGCTCGGTGCCGTAGCTGGCCCAGCCGAGGTCCAGGGAGCCGCACTCGGGACAGGCGCTCGGCTTGGGCTCGCTGTAGCCGCAGTAGTGGCAGACAAGGCGAGCGCCCGACTTGTGGTAGGTGAGCGGGACCGAGCAGTGCCGGCAGAGGACTTCGGCGCCGCAGGTCTGGCAGATCAGGGTGCGCGCGAAGCCTCTTCGATTGAGAAAGAGGATGGATTGGCGGCCGGCGCGCTTCGCCTCGACGATGGCTTCGGCGAGCTCATCCGAGATGAGGCCCTGACGCCCACGCATATCGATGATTCGCACTTCGGGGAAGGAGCCGCCCGCAGGACGGTTCGTAAGGTTGAAGCGCGCGATGAGGCCTTCGCCGCAAGCCTGCCAAGCTTCGGGCGAGGGAGTGGCGCTCCCCATGACAAGGCGGGCGCCTGAGTCGCGGGCGCGGCGCATGGCGATCTGGCGCGCGTGGTAGCGCGGGGTTGTGCCGCTTTTGTAGCCGGTGTCGTGCTCCTCGTCGATGATGATGAGACCGAGGTCGGGAATGGGCGCAAAGACCGCGCTCCGGGCGCCGATGACGATGCGCGCTTGGCGCGATGCGATGCGGCGCCACTCCGCGAGCTTGCGCGAGGGCGTGAGGCGTGAGTGGATAATGGCGCAGCGCTCGCCGAATCGCGCGCGGGCATCCTGCTCGACTTGACGAGTGAGCGCGATTTCGGGCACGAGGTAGAGTACACCGCGATCGCGGGCCAGGGTCGCCTCGGCGAGCTGGAGAAAAACTTCGGTTTTGCCGGTGCCGGTCGGACCGTAGAGGTAGAACATGCCCTGGGGAGCGGCGAGAATGCCGTCGAGGGCGGCGCGCTGTCCTTCGGTCAAAGTGAGGGGTGTGCGGCTCAATTCTACTTCGTCGAACTCTTCGGGTAGCTCGGCGCGCTCGCG
>CAYXOW010000212.1:0-1656 GCA_964466815.1 uncultured Treponema sp.
ACCATGTAGGGACGCTTGCGCTGGCCATCCGCGTCGATGTACTCGATCTGGAAGCGCTCAGACATATTGAAGTCGAATTGAATCGTAGTGAGTTGCCACTCACGTCCGATCGCGTCCTTCACCTTGAGATCGATCTTCGGGCCATAGAAGGCTCCGCCGCCCTCGTCGATCTCATACGAGAGTCCCTCTTGTTCGATTGCAACGCGTAACGATTCAGTCGCCTGTTGCCAGCGTTCAGGGTCGCCGACGGCGCCATCGCCCTTCGGTTTGGTCGCGAGGTAGGCTTTGATCTCCTTGAATCCAAGCGCTCGGTGCATTGCGAGCGAGAAGCGTAGCACTTCGCTGATTTCGTCGCCGATCTGCTCGGGGGTGCAAAAGATGTGGGCGTCGTCCTGAGTGAAGCCGCGCACGCGCATGAGCCCGTGGAGAGCGCCCGCGCGCTCGTAGCGGTAGACGGTGCCAAGCTCGGCCCAGCGTAGCGGGAGGTCGCGGTACGAGCGAGTCTGGCTCTTGTAGATCATGATGTGGAAGGGACAGTTCATCGGCTTGATGAAGTACTCATCTTCGTCGATTTTCATAGGCGAGTACATGTTCTCTTTATAGAACCCGAGGTGGCCGGAAGTCTCCCAGAGCCAGCTCTTCCCGATGTGGGGGGTGACGAGGATCTCGTAGCCGTTCTTGTAGTGCTCGTCGCGCCACCAGTTCTCGAGAGCTACCCTGAAACGTCCACCCTTTGGGTGCCAGTAGATGAGACCTGCGCCCGCTTCCTCGTGGGTCGAAAAGAGGTTGAGTTCCTTGCCGAGCTTGCGATTATCGCGCTTCTCCGCCTCTTCGAGCATCTTGAGGTAAGCCTCGAGTTCAGGTTTGGTCGCGAACGCGTAGGCGTACACCCTGGTCAGCATCGGGCGGGTCTCATCGCCGCGCCAGTAGGCGCCCGCTATAGTTTTCAGTTTAAAGGCGTCGGCGCGAAGCTCTCTTGTGGACTCGACGTGGGGACCGCGGCAAAGGTCGACAAAGTCGCCCTGTTTGTAGATCGAAATTGTTCCATCCTCGAGACCATCGATCAGTTCGAGCTTGAAGGGCTGCTCCGCAAACAGAGCCTTCGCCTCATCCTTGCTCAGCTCCTCGCGCGAAAAAGCTTGATTCTGCGCGATGATTCTGCGCATTTCTTTCTCGATCGCCGCGAGGTCGTCGTTGGTCACGGTCTGGGGAAAGAGAAAATCGTAGTAAAAGCCATCCTGAATTGCAGGACCAATGCCGAATTTCGTGCCGGGATAGAGATGCTGCACCGCCTCGGCCATCACATGGGCAAGTGAATGCCGCATCCTTTCGATATCTGCCGCCATAATCCTTCTCCTTTTCACGATTTGAGCATAAAAAAAGCTCCACAGGATGCGCCCGCACGTGAACTGTTTCACGTAAGGACGAATCCCGTGGAGCTGAACGCTCTCGGTAATCCGCGGTTCCACCTTACTTCGGCTCCCCGCGACAGGGGCCGCACTCTCCGCCATTAACGCATGGCGCGCGATCCGCATTACAGCGACAATACAGCCGGTTCACACGGACTGCTCCGGAGTGGTTTTCATCGGACTTCGGCGGGATTCTTCCACCCGCATCGCTACGGAATCCCTCTCTTTGCACGAAGTGTGCCGATTA
>CAYXOW010000213.1:0-477 GCA_964466815.1 uncultured Treponema sp.
CGATCAAGCCGGCCAGGATCGAACGGTGGATCGCCTCGTAGGCAGCGCTGCTCTCGTTGAGTTTGAGCGTGCCAAGATCGTCGAGCGCGTCATGCAACTGCGAATAGAGATCCTGCCACTCGCGCAGACGCAGGTAGGAAAGGAAGTGCTGCCGGCAGAACTTGCGCCGCTGGCCCTGCGAACGGAGCGACTCCCACTGGTCGTGCACGGCGTTCCAGATGTTGAGCAGGGTGAGGAAGTCGGAGCGCGGATCGTTGAACCGCTTGTGCGCAGCGTTTGCAGTGTCTTTCTGATCGAGCGGGCGCTCGCGCGGGTCCTGGATGCTCAACCCCGCCGCGATGATGAGCAATTCGCGGGGCGCGTGCTCGTGCTGGGACTGGAGCAGCATGCGGCCGAGCGTGGGATCGATCGGCAACCGCGCAAGATCACGCCCCAGCGGCGTCAACTCGCGGGCGGCATCGAGCGCGCCGAGTTCCT
>CAYXOW010000213.1:487-1630 GCA_964466815.1 uncultured Treponema sp.
GGGCATAGCCCGTGGTGATCGCATTCGGGCTGGGCGGTTGCACGAAGGGGAACGTCGCGATGTCGCCGAGCCGGAAGGCCTTCATGCGAAGGATGACCTCGGCGAGGTTCGCGCGCTGGATCTCCGGCTGGGTGAACGGCGGCCGCGCTTCGTAGTCTTCCTCGGTGTAGAGCCGGATGCAAATGCCCGCTTCGACACGGCCGGCGCGGCCCTTCCGCTGGTTGGCGCTGCTTTGCGAGACCGGCTCGACCGGCAATCGCTTCGTGCGCGTGCGCGGGTTGTAGCGGCTGATCCGCGCCAGACCCGCGTCGATCACGTATCGAATGCCCGGGATCGTCAGCGAGGTTTCGGCAATGTTCGTGGCGATCACGATCTTGCGCCGCGGTGCAAGCGCGAAGACGCGCTGCTGCTCGCCCGCGCTCAGACGACCAAAGAGCGGAATCACCTCCGCCTCACCCGCGAACCGGCCATCAAGCTGATCGCGCATTTCACGGATATCGCGCTCACCCGGCATGAAGATCAGCACGTCGCCCGTGTGCGTTTCGTAGAGGATGTGTTCGGTCGCCAGTACCGCAGCCTCGACGAAATCCACGTCTTCCGCGTTCTCCTGCCGAACAACGGTCATGCGAGAGCCCCGTTCCCCCTCACCCCGGCCCTCTCCCTTGGGGAGAGGGGGCAAGTCACCCAGCGCTGGAGAATCCGGTTGCGCCAGGTTCAGACTGAAAGCGTCCGAAGCTGTCTCCCTCTCCTTGAGGAGAGGGCCGGGGTGAGGGAGACCGCGCGCACTACCAGTCGAGGGACTTTCAAGTGGGTCGCGTGACACCCGCATCGCTTCCGTCCACTTCCCAGTCGGCGCGTAGATGACTTCGACCGGATACATCCGGCCCGACACCTCGATGACCGGCGCATTATCGAAGTGCCGCGAGAACGCCCCTGTATCGATGGTCGCCGAGGTGACGACGAGCTTCAGATCCCTGCGCCGGGCGAGCAGCGTCTTGAGGTAGCCGAGCAGGAAGTCGATGTTCAGGCTGCGTTCGTGCGCCTCATCGAGGATGATGGCGTTGTAGTCCGACAAGTCCGGGTCGCCCTGCGTCTCGGCCAGCAGAATGCCGTCGGTCATCAGTTTGATGTAGGTCTGCGGAC
>CAYXOW010000214.1:0-212 GCA_964466815.1 uncultured Treponema sp.
AACCAGTGCGCGCGCAATGGCGATGCGCTGTCGCTGGCCGCCGGAAAATTCATGCGGGTAGCGGTACATGTGCTCTTCCCGCAGCCCGACGCGCGTCAGTATTTGTTTAACCCGTTCGTCGATTTCCTGCGATGAAAGCTTAAAGTGAATCTGGAGCCCTTCGCCGATAAGCTTTTTAACCACCTTGCGGGGGTGGAGCGAGTTATAGGGAT
>CAYXOW010000214.1:325-1599 GCA_964466815.1 uncultured Treponema sp.
AATTCCCATAATGGCTTGCGCAATGATTGATTTTCCCGATCCGGATTCGCCGACAACTCCGAATACTGTGTTCCTTCGAATTGAGAATCCGCAATCGTCGACAGCCTTCACCTGAAGAGGACGGGAGTAAAAGTTCTTCTTTATCTCGAAATACTTCTTGAGATGATTTACCTGAATCAATATTTCGCCGTTGTTTTTATCTGCTTTCACTTGTTGCATCGATAGTGGTCCTCTCAATGTTCGCTCTGATACAAAAAACAAGCCACATGGTGTCGGTCTAGCTCTTTGGCGCCCTGCACAAGCTCAAATCGCGGCTGCTCCTTGTCGCACTCGGGCCTACGATGCGGGCAGCGTGGGTGGAATCGACAACCGCTCGGAGGCGAAACAAGGTCCGGAACGATGCCTGGAATACTCTGAAGTTCCTCGGCGCTGCCTATTTTTGGGACAGCCTTCAACAGTCCTCTTGTGTAAGGGTGCAGCGGATTGCTGAATATCGCTTCCACTGAGCCATATTCGACGACATTGCCCGCGTACATGACCGCGATAAAATCCGAGAACTGCGCGGCAATGCCCATCGCGTGAGTAATGAGGAGAACAGCAGTCTTAGTCTCGCGGACAAGGTTATTGAGCAGATTGAGAATCTGCGCTTGAATCGTGACATCGAGGGCAGAGGTCGGTTCATCCGCGATGAGGAGTTTCGGCTGCGACGAAAGCGCCATCGCGATCATAACGCGCTGTGCCATTCCGCCGCTCAACTCATGGGGGTAGAGATTCTCGGTCCTCTGCCAGTCCAGCCCAACATGGCCCAGCATCGAACGCATGAGTTCGAGAGAAGAAGACTTTCTGGTGCGCTCGGCCCGCTTAGACGAGCGAATATCATCATCGCCGCACGCGGCGTTCTTCTGACACTCGATGTTCTCAATGATCTGATCGCCTACCTTCATTACCGGGTTAAGGGCCGCGATTGGCTCCTGAAAGATCATCGCGATGTCTTTACCTCGGATTTGATTGAGCTCGCTCTCCGAAAGAGGAACGAGATCTCGACCTTCAAAACGAATGCTACCTTCGGTGATTTTCCCCGGCTCTTCTATGAGACGCATGATGGAGAGCGCAGTAACGGATTTCCCGCATCCTGTCTCTCCGACCACGCTGAGCCGCTCGCCATGACTCATCCACAGCTCGACCCCGTTGAGCGCCTTCACTTGTCCCGCGTAGGTGTCAAAGACAACCCTGAGATTGGAAATATCGAGTAAATCTCCGCTTCGCTGCATGCT
>CAYXOW010000215.1:0-1593 GCA_964466815.1 uncultured Treponema sp.
AGGCTTTTTCATAGACCACCACTTCGGCGCGCTCAATGCCCTGGTCATGGCCGGATTTGCGCGCAATCTTCAGTGCAGCCTCGTTGGCCTCTAGGCCCGAATTGCAAAAGAAGACATTGTCGTAGCCCGCCATGTCGGTCAGCTTGGTAGCAAGCTCTATGGAGGGCTCGGTCATGAAATAATTCGAGACGTGAATCATCTTGGAAGCTTGCGCGGCAATTGCCGCCACGAGCTTCGGATGTCCGTGTCCGAGCGAAGACACGCCAATTCCCGCCATAAAATCGATGTACTCTTTTCCCGCTACGGAAAAGACCCGCGCTCCAACCCCGTGGTCCAGCACGAGGCCGGTCCGCGCATACGTGTTCATGAATCGTTCTTTCATCGTATCATCGTCCCCATACCGGTATCGGTGAAAAGTTCCACTAAAAGAGAATGCGGCGATCGACCATCGACGATGTGCGCCGCGCTCACTCCCTGCGCGAGAGCTGTCAGACAGCCTTCGACCTTGGGAATCATACCCGCTTTGATCACGCCCCGCTTCATAAGTGTCTTAGCCATCTGTACGTCCATCTCGCGGATGAGGGTTTCGAGGTCGGACTTGTCTTCCATGACACCGGGCACATCGGTGAGAAGTATGAGCTTCTCGGCCTTGAGCGCGATGGCGAGGGCGCCCGCTGCGGTGTCCGCGTTCACGTTGTAGAAGCCCCACTCCTCATCGCTCCGGAGCGCAATGCTCGCCACCACTGGGATAATTCCATTATCCAGCAGCGATTTGATCACCTCGGTGTTGACGGTCTGTATATCGCCCACAAGACCGAGATCCTGCCCATTCTTCCGCAGGCGCTTCGCCATGAAGAGGCCACCGTCCGCACCGCAGATGCCCACAGCCTTGCCGCCCATCCGTGCGAAAAACTCGACGAGATCCTTGTTCACCTTACCGCCCAGCACCATCTGGACGATTTCCATGGTCTCATCGTCGGTGTAGCGGAGCCCCTCGACGAAGATCGCCTCTTTGTTGAGTTTTTTGAGCATGCGGTCGATCTCGGGTCCGCCGCCGTGCACGAGCACCGGCTTCATTCCGACTTGCTGCATCAGAATGAGGTCTTGAATTACCGTCTGACGCACGCCCTCGTTGATCATCGCGGCGCCGCCGTACTTGATCACGATTGTCTTGCCGGCGAATCTGCGCAGATACGGCAATGCTTCGATCAGCACATCTGCATTGAATTGTTCATCCATAGTGATTCCTCTTAAGTTCGATAATCGCCATTGATCCGCACATACTCGTACGAGAGGTCGCAGCCCCAGGCGGTGACTTCGGCGTCGCCCGCGTGAAGGTCCACGATGATTTCGACTTCCTGGTTGTTGAGGATTTTCTTCGCGCGCTCCTCGCTGAAGTTGAGGGGAACGCCGGCCTTGCAGACCTCGATGTAGCCGCGCGGACTCTCGAAGGACACATCCACCTTGTCGGGGTCGAAGTCGCTGCGCGTGTAACCCATAGCGCAGAGAATGCGTCCCCAGTTCGCGTCGGCGCCGAACATGGCGGTTTTAACGAGGCTCGAGGTGATGATGCCCTTCGCGAGGGCTTCGGCC
>CAYXOW010000216.1:0-1572 GCA_964466815.1 uncultured Treponema sp.
ACTGCCCCGGACCCGACCTCCGATGTTGGCGTCGCTGGTGCCCAGCAGTTCATCCTCGAGAAAGTTCCGCAATGGATTCAGAAATATGGCAAGGACACCGCGTTCTTCTGCACCAACGATGCGCATACCGAGCCGCTTCGCAGGAGCCGAGGCTCGGCGCAAAAAAGCGCTGTCCACATCACGATCACGTCGCGCCGTTATTTTGCGCCGATAGGACCGCTCGTACTGGAGTGGCGGCTCGCAAGTTCAGACCCGGACGCGCCTAATCCAGTCGCACAGGGCAGCATCGAGCTCGGATATATCGACGCAGGCGGATCGGTTCAGATCGCGCTCTCGGATTCGAACATCTTCTCTGCAGAGGCGCAAGGAAATTTCGACGACATCGCTTTCAGCACAATTCGGCAGAATCGAGAAGAATACTGTATTTCCGTGCACATTGTCGGCCCTGCGCCTGAACTGCGCATAGAGCGCCTGGAATATGGTCGTGAGTCGAAACTATTCAAGCTCCTCAGCGGGGCGGGTTTACCGAGCCATGGACAGGAAGGCGACATCGCCGCCGAAGTGCCTCGCCGTGCGCGGAACCGCGCGGCTCTTCGCCCTCATTTTTCGGCCCTCGGATTTCTCGAACAGCTGGCGAGCCATACGAGGAGCGGATCTCAAATCCAGCTGCTGCAGAGCCCTCTATTACCGACGCTCTTCCGCGCGCCCACTCAGAATGACGGCCTCAAGAATTTCATCGCGCTGCGCGGTAAACCAGAATACGCCTTCTATTATGAACATAAAGCGATGTATCCCTGGCTCGATGCAGGCCTCGACGAACTGACGCCGCAGTGTATCGAATCGCCTTCATCCCCAGCCATTTCTTCCTGTGCGCCGCTCACATGGCGCCACAGGCTCACGACATCGCGCGGCATCGATTGCGGCGAGTGTTCGCAAGAATGGGTATTTGAAGAACCCGATATGCTTGCCTTGCGCGTGCGCTTCGATCTCTCCGATGCCCTCCCCGAATACCCGCGCATCGGTCTGTGCGCCCGACTTCAGCCTGGTATCGAGCGCGTGGAGTGGTTCGGCCGCGGACCTGAGGAAAATTATCCGGACAGATGCGCGGGAACGCTGATGGGAAGGTATGCTCAAGCGCCGGAGGAGCTCCTCGTGCCCTATATCATGCCCCAAGAGAATGGATCGAGAGGAGAATCGCGCTTTGTATCGATGAGCTTCTTGTCCCGCATCGAAGGAAATGCGCAGGAAGAAGTGCGTCTCATTGTCGAAAGCCCTGCGAAATTCCTCTGGTCGATCACACCTTATTCTGATCGCGAGCTGTGGTCGGCGCGCCATTTCGATGAACTCGCTCCGATCCCCAAAGCGCTTGCTTCCGGCGCGTGGCTGCACCTCGACCTGGGCCAGCGCGGCGTTGGCACCGCAACCTGTGGACCCGACACCCGAGATCCTTACAAATTGTTGCCGGGCAGCTACTCGCTCGAACTGCGCTTTTCGGTGCGTGTGCCCTGAGCGCAGTTCGATTCGCGCAGCTGCTCGTAGATGGTGTTACTTGTAGAGCGGCCCGAGCGCGGC